>CBDUBW010000236.1:0-3328 GCA_965365485.1 uncultured Aquisediminimonas sp.
GACGCCAAGTTCTTCTGGGAACAGGATCTGAAGATTCCGCTGGAGGAGCAGGCGAAGAAGCTCTCGCAGATCGTCTTCCACGAGAAGCTCGGCACGGTCGCCGACAAGGTCGAGCGTGTCGCCAAGCTCGCGCGGTGGCTGTGCGAAGAGGAGATCGTTGCGGGCGATGCAGACTTAGCCGAGCGCTCGGCGCGGTTTTGCAAGGCCGATCTCGTCACCGGTATGGTCGGCGAATTCCCCGAGCTTCAAGGTGTGATGGGCGGACACCTCGCTCGCGCCCAGGCCGAACCTGAGGCCGTCGCCGACGCGATCCGCGATCACTACAAGCCGGTAGGGCAGGGCGATGAAGTGCCCACCGCGCCGGTGACCGTGGCGGTGAGTTTGGCGGATAAGCTGGACACGTTGTTTGGCTTCTTTGCGGTTGATGAGCGTCCTACTGGGTCGAAAGATCCGTTCGCACTGCGTCGAGCGGCTCTGGCAATTTTGGCAACGCAGGTTGGACAGGGCCTTCGCTGGTCGGTTGAAGGGCTTTACCGGGGGTGGAGCGAACTCGCCGGTCGAAGCTGGTTGAGTGCGGCAGACGGCCTCGAATTCGTCCGGTACTTTTTCGCCGACCGCCTCAAAGTTCAGCAGCGCGAGGCAGGGGTTCGGCACGATTTGATCGATGCGGTGTTCTCGCTGGGCGGTGAGGACGATCTTGTCCGGCTGCTGGCGAGGGTGAAGGCATTGCAATCGTTCATAGAAACCGCGGAAGGCGCCGATCTGCTCGCGGCCTATCGGCGCGCGGCGAATATCTTGAAGGCTGAGGGGTGGGATCAAAATCCCCCCCATCTTGATGGGGGGGACGATCGCGAAGCGATCCGGGGGGGTACGCAGCACCTGACCCCTCCGTCAGCGGCTGCGCCGCTGCCACCTCCCCTTCAAGAAGGGGAGGAACTTGAGGAGGCGCCCTTGGCCGAGGGTTCCGAGCAGCAAATCCCACAGACCGGCGAGGAAGATCCGTTCGTCGAGGTCGATCAGGGACTGCGCCGCGCCATCGCCGGAAACCCCGGCCGTACCGAAGGTACCGTGCCTGAAGGCGCGACCGCGGCGGATATTGCCCTGCTCGGCGCGCTCGATATCGAGGCGTCGAAGGCCAGGATCGCGGTCGATGAGGAACGCTTCGAAGACGCGATGAAGGCGCTCTCGGCCCTTCGCGCGCCGATCGACCGCTTCTTCGATGAAGTGATGGTCAATGATCCCGATTCCGCCAAGCGCGCCTTCCGGCTCGGGCTGCTCGCGCGCTTTCGCGACGCGGTGCATCAGGTCGCCGACTTCTCCAAGATCGAGGGCTAACTAATCGGAAAAAGCGATCAAAGTTGCCTGGCAAAGGGGCGCGAGGCACTGAACTTACTGAACTTACACCCGGTTTTGGGGCGGAGTAATCGGATGACCCAATATGTCTACCGCTTCGGCGGCGGCGCCAATGATGGTGGCGGGCAGAACAAGAACCTGCTCGGCGGGAAGGGCGCCAATCTCGATGGCATGGCCGCCATCGGCCTCCCGGTGCCTCCCGGCTTCACGATCACCACCGAGGTCTGCACCGCTTATTACGCCGGCGGCGAGCAGTTCCCGCCCGAGCTGGCCGATCAGGTCAAGGCAGGCATCGCGCATATCGAGGGCGTGACGGGCCGAAGCTTCGGCGATCCGGCCAACCCGCTGCTCGTCTCGGTGCGATCGGGCGCGCGCGTCTCGATGCCGGGCATGATGGACACGGTCCTCAACCTCGGCCTCAATGACCAAACCGTTGAAGGCCTTGCGTCAAGCTCGGGCGATCCGCGCTTCGCGTGGGACAGCTATCGCCGCTTCATCCAGATGTATGCCGATGTCGTGCTGGGGCTCGAGCACCACGCCTTCGAAGACGCGCTCGAGATCGCCAAGGAGGATCGCGGCTATTTCCTCGATACCGAACTCAGCGCCAAGGATCTCGAGGAACTTGTCGGCGAGTATAAGCGGCTCGTCGAAAGCCAGTGGGGCAAGCCGTTCCCGCAGGACGTCAGTGACCAGCTGTGGGGGGCGGTCGGTGCAGTGTTCGCCTCGTGGGAAAGCGATCGGGCCAAGGTCTATCGCCGGTTGAACGCCATTCCCGGCGATTGGGGCACTGCGGTCAACGTCCAGGCGATGGTGTTCGGCAATATGGGCCAGACCAGCGCGACGGGGGTGGCCTTCACGCGCGATCCCGCGACCGGCGAGAATGCTTATTACGGCGAATATCTGATTAACGCCCAAGGCGAAGACGTCGTCGCTGGCATTCGTACTCCGCAATATCTAACCCGCGCCGCGCGCGAGCGGGCGAATGCCAAGCCGCTGAGCATGGAAGAGGCGATGCCCGAGGTTTACGCTGAACTGGCGCGCGTTTTCGGCATTCTCGAAACGCACTATCGCGACATGCAGGATATCGAATTCACCGTCGAGCGCGGGCAGCTATGGATGCTGCAGACGCGGTCGGGCAAGCGAACTGCAAAGGCGGCGCTGAAGATTGCGGTCGACATGGCCGAAGAGGGGCTGATCACGCGCGACGAGGCGATCCTGCGGATCGAGCCCGGCGCGCTCGATCAATTGCTGCACCCGACGCTCGATCCCAAGGCGCATCGCGACGTGCTGACCAAGGGTCTGCCCGCTTCCCCGGGAGCGGCCTCGGGCAAGATCGTGTTCGATGCGGATACGGCGGAGAGCCGCAACGCGATTGGCGACAGCGTCATCCTCGTCCGTGTGGAGACGTCTCCGGAGGACATTCACGGAATGCACGCTGCCAAGGGTATCCTCACCGCGCGCGGTGGCATGACCAGCCACGCAGCGGTGGTCGCGCGCGGGATGGGCCGGCCGTGCGTATCGGGCGCGGGGAGCATCGCCATCGACGCAAAGGCGGGGACGCTGACCGTCGGCGGGCGGGTTCTACGCGAGGGCGATATCATCACGCTCGATGGCGCCAGCGGCGAGGTGATGGCAGGCGCGGTCGCGACGGTCGAGCCCGAGCTTTCGGGCGATTTCGGCACGCTGATGGAATGGGCCGATGCAGCACGGCGGATGAAGGTACGGGCAAATGCTGAAACGCCTAGCGACGCCCGAACCGCGCGCGGCTTCGGCGCGGAAGGAATCGGCCTTTGCCGTACCGAGCACATGTTCTTCGATGCCGCGCGCATCTCGTTGGTCCGGCAGATGATCCTCGCCGAGGACGAGGCGGGCAGGCGAGCCGCGCTCGACAAGCTGCTGCCCGAACAGCGCGGCGATTTTTTTGAAATCTTCGAAGCAATGGCCGGACTGCCCGTGACCATCCGCCTGCTCGATC
>CBDUBW010000237.1:0-3308 GCA_965365485.1 uncultured Aquisediminimonas sp.
GACGAAAAGCAGTGCGGTCACCAGGACGGCAAGGTCACCGTGCCGCACGAGGACTTTCTGGCGAAAGTGCGCGCGGTGCGTTACGCTTTCCTGGAACTCGGCGTCGATGACGGAATCATCGTCACCCGCACCGACTCGCTCGGCGCAGGCCTGACCAAGCAGATCGCGGTCTCGAAGGAGCCCGGCGATCTCGGCGATCAATATAACAACTTCCTCGATTGCGAGGAGATCGATCCGGCCACGGCGCGCAACGGCGATGTCATCCTCAATCGCGACGGCAAGCTATTGCGGCCCAAGCGCCTGCCCTCGAACCTTTTCCAGTTCCGCCCCGGTACCGGAGAAGATCGTTGCGTGATGGATTCGATCGCGAGCCTGCAGAATGGCGCTGATCTGCTCTGGATCGAGACCGAAAAGCCGCACGTCGAACAGATTGCCGGCATGATGGATCGCATCCGCGAGGTCGTGCCTAACGCCAAGCTCGTCTACAACAACTCACCCAGCTTCAACTGGACGCTCAACTTCCGCCAGCAGGTCTACGACGCGATGCAGGCCGAGGGGCTCGACGTTTCGAGCTACGATCGCAGCGACCTGATGAACGTCAAATATGATGAGACCGAGCTGGGCATCGCGGCCGACAAGCGCATCCGCACTTTCCAGGCCGATGGGGCGAAGCGCGCCAACATCTTCCATCATCTGATTACGCTGCCAACCTATCACACCGCGGCGCTTTCCACCGACAATCTCGCCAAGGAGTATTTCGGCGAGGCGGGGATGCTCGGTTACGTCCTCGGCGTGCAGCGCAAGGAGATTCGCGAGGGGCTGGCCTGCGTCAAGCATCAGAACATGTCGGGCAGCGACATCGGCGACGATCACAAGGAATATTTCGCGGGCGAAGCGGCCTTGAAAGCGGGCGGCGCTGACAATACGATGAACCAGTTCGCTTGATCGTCAGCGCTTAGGAGATTCTGCAGATGCCCGAACCCGCAAAGGCCCGCCCGATCTTTTCGAGCGAGGATTTCAAGCTGCTCAAGCAGGCGGTGCAATATTATCTGCAAAACAATCTCGATTCGCCCGATTCGATCAAATACTCGAACCTCTTTCACCGCCTCGGGCGGTTGAAGGACGGCGGTTCGTAGACGCGTTTTCCTGGAGAGGAGAGCCTAGCGCCCGTCGGGGACCACCCCCGGCGGGCGCTTTGCGTTGCGGCGGCGTCGATGCGGTAGCGCACCGCATAACCGATATGATCCGAGAGCATCGAGCCATCGGCTTCCGGCCCGAACAAGATGTCGCGCGCAACCGGCGTAAACGCTGCCCCGCCCGAGGACCGCGTGAGGTGCCAGTCGAGCGTGTCGATCAGCGGCACGTTCGACGCAATAGGCAGATTGCCTTCGCAGGCACCGCCGCGGCAGCCGGCGGCATAGCGTGGCTTGCCCATCGCCGTAACCGCGGTCATCCCCCAGCGCGCAATCTTGCGCTCGAGCCGCGCGAGCCGCTTGGGCGAATTGCAGACATTGACATCGCCCGCGAATAGGCGCCGTGCCTTCGTATCGCCGTGCGCCGCGAGGAAACGTTCGATCGCTTCGAGCTGCTGCGACCAGGCGTAGAGATGGCGCGCGGGGGGAGTCATCGACTTTTTGCCTGCGTTGAGATGCGTGGTGACGAGCTCGAGCGGTCGCGTCATTCCGGGCACGGCGATCCGCGCGAGCATTACGCCCTTGTTGGCAAGGCAATCGACCCCGGCGCAGACATCGCGCGGAAAAGGCGCGGACGCGACCGACAGAATCGGGAAATCGGACGCGATCATCAGCCCGCTCGACAGCCGTGGCGCCTGCCCCTCGCCGAGCCGGACGCTGCGCGCGGCGACGAATGTGGCATCGAGCGGGACAGCAGGCGCGGCGCGCGGGTCGTCGGCGGTGGGGCCGACCGCGATATGTTCGTAGCCCGCGGCGCGCAGCATCAGCCGCGATTCTCCGGAGAATGCTTCCTGCAGCACCACAAGTTGCGGCGCGGCGCCGCGCCGGCGCAGCTCGGCCAGTCGCATCCCGATCATCGCCAAGTCGCTCGAACGATCTGCGGCGATCGGCCACGGAAGGTCTTGGACGTTATAGGTCAGCACGCTGATCTCGCCGGGTGCGAGCGCGGCGACCTTGGGCATCGTCAACGGAAGCGCCGAACCCGTCGGTGCCGCGGAAAAGAGCATTGCCGCCAGCGTGGCCGCGATCGTCGGTTTCGACATCGTCACCATGCCTGCCCCCCAGCCTAGCGCGCCAATGGCAGGGCAAGGTGACGGCTTGATGTGAATTTCGAGTCAGTTCGGTTGCAGCGCGGTTGCCGGGCGATGACAATCGCGCGTGTTGCGGGCGCCTGTAGCGGCGGTTAACACGGGTTATGCCGCGCCCCTCGCTCAGGATCGCCGACGAATCCGACCCGCTCGACGGCGTCAGCCTGCCCGGCTGGGTCTATCACGATCCCGATTTCTTCGCGGTCGAGATGGAGCGCGTTATCCGCCCGAGCTGGCAGATCGTCTGCCACCTCTCCGATATCCCCGCCCCCGGCGATTGGCGCAGTCTCGAACTGCTCGGCGAGAATATCATCGTGGTGCGCGGCGACGATGGTGAAGTGCGCGCCTTTCACAATGTCTGCCGCCATCGAGCCAGTCGCTTGCTGGATGGCGAAGGCGGCTGCGCGGCGCGGCTGGTCTGCCCCTATCATGGCTGGAGCTACGCGCGCGACGGGCGGCTGACAGGGGTGCCGGGGCGAGGCGATTACCTTGCTCTCGATATGGCGCGGCTCGGGCTCAAGCCGGTGGACATGGAGACGTGGCTAGGGTTTGTATTCGTGCGGCTCGACAGCGCATCTCATGCTCCTTCGGTCGCTCAGATGATGGCCCCGTTTGAAGCCCTGATCGCCCCCTACCGCTTCGAAGGCCTCCGCGCGATCGGGCGTGTCACTTCGCGCCCGCGCACACTCAACTGGAAGACGATCGCCGACAATTATTCCGATGCGCTGCACATCCCTGTCGCGCACCCGGGTCTGACCCGGCTGTTCGGTCGCGGCTACGGCATCGCGGCGCACGATCATGTCGATCACATGTGGGGCGATCTCGTCGAAAGGCCTTCGGCCAATCCGTCCGAGCGCGCCTACCAGCACTTTCTGCCCGCCGACGCCACGCGTCACTGGTGCTATCTCAAGCTCTGGCCCAACATCGCCTTCGACATTTATCCCGATCAGATCGATTTCATGCAATTCATCCCTGTCTCGGCAACCGAGACGATCATCCGCGAAATCGCCTATGCGCTGCCCGATGA
>CBDUBW010000238.1:0-3294 GCA_965365485.1 uncultured Aquisediminimonas sp.
ATGATGCCCTCGTTCGCCTCGAAGCCGTCCATTTCGACGAGCAGCTGATTGAGCGTCTGCTCACGCTCGTCATTGCCGTTGCCGAGGCCGGCGCCGCGATGGCGGCCGACCGCGTCGATTTCGTCGATGAAGACGATGCACGGCGCGCTCTTTTTGGCCTGATCGAACATGTCGCGGACACGGCTGGCGCCGACGCCAACGAACATCTCGACGAAATCGGAGCCGGAGATGGTGAAGAATGGCACGCCCGCCTCACCCGCAATCGCGCGGGCGAGCAGGGTCTTCCCGGTGCCGGGCGAGCCGACAAGCAAGGCACCCTTGGGGATCTTGCCGCCGAGGCGCGAGAATTTGCCGGGATCCTTCAGAAACTCGACGATTTCCTGCAATTCCTCACGCGCTTCATCGATGCCCGCGACGTCGTCGAAGGTGACGCGGCCCTGCTTTTCGGTGAGCATCTTGGCGCGCGACTTGCCGAAGCCCATCGCGCCCGAACCCGCGCCCTTCTGCATCTGGCGCATGATGAAGAAGCCGACGCCGAGAATGAGGATGAAGGGCAGCGCATTGTAAAGAAGGACGAGCCAGATGCTCGGCCCTTCCTCGGGCTTGCCCGAGAATTTTACATTCGCATCCGCGAGGCGCTGGGTAAGGCCGGGATCGGGAACGGCATAGACCTTGAACGCGTCACCGTTCGAGAATTTGCCGGTAATCACGTCGCCTGCCTGAACGACTTCCTTGACCGAGCCTTCCTCGACTTTGGCGATGAATTCGGAATAGGCGATGCCGTCTGCCGCGCCTTCGCGGCTGCGGCTGTCGAACAGCGAAACGAAGGTGCCGATGAGCAGCAAGATGCCCATCCAGATCATCAAACTTTTCATCCAGGGGCTTGTGCCCTGCGGCTCCTTGTCGTCGTTCATGCGTACTGTCCGCCTTTCCTGGGAACCAAGATAGTCGGTCGCGGTAAAATAACAATGTGCGCGGCGACGGTTTACCCTAGTTTCCGCGACGAAGCGGAGCGGGCGCGAACCGCCATGTCTCGCCGCCCCGGCATTGGACCCCGGCGAGAGTCGCCTGCCGGCCGGCGGACAGGCTTGTCATCAAGCGCGCGAGATCGGCGCCGCGCGGGGCGGCGGCGGGATTGATGCTTTTGAGACAGCGCACGACAAGCCGCCGCCGCAGCTCCGCCGGCAGGTGCGCGGCGTCGAGGTTGACCACGCCGTTGGCGATCACCGTGCGCCGGTTGAAATAGCGAAACGATGCCCATTCCAGCGAGTCTTCTGCCTCGGCAAGCGCTGCGGCACTCGCGCCCGCCGCGATGGGATCGAGCCAATCGGCGCTCGCGAGCGACTTGCGCAGCCGGGCGCGATCGTAGCGATCATCGCTGTTGCTTGGATCGTGCACCGGGGGAATTCCAGCCATCGCGACGATTTCGGTCAGCTCGGCGCGCCGCCAGCCGAGCAGCGGTCGCACGATCCTGCCCTGCTTCGCGCGGATGCCCGCTAGCCCGGCGACTCCCGAGCTTCGATTCAGCCGCATCAGCACCGTCTCCAGCTGATCGTCGGCATGATGCGCGGTCATGATGACGGGAAGGCCGTTTCCGTCCGCCCAGGAATCGAGCGCCCGGTAGCGTACGCGCCGCGCCCAATCGGACACGTTGCCCCGAGGCGGTTCAGAGATGGAGAGCGTTTGATGCGGGACCTCAATCTCTGCACATAGTGTGGCAACGCGTGCCGCCTCTTCAGTGCTTTCGGGCCGCAGCCCGTGATCAACCGTCGCCGCATGACAGCGGTTCGGAAACGCGGCATGGGCGAGCAGCAGCAGCGCCAGGCTATCGGCACCACCCGATACGGCCACGCCGACGCGGCCCCGTGCGCCGTCGATCAGCTTTGCGACATCGCTTTCGAAACGCGCGACCGCCTCAGGCGGTGCACTTCGCATCGGACTTGCCCTTCGCGACCTTGGCCTTGAGATCGCCCGTCGATTTCGGGCCGTACACCTGATCGAACTCGACAAAGACCTTGCAGGCATCGGCAGGCTTTTTGAGCCGCGTCAGCGATACTCCGAGCCAATAAAGACTCTCTCCGGCGCGATCGCCGCGCGGCATCTTCTGATAATTGTCGTAGAAGGCAACCGAAGCGAGCGCGGGCTTGCCTTCGTCGAGATAGGCACGCCCCAGCAGGTTCTGGGCATAGCTGGCGCGCTTGTGCGACGGGTTCTTGGCGACGAATTCCTTCAATTTCACCTGCGCTTCGGGGTAAAGCTTGGCCGACCATAGACGAAAACCATAGGTATAGGCGTCCTCGGCTGCATCGCCAGTCGCGGGCATCTCGACCGCGGCGATCGCCGCCTTGCGCGCGGGATCGGCCTTGGCAATGGTGGCGGGCGCGGGCTTGGGCGTGGCGGGTTTTGCCACCGGCGGCGCTGCAGTCGTGATCGGCTGGCCGGTCGGCTCTGGCGCGTCGACGTCGTTCGGCCCCATGCCTTCGGAAGGCGTAGCAGGCGTTGGTTCGGGCGGAGCGCTGGCGGCCTGCAACGCCTTGACTGCATCCTCGAGCCTCTTCAGCCTAAAGCCGTCCTGCTCGACCTGACCGGTCAGCGTCCGCAGCTGCGTTTCGAGCGCATCAACGCGCGCGGTAAGGTCGGCGATCGGCGCGGCGGAGGGGCTTCCAGCGCTGACCGCGGGCCGGGGCGCGCCGCCAAGCTCGGGCTCAAGCTCGATCCCTTGCGGAAAAACTTTACGCTGAACGGCGCGCATTTCTTTTTCGAGCTTGCCGACTCGCTGGCTTACCCCATCCGACTGCGCGAGCGCTGGCATGGCCGCAGCGCTGCAGACAAGCGCCAGAAATGTCAGAAACCTACGCGTCGTGCCGGTCATTCCGTCCCACCCTCTCAACTCTCGTGGCACTTATAAAGCGCGTGGGTGTGGCTTCAAGGTTGCACGCCTTGATTGGCGGCGGGCGCTGGCGGTCGCGCGGCATTCGGCGGTGCTGGCGGAGCGCGCGCGGTGAGCGCGGCGGCGCCGATGCCGACATCCTTTATCGTCTGCTCGCCCGGCCCAAGGGCGGCGACCTCTCGACCATCGATCGTCACGGCCAAGAGCTCGGCGCGACCGGTCCGGATCATGGGATTTTCGGCTTCGGCAGGGACCGTGTAAGTCTCACCCGCGACCATTTCCTTCTCAAAAAGCACCTTGTCCTTGGCGTCGTAGACACGGATCCAGACCGGCTCCTTTGCAGTAAGCACAACCTGGCCCGCCGGATTTGCAACAGGGGCAGGGGCAGGGGCGGGCGTTCGCGG
>CBDUBW010000239.1:0-3292 GCA_965365485.1 uncultured Aquisediminimonas sp.
GGGGCGATGAGTATAAGGACAATCGACCATGCGGATCGCGGGTTACGCGGCGGTATTCGACGTGCCTGACAAGGGCGGGGACATCGTCCGCAAGGGGGCGTTCGCGCGGAGTTTGACGCCGGGCATTCCGCTGCTGCGGCAGCATGACGCGCGGCTGAAAATCGGCAGAGTCGAGCGGATCGAGGAGGATGGCTACGGTCTGCGGGTGATCGCGCGGGTCGATCCCGACAGCGGCATCGCGGCGGGCCAAGGCCTCTCCTTCGGCTACCGCGTCCTGCAAGCCCGCAAAAGAACATATCGTGAATTAACGGCGCTTGATCTGATCGAGGTCAGCGTCGTCACCCACCCCATGCAGCCGCTTGCGCGGGTGCTGGCAGTCCAGAGCGAAGGAGATGATTGATGGACTATGAAGTGAAGGCCGACGCGCTCGACGCGGCGTTTCAGGCGATGGAGCTGCCGCCTGCCGCGGTGGTGCGGCCCGCGCTTTCGGGAGCGGCGATCGCCGATCCGGCGCGGGCGGCGTTCGTCCAGGGCTATTTGCGGCAGGGTCGCGATGTCGAGTTGAAGAGCTTTTCGGGCGCGGTGCTCGCCGATGGCGGCTATGCGGTGCCCAAGGAAATCGACAGCAATATCGACGCGACACTCAAGGCGATCTCGCCGATTCGCGGCATCGCCAACGTCGTCCAGGTCGGGAGCGCGGGCTATCGCCGTCTGGTGACGCAGAACGGCGTCGCATCGGGCTGGGCATCGGAGACGGCAGCGCGGCCCGAGACCAGCACGCCGGTGTTCAACGAGATCGTTCCCAGTTTCGGCGATCTCTACGCCAATCCAGCGGCGACGCAGGCGATGCTCGACGACGCGGCCTTCGATGTCGAAGGCTGGCTCGCCAACGAGATCGCGACCGAATTCGCCAAGGCCGAAGGCACGGCATTCGTCAGCGGCAATGGGACGAACAAGCCCAAGGGCTTCCTCACCAACCCGACCGCGAGCACGGCGGATGGCGTCCGCGCTTTCGGCACGCTGCAATATCTCGCGACCGGCGTGGCGGGGCAATTTCCGGGGAGCAATCCGGCGGACAAGCTGATCGAGCTCGTCCACACGCTGCGCGGGCCCTATCGCCAAGGCGCGGTGTGGGTGATGAATTCGGCGACGCTGGCGATCATCCGCAAGTTCAAAACCACCGATGCCGGCTACATCTGGCAGCCGGGGCTGATCTCGGGTCAGCCCGACACTTTGCTCGGCTATCCGGTGATCGAGGCCGAGGACATGCCCGACATGGCGACCAACTCGTTTGGCGTCGCGTTCGGCAATTTCCGCGCGGGGTATCTGATCGCCGAGCGCGCGGAGACGAGCATCATCCGCGATCCCTATACCAACAAGCCTTACGTGCATTTCTACGCGAGCAAGCGCGTGGGCGGCTGCGTCTCCAATTCGGAGGCGATCAAGCTGCTCAAGTTCGGCGTGAGCTGAGGCCCCAATCCCCTCCGACCCGCTGCGCGGGCCACCTCCCCTTCAAGAAGGGGAGGATCGAGATCGAAGATCCTCCCCAACTCGTTGGGGAGGTGGCAGCCGCTTGCGGCTGACGGAGGGGCCCTTCCTCCCTGACGGAACCCAAAAATGACCCAGATCGAAGCGATCGCCGTCCCCGCGGAAGCGGTGGACGAGGCGAAGACATATCTGCGGATCGAGCACAGCCACGAGGACGCGCTGATCGCGCGGCTGGCCGCGAGCGCGATCCGCCATGGCGAAGGCTTTACCGGCCTCGTCTTCCTCGAACGCGAATGCACCGAACGGATGCCGGTTTCCGCGGCATGGCAGCGGCTGGCAGCGACGCCGGTGCGCGCCATCGTCAGCGTGACGGGCTTGCCCGCCGAGGGCGCGGCCTTCACCCTGCCCGCCTCCGCCTATGCCCTCGACATCGACGGCAATGGCGATGGCTGGGTGCGAGTCACCGAGCCTGGCGATGCCAGGCGCGTCGAAGTGACCTACCGCGCGGGTGTCGCGACGGGGTGGAGCCTCATTCCCGAAGCGCTCAAGCAGGGCGCGCTGCGCTTGCTCGGCCACCTCCATGCGGTGCGCGACGCGAGCGACGATACGGGCCCGCCCGCGGCGGTCGCGGCGCTGTGGCGGCCATGGCGGCGGATGCGGCTGTCATGAGCGCCGAACTCGCAGGCGCGCTGCGCGAGCGCGTAACCATCGAATCGCGATTGAACCAGCGCGACGTCATCGCCGGCCGCATTGCAGGTTGGAGCTATGACGGGGCGGCCTGGGCGGCGGTTTCGCCGATCGTGCCGGGCGACTTCAATCTTGCCGACTCGCTTCGCAACCGCCCGCGCTGGGCGGTGACGATGCGCAAACGCGAAGGCATCACGCAACGGACGCGGCTGGTGTGGCGCGGCCGCTTCCTCAACGTCCGCGCGGTCGAAAGCGACCCGCGCGAACCCGCTCACATGGTGTTGCGCTGTGAAGAACAGGATTGACGGGGCGCGCATCGCGGGGCGGCTGAGCGTCCGCGCCGACCGGGCGGGCGAGAAGAGGATCGCGGCGATCATCAATCGCGCCGCGGCGAAGTTCACGCCCAAGGGGCTGCGCGCGGAAGCGCTCGAGGACGGGCTGCGGCTTTCCGGCCGCGGTCTCAAGCGGCGGATGATCGCCGATCCCGGAATAAGGAACTGGCACCGATGAGCGAGGCGATCATCGCGCTGCAAAGCGCGGCGGCGACTGCGCTTTTGGCGCGGCCGGGGCTGGCGGCGCTGACCGGGATTTACGACGGCCCACCCCCGCAAGCGCCTTTCCCTTTCGTGGCGCTCGACGCGACGGCGGCGGACTGGAGCACCAAGACCGAAGCGGGCCGCGAAGTGCGCCTGGCGGTGACGCTATGGGACGATCCCGGCCAGGCGCTGCGGCTCTACGAGCTGATGGCGGAGGTTTCGGCGACTTTGTCAGCATTGCCCCGCGACCTGGGCGGATGGCGGGTGGCGTCGAACGTCTTCGTGCGTTCGCTGATCGCGCGCGATCCTGAACGTCCCTGGGCGGGGCTGGTCGAGCACCGGGTGCGGGTGCTGGCGACAATTTAATTCCTCCCCAACTCGTTGGGGAGGTGGCGCGGCGGCGCAGCCCGCCGTGACGGAGGGGTCTGTCCGCGTGGCCCACCCCTCCGCCAGTCGCTCCGCGACTGCCACCTCCCCTTCAAGAAGGGGAGGATCTTTCCATCACAAAGGAGAAACTTCATGCCTGCAGAAAAGGGCTCCGCCTTCCTGTTGAAGGTCGGCGATGGCGCATCGACGCCGGT
>CBDUBW010000240.1:0-3279 GCA_965365485.1 uncultured Aquisediminimonas sp.
CCGCCGCAACGCCTTCAGAGATAATTGACGGTCAGCGTGAACGTGCCGGCATAATCGCCTGCCGCCTGGTTCGCCCCGACCGCGAGAATTCCGCCGACGCCGATAGTCTGAACTCCGGTGCCGGTCAGGAGCCGGATCGTCGGCCCGTCGAGCGAAAGCAAGGTGTTCATCGTCCCGCCACTGCCGTTCGAAAGCGTCGGCGAGGCGCCGAGCGCGATGAGGGTGAGCACACCAAGGCGTCCTGCCCCGACGAATTCGGCGCGACGCGGCGTTCCCCCCGCCGCTGTTACGCCGCCCGTAACCGATCGCGCGCCTGACGTGGCGTTGATCGTCACCGTCCCGGCAAGCGGGCTGGGAACCAGCGTTCCCCAATCCAAATCTTCGGTTTTCACCAGCGAGAGCTGCCGCACGACCACGGCGCTCGCGGTGCCGTTCGTGCCTGCCGCCTGTGCGACCTGAGCCGGCAGCGCGACGCCGGCGATTGCGGCCAAGGCTGCGAGGCGGGCGATCGATGAGAAGGTTCGGAATTCCATGGCGTGCCCCTTGGCGCGCGAACTACTAAGCGGCGCTGAAGCGGCGTGATTAACGGCCGCGTAAGACGTGCCGGTCGTCGATGCTTACTGATAATTAAGCGTGACGGTGAAGGTGCCCGAATAGTCACCGGGTGCCTGATTGGCCGCGACACGCAATGTGCCGCCGACCGGGAAATTGAAGATGCCGGTCGGCGAAGCGATGCGGAAGGTCTGCGGTGTCGGCCCGAGCACCGCCGTCGGCGTGCTGCCGATGACGAGCGTATCGACTGTCATCGTTCCCCCGCCGCCTGCGCGGGTCAGGGTAAAGCTGGTCGGCGCCGAGACCGCAACGATCTGGTTGAAGGCGCCGCGCCCGGCGAAGCGCGCGGGCTGCACCAATCCCCCCGAAAGCGTGACGCCGCCAGTGCGCGTGCGCACCGATGCCGGATCGACCACGACCGTGCCCGCAGTCGTGCCCGCGAGCAGCGATCCGAACTCGAGCTCCTCGACATTGAGAAAGGAGAGCGCGCTGACGACGACGCCTTTCGCCAAGGCGTTGCGTTGTGCAGCGTGCGCGGATGTCCCCCCCGCGAGCGCGGCCACGGCGAGCGCCGTGCCAATTCTTGAAATCGTTCCCACGTCGCGGCCCCTAGTGCGCATCACCGAAGCTAGCGTGTAACGATATGGTAAAAATCGCGTTCATCATTGCCGGTTTGCGGGCGTCTCGCGAGGCGGCTAAGCGACCGCCATGACCAGTGCCGCGATCAGCATCGACCAGCTTCGCAAGACCTATGCCGGCGGCAAGGAGGCGCTGAAGGGCGTGACGCTCGACGTACCGCGCGGCCAGATCTTCGGACTGCTCGGCCCCAACGGTGCGGGCAAATCGACACTCATCAACATCCTCTCCGGAATGGTGATGAAAAGCGGCGGCAGCGCGAGCATTTGGGGCTTCGATATCGACGCGCATCCGCGCAACGCCAGGAACTCGATTGGTGTCGTGCCGCAGGAAATCGTGTTCGACCCCTTCTTCACGCCGTTCGAAACGCTCGAGCTCGTTGCCGGGCTCTACGGCGTGCCCAAGGCCAAACGCCGGTCGATGGAGTTGCTCCGCGCGGTGCGGCTCGAGGACAAGCATGACGCCTATGCCCGCACGCTTTCGGGCGGGATGAAGCGGCGGCTGCTCGTCGCCAAGGCGCTGGTCCATTCGCCGCCGATCCTCGTGCTCGACGAGCCGACCGCGGGCGTCGATGTCGAACTGCGCCAGCAGCTTTGGGCCTATGTCCGCGAGCTTCATGCCCAAGGCGTGACGATCGTGCTCACCACCCACTATCTCGAAGAGGCCGAGGAGTTGTGCGATCGCATCGCCATCATCAACCATGGTGAGCTGATCGCGAACAAGCCGACCCGCGAGCTTGTCGACATGGCGCAAGAGAAAGTGGTCGAAGTGACCGTCGATCGCGACGTCGCGACCGTCCCCGCCTCGCCCACATTTCAGAAGGTGGATCTGGCGGGTGATCGTGTCCTCGCGATCACCTTCAGCAAGGCCCATACCAATGCCGGTGAAGTCCTCGCAGAAGTGCAGTCTGCAGGATACGGCATCGTCGACGTCTCGACGCGTGAGGCCGATCTTGAGGATGTGTTCTTGAACCTGACGCGGGCGGGTTGACGTTGACGAAACAAACCCATCCGGTCATACTCGCGGTATGAAGCTGGCCATATCTCTACCTGATGACCTGGGTGCAAAAGCCGATCGGCTGGCGCACCGCTGGGGCACATCACGTAGCGCCGTGTTTGCAAAGCTCGTACGCGATTATGACGAGGCTGATAACGATCGGCTGACCGAAGCGATGAACGCCGCGATCGATGCCGCCGGCGATGATGGCCTTGAGCCTTTTGTCCGGCAAGCTGGTCGCCGCGTCTTTGCGAAGCTCGATAGATGATCGTTCGGAGTCGCGCGGCGCCGGCGCGCTGATGCTGCAGGGCGAAATTTGGTGGGCGGACCTGGCTGACCCGATCGGATCGTCTGCAGGCTATCGCCGACCTGTTATCATCGTTCAGGCGGATCAACTCAATCGCAGCAAACTGAGCACGATCATCTGCGTGCCAATCACCGGCAACACGAAATGGGCGGCTGCGCCGACTTCACTTCTCGTCAAAGCCGCATCCACGCAACTGGATCGTGATTCGGTGGCGCAGGTCGCCAAGATCGTGGTGGTCGACAAAGCGCAATTCATCGAACGCATCGGCCGCGTCGACGAACGGACTTTGCTTAAACTGTTCGATCGTCTCGATATAGCGCTCGGACGGACTCGCCTGTGAACGCTGACATCCTCATCATCGGCTCGGGCGCGGCGGGGCTGACGGCGGCGCTGCAGCTGGCGCAAACACGCAAGGTGACAGTGCTCGCGAAGGGCGCGATGTCCGACGGAGCGACCGCTTGGGCGCAGGGCGGGATCGCGGCGGTGCTCGAGGCGGGCGATACGTTCGAAGATCATATCCGCGATACGATGGTCGCAGGCGGCGGGCTCAACAAGCGCGAGACGGTCGAGTTCGTCATCGAGAACGCACCCGCCGCGATCGAACGGCTGGCGGCGCTCGGCGTGCCTTTCAACCCCGGCGACCCGGAGCGCTGGCATCTGACCCGCGAGGGCGGGCATTCGCACCGCCGCATCGTCCATGTCGACGACGCGACCGGCTGGGCGGTGCAGCAGGCGCTCGAAGCGGCGGCGCGCGACAATCCTAACGTCACGCTCGTGCCGGATATGGT
>CBDUBW010000241.1:0-3276 GCA_965365485.1 uncultured Aquisediminimonas sp.
GCACGTTCGCGCGCACCGAGATATTCATGCCGATATAGCCCGCGACGCCCGACAGCACCGCGCCGATGAGAAAGCCGATCGCCGAGGTCAGCCCAAGAAAGAAGCCGACCAGCACCGCGACCACGACGCCGACGATCGCGATCGTGCGATATTGCCGCCCGAGATACGCCTGCGCGCCTTCCTGAATCGCGCCCGCAATCTCCTGCATCTTGGCATTGCCCGCGCTCGCGCCGAGCACCTGGCGGCTGGTCACGAAGCCATAGACGACGGCAAGCAGGCCGAGCGCGATGGAAATTTCAACGATCATCGGAAAAAGACCCCAGTTCGATATCTTCTGCCCGACATAAGGCGATCTTTATATGCCGGTTCGCCGGTGGCCTATAGCGGCGAGCGTCGCGGGCGCAACCCGTTCAATGCTCCCAGCCGAGGGTGGCGGGCAGCGGAACGTCGCCATCGCGGTCGTGGAGGTGGAGGCCGTGTCCGAGAGTGACTTGTCCGATGCGGGTCGCCGGGCACGGTGGCAGCTGCGCCATCGTGAAGAGCAGCCGGTAATCATCGCCCGCGGTCGCGGCCGCGATCCGTGCCGCCCGATCGCTTCCACGCAAACCGCAGAAAGCGGGGGAAAGCGGCACCGCGTCGAGATCGATCGCGATCGCAACCCCGCTCGCTTTCGCCAAGCGCGCGGCATCGATGAGCAGACCATCCGATATGTCCATCATCGCCGTCGCTTTCGGGGCAAGCGCGCGGCCCAGCATGAGCTCGGGTTGCGGGCGGCGATAGGCTGCAAGCAACTGTGCATCCCTGCCCCGGCCTTTCGCGACTTCCAGCCCGGCCCCGGCATCCCCGATGGTGCCGGTGACATAGACCGCGTCGCCATCGTGCGCGCCCGAGCGTGAGGGAACGGCGCCCCCAGCCCGCCCAATCAGCGTCATCGAGAGCTGGCGCTCGCGCCCGCGGACGGTGTCGCCGCCGAGCAAAGGCGTGTCGAACGCGGTCAACGCTTCTGAGAGGCCGGTCGCGAATGCTGCATCCCAGCCCGCATCGCCGGTCAGGCAATAGCCCATCAGCGCACCGATCGGAGTCGCCCCCTTGGCGGCGAGATCCGAGAGGTTGACCGCGAGCAGCTTCCAAGCAACGTCGCCGGGCGGATCGTCGGGGAGGAAGTGAACGCCCTCCACCAGCGTGTCATGGGTGAGAACAAGCGTCTCACCGCCGACCCGCAGCACTGCTGCGTCATCGGCGAGCCCGCGCGCGGCGGGATACGTGGCGATGGCACGGAGGCGGGCGATGAATTCGGCTTCGGCGGACATGGATGCGGTCAATGAAGCATCCGCGCCTTATCTCAAATCATATCGTCACCCCGCCCTTGATGCGGGGCCCCGCTCACCTTTACACTGCGGTGTCCAGAAAAAGCGGGACCCCGTGTCGAACACGGGGTGACGACCGAGATTGGGAGTGAACGCCTAAAACGCGACCCCGATCGTGCCGACGACGCCTGCCTTGTAGATATTCTTGCCCGAAGGGCTGAAACCGCGTTTGTTGGTATCGACATAGCTGACGCCGAAGGTGATCGGGCCGGTCGTGTAGCTCGCACCGACGTTCCAATCGGTATATTTGATCCCGCCCGAAAGGAAGCTACGGGTGAAGGTGCGGCCGACGCCGGCGGTCAGCCCGATCCCCTGGAAGCTGCCCGAAAGGCTGACGTTTCCGTAGAAATTGTCCTCCTTACCGAAGCCCAGCGACAGCGCCGATTGTTCGGGGGCGTAGGCGACCGCGACCTTGCCCGTCACGGGGCCGAAGGTGTGCGCAAGGCTGCCATAAAGTTCGAGGAAATCGGTGTCGGCCTCGGGCACGATCTTCTCGCCGCCCGGATAGTAATAATAAAGCGCGCCGACATCGACGGTCGTGCCGCCGAAGGTCTTGCGGAAGCCCGCCGAAAGATCGATCTCCTGATCGCTGCCCGCCGCGACATAATCGTCGATGCTCGATCCCCAGACGGCTGCGTAGATGCCCGATTCGTGCTGGACCGTGAACGTGCCCTGGACCGCAAAATCCTTGTCGGTCTGCGAAATTCCGCGGAAGCGGTAATCGGTGACGAGCGTCGCGCCGCCGGAAACGGTGAAGGGCCCCGCGTCTTCGTCCTGCGCGAAGGCCGGAGTCGAGGCGAGAGCGATGGCAAGGCCCAGAAGCGGGCCGAAGGACTTGCGCATGAAATTCCCCTTATGGGTTGGTTGCGTTCGTCCCATCCTGCGCGCTGCTCTTGGCCTCTCGATCGCCCGAAGGCGCGGGGCCGCGATGGCAGCGTCGATGCCGAATTGCCGCATATTGCTGCATCGCACAACATAAAAGCGTAGTGCTGAGCGACATGAGCGCAATGGTGTTGCGTGAGAGCAACAAACTTAAGCGACGAACGCGTCCAGCCCCTTGCGCAAGTCGGCGATCAAATCGTCGGAATCTTCGAGGCCGATGCTCAGCCGTAGCGCCGGGCCCTCGGCCTGCCACGGGACCGCGGTGCGGTGCTTGGCGGGATCGGAGGGGACGATCAGACTTTCGAACCCGCCCCAGCTATAGCCGATGCCGAACAGTGTGAGCGTGTCGATCAGTCGCGCCCGCGCCGCCTCGTCTCCGCCGTTCATGACGACGCCGAACAGCCCCGCCGCGCCGGTGAAGTCGCGCTTCCAAAGTTCGTGGCCGCGAAAGCCGGGCAAAGCGGGATGGAGGACGCGCGCCACCTCCGGTTGCTCCGCCAGCCAGCGCGCGACCGCCAGGCCGGACTCCCAATGCCGTTTCATCCGCACATCGAGCGTGCGCATTCCGCGCAGCACCAGCCAGGCATCGTCGGGGCTGACCGTCTGGCCGAGCGCCTGGGCGGTGCGGCGCAGCTTCGGAAACCATTTGGCATTGGCGGTGGCGGCGCCGAGCATCACATCCGAATGGCCGCCCAGATATTTGGTGCCGACACACACGCTGATATCGACGCCGTGGCGCAGCGTCTGGAGATAGAGCGGCGTCGCCCAAGTGTTGTCGATGATAGTCGCAATGCCGCGCGCTTTCGCAACCGCGGCGATGGCGGGCACGTCCTGCACTTCGAAGCTGTGACTGCCCGGGCTTTCCATGAAGATCAGGCGCGTAGTGTCGCCGCAGAGGGCGTCGATCCCGCCGCCGATGCAGGGATCGTAATAGCTCGTTTCGACACCCCATTCGCGCAAATAGCCGTCGCAGAAGCTTCGCGTCGGGTCGTATGCCGAATCGGTCATCAGGCAGTGATCGCCGGGT
>CBDUBW010000242.1:0-3270 GCA_965365485.1 uncultured Aquisediminimonas sp.
GCCTGCCGGTCGCCGCGCTGTCGCGCCTGCTGCGCCGTCGCCAGAAGTCGCTGTACTTCGCTGCTGCTCATCGCGGGTCGCTTGCGCCAGCGTGAGGCGGAGGGCAAGTGCAGTCGCATGTCTCGCAAAGCTGAAATCGCGCACGATCCGCGCTGGCTGGCGCACCGCTTTGACGAGGCAGCGGACGCCATACGCTTCCGGCTGGTCCCGCGCGAGGCGCACCGCGCCGCGACCTTTTTGACCGACGAGCATATGGGCGAGGAACCCATGCCCTTCGTGCTGCCGCGCGGCGAGGCGGTGGCGCTCGCGAGCGATCCCTCTCCGGTTCACTTCATCTTTCATTCGGCATTCTGCGGATCGACCTTGCTGGCTCGCGCCTTCGACTTGCCGGGCAGATCGATGGGGCTGAAAGAACCGCAGATACTCAACGACGTGGCCGGCTGGCGATTGCGCGGCGCGCCGGGTCCGCGCGTCGCGGAAGCGCTCGATCATGCGCTGCGACTGCTCGCTCGGCCGTTTGAAGCGGATGAGGTGACGATCATCAAGCCCTCCAACGTGCTCAACGGCCTCGCCCCGGCAATGCTCAAGCTGCGGCCCGATGCGCGGGCGTTGCTGTTGCGTGCGCCGCTGCCCGTGTTTCTCAAATCTATCGCCAAGAAGGGCATGTGGGGGCGGCTTTGGGTGCGTGACCTGATGGCCAAGCAGTTGCAGGAAAATCTGATCGATTTCGGGCTGCAAGGGGCTGACTATCTCCGCCTCACCGATCTTCAGGCCGCCGCGATCGGCTGGCTCGCGCAGCAGGCCTTGTTCGCGCGCCTCGCGCGTGACTTTCCGGGCCGTGTCGCCACGCTCGACAGCGAGACATTGCTCGAAAGGCCCGCGGAGGCACTGGCGGCGCTTTCTAGGCTTTACGGATTGCCCCTAAACGATGCGCAAATTGGCGAAATCGTCGAAGGCCCCGCTTTCGCCAATGACAGCAAGACCGGCGACTCCTTCTCGCTCAAGCAGCGTGCCGCCGATTATGATGCTGCGTTCCAAGCGCATGCCGATGAGATCGAGAAGGTGGGCGTCTGGGCCGAAGCGGTGGCGAAGAACGCAGGCGTCGAGATGGGCGACGCCGCTCCGCTGCTGGCCTAGTTTGCGAAGACGAACGGCGTCATTCCCCGTTCGCGCTCGTTGAACACCAACACCCGGCCTGCAGGAGGCGCGCTTCGCTGCGGGCAATCGGGCCGCGTGCAGGCGGGGCAGCCAAGCCCGATCGCGGTCGCGGCTTCGGGCGAGAGATCATGGCCACGCGCGATTGCCAGCGATCTGGCCAGCCCCGCTTCGATCCCCAGCCCGATCGCGAATTCAGTGCGCGGCCCTCCACTCGGTGCGCCCTGCGGCGTCACCGTGCGCGCGAAGGTGAACCAAAGGCTGCCATCTTCGAGCGCGACCGTTTGACGCATCAGCCGCCCCGGCATCGCAAAGGCTTCGTGCAGCATCCAATAGGGGCAGCGCCCCTCCGCTTCGGCGAGCGGCGATGCGCTCGCCCCGGCGAAGCGCTTCGATGCCTGCCCGGCGCGATCGATGCGGACGAGGAAGAAAGGGAGTCCCCGCGCACCGACGCGCTGCAAGGTCGTCAGCCTGTGCGCGACCTGCTCGAAGCCTGCGCCGAAGCGGCGCTGCAGCAGCTCGATGTCATAGCCAGTCGCCTCGCAGGCCTTGAGGAAGCGTGCATAGGGCATCATCACGGCGGCCGCGAAATAGCCGTCGAGGTGCCGCCGGTAGAGCCGCTCGCTCGCGCGTTCGGCCAGGTCCGCGCCTCGCACCAGCGCTTCGATCTCGTCTCGCGCCTCCAATTGTCCCAACTGGAAGGCGAGCGCGAAGCTGCGGCTGGCGGGATCGAGCAGCTCCGAAATCTGCAGCTGCCTTGCATGGAGATCGAGGCGGCGGAGCTTGTCGGGCATCGCCTCGACGGGCAGGATGCGCACAGCGATCCTGTGGCGCTCTCGCAAACGGTCGGACATCGCACCATAAAGATCGCCGCTGGCGATGCGCAATTCTTCCGCCAAGCTTTCCGCCATCGCGTCGAGATCGGCGAAATGGTTGCGCCAGCGCTCGATCTCGAGCCGCGCCGCCTGCACCGGATCGGGCAGCCGCAGAATCGCTTCGCCCATGCGATCGAAAGCGCGCGCGAACGCCTCGGCAGTATCGGGGGCGGCGGCGAGCCAATCCTCGACCTGCGCGGGCTCGATGTTGAGATCGGCGAAGGCAGGGTCACCCAGGCGCCGCCGGATCGCCTTGGCGCCGCCGCCGGGCTGCGCCCCAGTCAGGCTGCGCGCATCGAAATCGAAGCGCTCGGCGAGCCGCAGCATCAGCACCGCGGTCAGCGGGCGTTGGTTGCGCTCGACGAGATTGAGATAAGATGGTGAAATCGCGAGCGCATCGGCCATTGCCCCCTGAGTAAGCCCATGCGCACGACGGATGCGGCGCACGGCGGGTCCGGCAAAAACTTTTGTGCTGGCCATTGCGCAAGCTTTGTCACAAAAATTACAATGTGACAATTATGCGCTATCTGCGCGCACCGCGACACAACATAATTTACAGATTGTTTTTGCTTCCGCGCTGAGGGCGAGCGTAGCGCGACATCGAAGAGGATGTCTGAAGGCAACGACCTTCTACCGAGTTCAGTGAGGACCCAATGCCCTACCAGGATCAGATCGCCCAGACCCGCCAGCTCATCGCCGATAAGGGCGCGCCCTGGGCGGGGATCGACGCCGAGGGCGTTGCGCGGATGCGGCTGCAAAACCGTTTTCGCACCGGCCTCGACATCGCCCGCTACACCTCCGCGATCATGCGCGCCGACATGGCTGCGTTCGACGAGGATCCCGCGAACTACACTCAGTCATTGGGTTGCTGGCACGGCTTCATCGCACAGCAGAAGATGATCAGCATCAAGAAGCATTTCGGCACGACCAAGCGCAAATATCTTTATCTTTCGGGCTGGATGATCGCCGCGCTGCGATCCGAATTCGGGCCGCAGCCCGATCAGTCGATGCACGAGAAGACCAGCGTCCCGGCGTTGATCGAAGAAATCTACACCTTCCTTCGCCAAGCCGATTCGCGTGAGCTGAACCTGCTGTTTCGCGCTCTCGACTCGGCTCGCGCGAGCGGGGATGCTACGGCGGAAGCCGAGACGCTGCAGAAGATCGAGACTTTCCAGACGCACGTCGTGCCGATCATCGCCGATATCGATGCGGGCTTCGGCAATGCCGAGGCGACCTACCT
>CBDUBW010000243.1:0-3269 GCA_965365485.1 uncultured Aquisediminimonas sp.
GAGGCGGCTTTCGATCCCCGCGAGATCGCCGACCCCATCGCCATCGCTGTCCTGGAACGACCGCGGGTAAATCTGGTAGATAACGGCCGATTTCCACCAGGCTTGAGATGCTGACACGCCCTCAGACTTCGCAGCGATGGACAGCGAGTCAAGCACGATCTAGCGTGATGCCGCCAGTTGGGTGGGGGCTGCCCGTGCGAAGTTTGAGGGTTTGTGGCGTAGGTGTGTGGGCGGCAGGCCTTGCTTTCGCCGCATTGGGCCCCGCCGAGCCCGCCCAGGCGCAGATCACTCTTTGCTATGGCCGGCCGATCACCGTGCTCGACATGCGCAATCCGACGCTGGTTTCGGGCACCGCGCTTCAGGCGGGGGCGATCTATCGCTTCGCCAATGCCGCAACGGGCATCGATGTGCGCGTCCGCATCGACGCGCTCAACGGCGCGACCCTTTCGACGATCGACAATGACACCGGGCTGATCGCCAATTTTCAGCCCGAGCTGGCGGGGTCGAACGCGCGCAGCGTCGATTTCACGATCAATTTTTTCGTTGCGGGTACGACAACCCCGATCGCGCTCGATGTCGCGGCGTCGGGGGTCGATATCGACGGCGATAGCGGGCAGATCCGAGAATATGCCGAATTCTCGACGGGTTACGCGGCCTATGTGCTCGACAATCCGACCAATCTCGACGTCAACGCCTCAGGTCCCTCGGCGGCAAACCGCACGCGATTCGAATCGCGCACCAATTTCACCGCGCCCGGAATCGACGAGACCGCGACTGCAAACATCGTCGTCGCATTCTACACGGGGACAAGCAGTTTTCAGTACCGGGTCGGCGCGCTCGGCACCGGCAGCACGACGCGGCTGACATCCCTCGATTTCGCCTGTCCCAACCTTGCGATTCCAACGCCCAGCAACCTGGTTCCGCAGGATTTCGGCGATGCGCCGGCGGCTTACGGCAACCCCATCCACGACATCGTCACCGGCATCCGGCTGGGCGCGACCAACACCAGCGAGCCCGCGCGCTATAACAGTCCGACCGCGAGCGGGGACGCCGGTGACGATGGCGTCACATTTCCACCGGTCCTCCGCCGCTCGGTGGCATCGACAACCAGCATTTCCGTGGCGGGCGCGGGTGGACGGTTGCAGGGCTGGTTCGATTGGAACGGCGATGGCGATTTTGCCGACGCGGGGGAGCAAGTCGCGACCAATGTCGCCGACAATGGGGCGGGCGACACCAACGCCGCCGCCGGAACGATCGGGCTCAGCATCACGCCTCCCGCGGCGGCGACGCTCAACCAGACCTTCGCGCGCTTCCGCTGGTCGACCGCGACGGGCTTGGCCGCCGGTGTCACGACGGCGCCGAACGGAGAAGTCGAAGATTATGCGGTGACTGTCTTCGGCCAGGCGGTGTTGACGCTTTCAAAGGCGGGAACAGTGTACGATCCGCTCTCGGCCAACCTGTTCGCGGTACCCGGCAACGATCTGCTTTACACGATCACCGCGACCAACACCGGCACCGGCCCCGCCGACAGCGACAGCGTGTTCGTTTACGATACCCTCCCGGCCACGCTCGAATTCTTTAATGGCGATGTCGATGGCGGCGGCCCCGCGACCGGCCCGGTGCTGTTCAACGCCGCCACATCGGGCCTGACCTACACCGAGGCGACCGACCTTCGCTATTCGAACGCCGCCGCTGCCCCAGCAAGCTTTGCCGCCTGCACCTACACGCCGGTGGCGGGATATGATCCCGCCGTGCGCCACGTCTGCCTCAACCCCAAAGGCACGATGCTTTCGGGAGCGGGGCCGCCGAGCTTCAATTTCCAGCTGAGGGCGCGGATACAGTAGTCAGTCCGCCATCCCCAATTGCCAGAGGAAGAATGCATATTCCTCGGCGTCCTCGCGCAGTGAATCGAAGCGGCCTGATTTGCCCCCATGCCCCGCGCCCATGTTGGTCTTGAGAAGCAGGACGTTGTCGTCGGTCTTGGTCGCGCGCAGCTTCGCCACCCATTTGGCGGGCTCCCAATAGGTCACGCGCGGATCGTTGAGGCCCGCGGTGACGAACAGCGGCGGGTATTTCTGTGCCTTGACCTGGTCATAGGGCGAATAGCTGCGGATCAGTTCGAACGCAGCCTTGTCGGTGATCGGATTGCCCCATTCGGGCCATTCGCCGGGCGTCAACGGCAGGCTCTCGTCCTGCATCGTGTTAAGCACGTCGACGAAGGGCACGTGCGCTGCGACCGCGCCGAACAGTTCGGGCGCATCGTTGACGACGACGCCCATCAGTTCGCCCCCGGCGCTTCCGCCCGCCGCGACGATGCGGCCCGGCCTGGCGAACTTCAGGTCGATGAGACCCTTCGCCGCGTCGATGAAATCGTTGAAGGTGTTGGTGCGCTTGGTAAGCTTGCCGTCGAGCTGCCATTGCTGGCCGAGATCGTCGCCACCGCGGATATGGGCGATGGCATAGGCGAAGCCGCGATCGAGAAGGCTCAGTCGCAGCGTCGAGAAGCCCGGCGGAACCGCATATCCATAGGCGCCATAGGCATAGAGGTAGAGCGGGCCGTTGCCGTCCTTCTTGAAGCCCTTTTTGTAGACGACCGAAACCGGAACCTTGGTGCCGTCGCGCGCAGTGATCTCGACGCGCTCGGTGGCGTATTGGCTGGCGTCATAGCCGCTCGGGATTTCCTGGACCTTGAGCACGGTCTGCTTGGCGGTCGCGAGATTATATTCGGTTACGGTGTCGGGCGTGACCATGGATTCATACGACAACCGCAGCTTCGAAACCTTGTACTCAGGGTTCTCGTCGAGGCCTGCGCTGTAGCTCGCTTCCGGGAAGGGGATGCGTTTCGGCGCACCGCCCGCGTAGGAATGGATCTCGACTTGGTCGAGCCCCTTGTCGCGACCCTCGACGACGAAAAAGTCAGCGAAGGTGGTGACGCCGGTCATGTAGAAATCCTTCGAGGGCGCGATCAGCGGCTTCCATTCACCGGGTTTGGCAATCGTCGCGGTCTTCAGCCCGAACTGCGTGCTGTCCTCGTTTGTATGAATGAAGAGCGTGCCGTCATGCTCTTCGACGTCATATTCGAGGCCCTTCTTGCGCGCGCGGACGAGCAACGGCTTCGCCAGCGGATCGTCGGTAGGGATCAGCCGCACCTCACTTGTCTCGTTGTCGCCCGTCGCGATGACGACGAAGCGCTCTGACTGGGTTGTGCCGACGCCGACCTGAAAGCCCTTGTCCGCCTCCTTGTAGATTTCTCGGTCGCTCTTGGGATC
>CBDUBW010000244.1:0-3243 GCA_965365485.1 uncultured Aquisediminimonas sp.
TCCAGACCGGCTTTTCCCCGATCTCAATCCCGATCGCTTCGGCAATTATCTCACCGCGGCATGGGCCATCGTGCGAGCGCAGCACATCTATGCGCCCTGGTATTCCGCTTCGAAGGACAATGCGATCCCGATCGATCCGGCGGCGCTCGATCCCGCCAGTCTTGCCAAGGAGCATCGGGCGCTCATCCGCGCCACCGCAGCCAAGGCGCTTCACATCGCCCGGCTGAATAAAGAGATGTAATGCTGACGCGACGCTTTGGACGTGCAGATTGACCAGCGCAGGGCCGATCGACGATTCCCGGCTATCACGCCTGTCTGACGCGGCTGATCGGCTTCCCGATCCGTCTCGAGATCGGGCTGGAGCAAGGCGGCGAATGGCGCGAGCCGGCGTAGCTTCGCGCCAATCCGCGCTTATGTCGTGTTCTTGCGCAATCCGGTGCGCCGTGAGGATGAGGGGCGGGTGCTGCGCCGTTGAAAACAAGCGCTCTTGCGGTGGTGGAGCTGAGCGGGATCGAACCGCTGACCTCGTCATTGCGAACGACGCGCTCTCCCAACTGAGCTACAGCCCCATTCACCGGAGGCGGGCCTTTAGCGCCGGTGTTTTGCGAAGGCAATGCTCATCCGCATTGGGCGCGGTGGAGCAGTTTCTGATCGGCTAGCACCAGCGCCATCATCGCTTCGACGACAGGCGTGCCCCTTATGCCCACGCATGGATCGTGACGGCCCTTGGTGACGATTTCGGTGGCCGCGCCTTGACTCGTTATCGTTTCGACCGGCGTGAGGATCGAGCTGGTGGGTTTGAAGCCGACGCGGACGATTATGGGCTGGCCGGTCGAAATGCCGCCCGCGATCCCGCCCGCATTGTTCGAGAGGAAAAGGGGACTGTCCGCGTTTTCACCGGGGCGCATCGGATCGGCATTTTGCTCACCGCGTAGCCGCGCCGCCTCCATCCCAGCGCCGATCTCGACCGCCTTCACGGCATTGATGCTCATCATCGCCGCTGCAAGTTCGGCGTCCAGCTTGGCGTAAATTGGCGCGCCCCAGCCTGCCGGTACCCCCGTCGCTACGCATTCGACGATCGCGCCGAGCGACGATCCGGCCCTGCGCGCGTCATCGACCAGTGTCTGCCAGCGCGCCGCGGCGTCGGCATCGGCGCAAAAGAAGGGGTTGTGGGCGATCTCGCCCGCGTCGAAACTCGTCGCGCGGTCGCCGCCGATTTCAACGACATGGGCGACTATCGTCACCTCCGGAATGACCAGCCGCGCCACTGCCCCCGCCGCGACCCGCGATGCCGTTTCCCGAGCGCTCGATCGCCCGCCGCCACGATAATCGCGGAAGCCGTATTTTGCGTCATAGGCATAGTCGGCATGGCCGGGGCGGTAGGCCTTTGCGACCTCCGAATAATCTTTCGAACGCTGGTCCACATTGTCGATCATGAGGGCAATCGGCGTCCCCGTTGTCCGTCCTTCGAACACCCCCGAAAGAATGCGGACTTGGTCGGGCTCCTGCCGTTGCGTCGTGAACTTCGACGTGCCCGGACGACGCTTTTCGAGAAAGGGTTGGATGTCGCTTTCGCTCAGCGCCAGCCCCGGCGGGCAGCCATCGACGACCCCACCGATCGCAGGACCGTGCGATTCCCCCCAGGTCGTGAAACGGAAGACATGGCCGAAGCTGTTGAAACTCATGCCAGTGCGATGTCGGGCGCATCCTCCTGCTTCATGCCGACTGTGTGGTAGCCCGCGTCGACATGGTGAGTTTCGCCAGTGACGCCCGATGACAGATCACTCAGCAGATAAAGCCCGGCGCCGCCGACATCCTCGATGCTGACATTGCGGCGTAGCGGTGCGTTATACTCGTTCCACTTCATGATGTAGCGGAAGTCGCCGATACCCGAGGCCGCGAGGGTCTTGATCGGCCCCGCTGAGATAGCGTTGACGCGAACGCCTTGGGGCCCGAAATCATTGGCGAGATATTTCACGCTCGCCTCGAGCGCGGCCTTCGCGACGCCCATGACGTTGTAATGTGGGATGACCTTTTCGGCGCCGTAGTAGCTTAGCGTGAGCATCGTCCCACCTTCAGACATCATCGCGGCGGCGCGCTTGGCGACCGCGGTGAAGCTGTAGACGCTTACGTTCATCGTCAGCAGGAAATTGTCGAGCTCGACATCGCAATAGCGGCCGCGCAGCGCTTCCTTGTTGGTGAAGCCGATGGCGTGGACGAGAAAATCGATCTTGGGCCATTTCGCCGCAAGCGTGGCGAAGGTCTTATCAAGCTCGGTCATGTCCGAGACATCGCAATCGATCAGGAAATCGCTGCCCAGCTCGGCGGCGAGCGGTCGCACGCGCTTTTCGAGCGCTTCACCCTGGTAGGAGAAAGCCAGTTCGGCTCCCGCTTCGCGCAGCTTCTTCGCGATTCCCCAGGCCAGGCTGCGATCATTGGCGAGCCCCATGATGAGCCCCCGCTTGCCAGCCATCAATCCGCTCATGCCGCCGTTTCTCGCATTCGATTATCGGCCTGTCCAATATCGTCATGCGCCGAGACTTCAACCAGCGCGGCGTTGAGTTCCGCGCCGACGACCACGCCCAGGCCGATCAAATAGAAGAAGAACAGCACCACCATCACGCCGGCAAGGCTGCCATAGGTTGCGTCATAGCTAAGCAAACTTGCGAGAAGTGGGGGCAGCGAGATCGTGACGAGCACCCACCATCCCGTCACGAACGCCGCGCCCGGCCATTTCCGGCACTTGCGATTGCGATATTTGGACGGCGTGAGCGTCAGGAACAGCAAATAGAGCGCGGTAAACAACCCAAGTGCGGATACCGCGCGCGACACCAGCACATAGCCGAGTTCGTCGAACTGCTCGGGAAGAACCCGGACAATGAACTCCTCGAGCGCGGTGATAAGCACCTGTGCGCTGAACGACAGAAGCAGCAAGACGACGGCGCCGACGATGATGCCGATCGAGTAGAGACGGTACTGCCAAAAGCTCGCCGAAAATGTCGTGCCGTAAGCGCGGCGCAGGATGTCGCGGATCGTCTCGATCAGGCTGCCGACCGTCCACAATCCGATCAGCGCGCCGAGCCAGAGCAGCAGACCCGTTCGCGCGTTCATCACTTCCGCAAGCGGCGCGGCAAGAACCCGCGCGACATCGGGCGGCATCGTCGAAAGCACCGTCGTCACGGCGCGCGCGCGGTCTTCGGCATCGCCGATCGTCCCGACGATCGCGGCGGCGGTGATGAAGAA
>CBDUBW010000245.1:0-3238 GCA_965365485.1 uncultured Aquisediminimonas sp.
GGCAAGCGTCGTAGCAGCCGATTGTGTGGAGCCTGTTCCCGCCTCGATCGACGCGATCACCGCGCCGACATTGACGGTATCGCCTTCGCCAACCACCTGCGCGCCCATTACCCCTGCGACAGGAGCAGTGACCTCGACCGCGACCTTGTCGGTTTCGAGGCTGGCAATCGCCTCATCGGCGGCAACGGCATCGCCCGGCTTTTTGAGCCATTGCCCCAGTGTCGCTTCGCTGATCGATTCGCCCAATACGGGCACAGTGACTTCGGTCGACATCGGTGATCCTTCAGGCGGTGGCAGGCGCGGCCTTGGCGGCATCGGCGCGCTGGCGGCGGATTTCGCCGCGGACATTGTGTCCCAGCGCGTGGCTGACGAGCGCGGCCTGTTCGGCGACGTGGCGCTTCATCAGCCCGGTCGCGGGCGATGCGCTTGCCTTGCGCCCAGCATAGCGCGGCCGCTTCGGCCCGACGCCTGCCTTCTCGAGACAGTCCTCGAGCAGGCATTCCATGAAAAACCACGCACCGTTATTCTTCGGCTCTTCCTGCGCCCAGACCAGCTCCTCGAGATTGGTCATCGCCTTGAGGCGCTTGACCAGCGGCTCGCCGGGGAAGGGGTAGAGCTGTTCGATGCGGACGATCGCGATGTCGGCGTCACCGGCCGCGTTGCGCGCTTCCATCAGGTCGTACGCGACCTTACCCGAACAGAGCACCAGCCGCTTCACATCGGCGTCTGCGGGCGCCCAGGGATCGGAAAGGATGCGACGGAAATGGCTTTCCCCCTGAAAATCGGCCGCCTTCGATATCGCGAGCTTGTGCCGCAGCAGCGACTTGGGGGTCATCACCACCAGCGGTTTGCGGAAAGAGCGGTGCATCTGCCGCCGCAGCAGGTGGAAATAATTGGCGGGAGTCGTGCAGTTGGCGACCTGAATATTGTCCTCGGCGCAGAGTTGCAGGAAGCGTTCGAGCCGCGCCGAGCTGTGTTCTGGGCCTTGTCCCTCGTAACCATGCGGCAGCAGCATGACGAGACCATTGGCGCGTAGCCACTTGCTCTCGCCCGAGGCGATGAACTGGTCGATCATCGTCTGCGCACCGTTGGCGAAATCGCCGAACTGGGCTTCCCACATCACCAGCGCCTTGGGATCGGCCCCGGCATAGCCATATTCGAAGCCGAGCACCCCGAATTCCGACAACGTCGAATCGAGCACGTCGAAGCGGCCGTGCGGGATCGTCGAGAGCGGAACATATTTGGCTTCATTGGTCTGATCGACCCAGACGGCGTGACGCTGGCTGAAGGTGCCTCGCCCCGAATCCTGCCCGGATAGGCGGACGCCATAGCCTTCGGACAGCAGCGATCCGAAGGCGAGCGCCTCGCCGGTCGCCCAGTCGAAATTCTCGCCCGATCGAAACATTTCGCGCTTGGCTTCGAGCACGCGTTCCAATGTCTTGTGGATGTTGTGGCCTTCGGGAACGGTCGTCAACGTGCGGCCGAGGCCATCCATCAGCTTGGGCGAGATGCCGGTTTCGACGTTACGCCGCGCGGACTCCGGATCGGCAGGCTTGTTGAGGCCTGCCCAACGTCCGCCGAACCAGTCGGCCTCATTGGCGCGATAATTCTTGCCCGCCTCGAACTCGTTTTCGAGCGTGGCGACGAAATGGGTCGCATGCTCGTTCGTCCAGTTCTTGTCGATCACGCCCTGATCAACCAGCCGGGCCCCGTAGATTTCGCTGACCGGCGGATGCTTCCTGATCTTTGCGTACATCAGCGGCTGGGTGAAGCTCGGCTCATCGCCTTCATTGTGGCCGAAGCGGCGGTAGCACCACATGTCGATAACGACGTCGCGGTGAAAGGTCTGGCGGAACTCGATCGCGATCTTGCAGGCGAAGGTTACCGCTTCCGGGTCGTCGCCATTGACGTGGAAGATCGGCGCCTGAACGCCCTTTGCGACATCGCTCGGATAAGGCGATGAGCGCGCGAATTGTGGGCTCGTCGTGAAGCCGACCTGGTTGTTGACGATGAAGTGGATGCAGCCGCCGGTGTTGTACCCGCGCACGCCCGAAAAGCCCAGGCATTCCCAGACGATTCCCTGCCCCGCGAACGCCGCGTCGCCGTGGAGGAGGATCGGCAGCACCAGCTTGTGATCGGCGAGATCGTCGCGGTCGGTTTGAATCGCGCGCACCTTGCCGAGCACGACAGGATCGACGGCTTCGAGGTGCGACGGGTTGGGCGCGAGCGACATATGGACTTTGATCCCGTCAAACTCACGGTCGGTGCTGGTGCCGAGATGGTATTTGACGTCGCCCGATCCACCGACATCCTCGGGACTTGCCGAGCCGCCCGAAAATTCGTGGAAGATCACACGGTACGGCTTGGCCATGACATTGGCGAGGACGTTGAGGCGCCCACGGTGCGGCATGCCGATGACGATCTCGCGAACGCCCAAGGCGCCGCCCTGCTTGATGAAGCTTTCGAGCGCGGGAATCATCGCCTCGCCGCCGTCGAGGCCGAAGCGTTTGGTGCCGACATATTTCTTGCCGAGGAATTTTTCGTACTGCTCGGCCTCGATCACCTTGCCGAGGATGGCGCGCTTGCCTTCTGGAGTGAAGCCGATGCCCTTGTCCGCACCCTCCATCCGGTCCTGGAAGAAGCGGCGCTCCTCGGTGTCGGCGATATGCATATATTCGAGGCCGACGGTGCCGCAGTAGTTGGCGCGGAGGATGTCGATGATCTGGCGGACGCTGCCATAATCTAGGCCCAAAGCGCCGCGCAGGTAGATGGGGCGATCCATATCGGCTTCGGTGAAGCCGTGAAACTCGGGGGTAAGATCCGCGGGGATTTCCTGCTTTGTGAGGCCCAGCGGATCGAGGTTGGCGGCAAGGTGGCCGCGCACGCGATAGGTGCGGATCAGCATCATCGCGCGGATCGAATCGCTCGCCGCGCTCTGAATTGCCGCCTCGTCGACGAGCGCCGGAGCCCCTGGCGAACCCTTCTTCGCTGCCGCCTTGATCTCCGCAATCATCTGCGTCGGATCGAGCGCCGCGGTCAGATCGTCGCTGGCGACGGGCGGCCAATTGGGCCGCGCCCATGACGGCCCAGCCTCATGCTCGGCGGTGAAGTCGATACTCTCGATACCCATAACCTTCATCCCAGCGAAAGCTGGAACCTCCTTTTCGATTTCGCGTCGTCTCTTTATAGAGATCCCAGCTTTCGCTGGGATGACGCTAACCCTTCAATACCTCGACCA
>CBDUBW010000246.1:0-3236 GCA_965365485.1 uncultured Aquisediminimonas sp.
GGCGAGCCGGTGAAGCTGGCCGAACTGCTGAGCGACTGGCCGGATGGTCGCACGCTTTACTTCGCCGATGAGGGCGGCGGGGAGACATTCGCGCCTGCCCCCGGCCCCGCCGCGATCCTGATCGGCCCTGAAGGCGGTTTCGACGCAGCCGAGCGCGAGATGATCCGCGCGCACCCTGCGGCCAGACCGATCTCGCTTGGGCCGCGAATATTGCGCGCCGAAACCGCGGCGTTGGCGGCCATCTCGATCTGGATGGCCGCTGCAGGCGACTGGCGCTAGAGCGTCCGCAGCACCTGCGCGGGCCGAGCCGCGAGCGCAGGGAGCGAGCCGATCAGCCCGAGCGCGATTACGGAAATGCCGCCGACGGCGATGGTCGCCGCGACCTGCCACCAATCGGGATCCCATTCGAGGCCGAGCGTTTCGGTGACGACGATCCAGCCGCCGAGCGCGCCAACGGCAAAGGCGATCAGCGACACCAAAGCCGCAAGCCCCGCATATTCCATTGCCTGCGCCGCAAGGATCTGGAAGCGGCTGCCGCCCAAGGTCTTGAGGATCACCGCGTCGTAGGTCCGCGCGCGGCGCGAGGCGGCGATCGCGCCGATCAGCACCGCGATTCCCGCCAGCACGGCGACCAGCGACGCCGCGCGCACCGCCCCCGCGAGCTGCCCCATCAGCGCGCCGACCTGGCCGATGACGTCCTTGACGCGGATCAGCGAGGCAGAGGGGAAAGCCTCGGCCAGCGCGTTGCTCAAACCGCTTTCCTTGTCGGCGGGCAGCGCGATGGTCGCCATATAGTTGAACGGCGCGCCTTCGAGGGCGCCGGGCGAAAAGATCACGGCGAAGTTGAAGCCCAGCGAATCCCAATTGATCTCCCGCGTTGAGGCGATCTCGGCATCGATTTCGACGCCGAGCACCGAAACGGTCATGCGGTCACCCGGCTTGAGGCCGAGCGCGGTCGCGGCGCGGACGTCGAGCGAGATAAGCGGCCGCCCGGCATAGTCGGCGGGCCACCATTTGCCCGCGACGATGCGATTGCCGTCAGGAAGCGTCGGCGAGAAGGTCAGCCCGCGATCGCCGCGCAGAATCCATGCCTCTTCGGGAATGTTCTTCATGTCCGAAACGCGCTGGCCCTTGATCGCCACGATCGGACCGCGCAGCGAAGGCACGGCATTGATCTCCGCCGCCGGGGCGCGCCCGGTGACGATTTTGCGAAAGCGGCCAACCTCTTCCGACGGAATATCGAGCACGAAGAAGCTCGGCGCCCGTTCGGGGATGTTGCTCCTGATCTGGCGCGCGAAATTGCTCTCGATCACCGCAAGCAGGGCGAATAACGTCAGCCCCAGCCCGAGCGCGACGACAAGCTGCACAGTCTGCGACCCCGGCCTGTGCAGATTGGCCAATGCCAGCCGGAAAAGCGGGCGGCGGGGGCGCGGCGCGCGTCTTGCCAGGGCCTGCACCATTCCGCCGAGCGCCCACAGGATCGCAAGCACCGCGAGCGCGCCACCGAGGAAGTAGAGCGCGAAGCGCGGCTCGCGCGCGGTAAAAACGGCGAGCGCGGCGATAGCAACACCAAGCGCGAGCACCACGGCAAGCACCATCCGCGACGGCGGCGGTGGCGCTTCGACGCCGCCCCTGAAGAGCGACGCCGCCGACACCAGTCGCGCGCGGGCGAGCGGGATTGTTGCGAAGGCGAAGGCGGTGAGCAGTCCGAAGGTCGCCGCCAGCATGAGTGGCCCTGGGAAGAGCGCGAGACGTGGCGCGACGGGCAACAAATCGCCCGCAAATTGCTTGACCGCCCAGGGCGATAGCGCCCCTGCCGCCAGCCCGGCGACGATCGCCACGGTCGCGACAACCGCGATCTGGATCAGATAGGTTTCAACGATCGTGCGCGATGACGCGCCCAGCGCTTTGAGCGTGGCAATTCCGGGCCGCTTGCCCTCGAGCCATGAGGAGACGCCATTGCCGACCCCGATGCCCGCGACCACCAGCGCCGTCAGCCCGACCAGCGCGAGAAACTGGCCGAGCCGCTCGATGAAGCGTCGCGTGCCCGGCGCACCGTTGCTCCTGTCCTGCACTTCCCAGCCGGCGGAGGGAAAGCGCGAGGTCAATGCATCGCCAACTGCCGTCGGCGAGGCGGACGGTGGTAGCTTGATACGATACTTGCTCGTGAACAGGCTGCCCGGCTGGACCAGCCCGGTCGCATCGAGCCCCGCCATGTCCGTCAAGACGACGGGACCAAGCGTGAAGCCATCACCGACGCGGTCGGGCTCTTCGGCGATGATGCCCATAACTTCGAAATCGGCCGCACCAATCTGGAGGCGGCTGCCGGGGCGAAGCTTCATCCTTTCCGCAAGGGCCGGGGCGATGGCGACGCGGTTGCCGCTCGGCCGCGTCCCGCGCGCTCCGGATTGAAGCCTGAACTCGCCATAGAGCGGCCAGGCGGCGTCAATGCCTTTGAGCTCGATCAGCAGGCTCTCCGCACCGTCGGCCTGCGCCATCGCGCGCATCTGAACGGTTTCGGCAACTTGCCCTGCCTTGGCGAACGCGGCGCGCTCGTCAGGGTCGGCCTGTCGTTGCGATACGCGGAGCTGCAGGTCGCCCCCGAGAATCTTTTGTCCCTGCGCAGACAGCTCCGAGACGATCGCGGCGGACAAGCTGCCGACCGCCGCCAGCGCCGCGACGCCGAGGAACAGGCAGACGGCGAGCAGGCGCAGGCCGCGCAGCCCACCGCGCAGATCGCGAAGCGCGAGAGTGAGGGCTAGGGGCAAATCTAGATCCTCCCTAACTTGTTGGGGAGGTGGCAGGAGCGCAGCGACTGACGGAGGGGTCTGTGATGCGGATAGACCCCTCCGTCACGGGCTTCGCCCGCGCCACCTCCCCAACGAGTTGGGGAGGAACTATTCACGCCTTCTTCCGCTCTGCCACCCACAGGTCGACCTGCTGCTCGAGCACATCGAGCGGCATGGGGCCGTTCTTGAGCACGACATCATGAAACCCCTTGATGTCGAACTTGCGGCCAAGCGCTTTCTCTGACTTGGCGCGCAGCTCGCTGATCTTGAGCCGCCCGACCATATAGGCGGTCGCCTGCCCCGGATAGACGATGTAGCGCTCGATCGCCTTGACGATGCCGCCCGGCGCGTCCGCCGAATTATCCTCGACATATTTGATCGCCTGTTCGCGCGTCCAGCGCTTGTGGTGGAGGCCGCTGTCGACGACCAGCCGGATCGCGCGGTGAA
>CBDUBW010000247.1:0-3212 GCA_965365485.1 uncultured Aquisediminimonas sp.
CCTTCATGTTCTGCCTATGCAATCGAGGCGCTTTCCCGCTATGGGGCCGCCAAAGGCGGCTGGCTCGCGGCGAGGCGTATCCTGCGGTGCCATCCATTCGGCGGGCACGGCTATGATCCGGTGCCGTGATCAGATCCGGGGTTTGAAGGGAAGCTAGCTTTGGAAAATTCGCGCAACATGATCCTCGCGATCGTGCTGTCCGCGCTCGTGCTGATCGGCTGGAGCGCGATTTCGGACATCTACTTCCCCGCGCCCAAGCCGGTGACGCCCGCGGTCAAGCCAGACCTGACCAAGAGCGTTCCCGCAACCCCCGGCAGCCCGGTCGCGCCGCCCGCGCCCGCCGTGCTGCGCGATGTCAAGGCGGTGCTGGCGGAAGGCAATCGCGTCCGCATCGATACGCCCAAATTGAAGGGCTCGATCAACCTGACGGGCGCACGGATCGACGATCTGGTGCTGCCGACCTATGGCGAGACGATCAAGAAAAACTCGCCGCCCGTCCGCCTGCTTTCGCCGGGCGGGGCCAAGCAGAGCTATTTCGCGGGCTTCGGCTGGTCGGGCGACGGGCTCGCCGCGCCGGGGCCGGACACGGTGTGGACTGCCGATCGCGCGGTGCTGACGCCGCAGAGTCCCGTCACGCTCAGCTGGGCGAACGGAGCGGGCCAGCAGTTCCGCATCAGGATTTCGGTCGATGACGCCTATATGTTCACGGTCGAGCAGACCATCGCCAACACCGGCGGCGGCGCGGTCGGGGCGCGCGCCTACAGCTATGTCAATCGCGTCAAGAACGCGCATGACGGCGGCAGCTTCCTCGCCCCGACGCGCGACGTCGATAGCTGGACGCTGCACATCGGCCCGATCGGCGTGTTCAACGGCACCGTCAATTACGAAACCGATTACGAGGATATCGACGAGGCCGCCAACAAGGATGTGCGCTTCACCACGCGCGGCGGTTGGCTCGGCTTCGGCGAGACCTACTGGCTGACCGCGCTCGTCCCTCCCGCAGGATCGAGCGTCGATGCCGGTTTCCGCGGCGGGCCGGGGGGCACCTATCAGGCCGAATATGCGCTGCCGCAGACGGTGATCGCGCCGGGCAAGGCAGTGACGACGACGTCGCGGCTGTTCGCGGGCGCTAAGGAAGTCGATGCGCTCAACGGCTATGAGAACAGACTCGGCATCGCGCATTTCAGCAAGGCGATCGATTGGGGCTGGTTCGAGATCATCGAGCGGCCGATCTTCTGGGTGCTCGACACGCTGTTCAAGTTCTTCGGCAATTTCGGCGTCGCGATCATCCTGCTGACCTTCATCGTCCGCGGGCTGATGTTCCCGATCGCGCAGCGCCAGTTTGCAAGCATGGCGGCGATGCGCGCGGTGCAGCCCAAGATGAAGGCGCTGCAGGAACGCTACAAGGACGATAAGCCTGCCTTCCAGAAGGAGATGATGGCGCTTTACCAGAAGGAGAAGATTAATCCGCTGGCGGGCTGTCTGCCGATCCTGCTGCAGATTCCGGTCTTCTACGCGCTTTACAAGGTGCTGATGCTGACCATCGAGATGCGGCACCAGCCCTTCGCGCTGTGGATACAGGATCTGTCAGCACCCGATCCGGCGACGGTGTTGAACCTGTTCGGGCTGCTGCCCTTCACCCCGCCATCGATCCTGGCGATCGGGGTGCTGCCGATATTGCTGGGCATCACGATGTGGCTGCAATTCAAGCTCAACCCCGCGCCGACCGACCCCATCCAGCAGCAGATGTTTTCGATCATGCCGTGGATCATGATGTTCCTGATGGCACCGTTCGCGGCGGGCTTGCAGCTGTACTGGACGGTTTCCAACCTGCTGACGATCGCGCAACAGAAGTGGCTTTATTCGAAGCACCCGGCGCTGAAGGAGCCGGTGGTGATGGCGAAGACGTGAGGGTTTTCGGGACCCTCCCCAACTCGTTGGGGAGGGGGACCATGCGCAGCATGGTGGAGGGGTCTGTCATGCACCGGAAACCCCTCCGTCACGGCTGCGCCGCGCCACCTCCCCAACGAGTTGGGGAGGATCTGTCTTGAACGACCCCGATCTGACCGAATCCGCCCGCAAGCTCTTCGCCGGGCCGATCGCTTTCCTCAAATCGGCGCCGCAGCTTCAGCATCTGCCCGATGCTGACGCGCCCGAGATCGCCTTTGCGGGGCGCTCCAACGTCGGCAAATCGTCGCTGATCAACGCGCTGTGCAACCGCAACGGGCTGGCGCGGACCTCGAACACGCCCGGGCGGACGCAGGAGCTCAACTTCTTCGATGTCGGCGATCCGCTGGTGTTCCGGCTGGTCGATATGCCGGGCTACGGCTTTGCCGAAGCGCCCAAGGACGTCGTCAAGAAATGGCGCTTCCTGATCAACGATTACCTGCGTGGGCGGCAGGTGCTCAAACGCGCGTTCGTGCTGATCGACAGCCGCCACGGGCTGAAGCCGGTCGATGGCGAGATCATGGACATGCTCGACGCGGCTGCGGTGAGCTACCGCGTCGTCCTGACCAAGGCCGACAAGATCAAGGCCAGCGCGCTCGAAGCGGTGACAGCCGCGACTGCTGGGGAGGTGAAGAAGCGCCCCGCCGCCCACCCCGAGATAATCGCCACTTCGAGCGAAAAGGGGATGGGGCTTCCAGAGTTGCGGGCAGCCGTGTTGGAAGCCATAGCCAACTGATGCTCAAGCTCTTTATCGGCAACAAGACCTATAGCTCATGGAGCCTGCGCGGCTGGCTGGCGTGCAAACATTCGGGACTGGCGTTCGAGGAAGCGGTGGTGCCGCTCTACAATGAGGAATGGGACAAACGCCGCGAAGGCGACGAGTTCGCGCCGTCATCTGGCAAGGTGCCGATCCTGTGGGATGGCGATGTCGTGGTGTGGGACAGCCTCGCGATCGTCGAATATCTCAACGAGAAATCGGGCGGCGACAAATTCTGGCCTGTCGATGAAGGCGCGCGGGCGATGGCGCGATCGATGGCGGCGGAAATGCACTCGGGCTATGCCGCGCTGCGCCGAGAGCATTCGATGAACATCCGCCGCATCTATCCGCCCCAGCCGCCGAGCGAGGCGGTCGAAGCGGATATCGACAGGATCATGGAAATCTGGGCGCAGGCACGCGCGCGCTATGGCGGCGAGGGCGAGTTTCTGTTCGGCGAGTTCGGCGCGGTCGACATCATGTACGCGCCGGTAGTGACGCGCTTCATCAC
>CBDUBW010000248.1:0-3205 GCA_965365485.1 uncultured Aquisediminimonas sp.
TTGATCGCGTCACGCGCCCTTGCACCGCCGTCTGCGCGCAAACGGGCCGGGTCGAGGCGCGCGCGAACTGCAGCCGCGCTGGCTCGAAAGCGATCGCGTGACCGGTTGCGGTCGGCATTGGCGGCAGTCAATTTGTCGGTCATCTCTGCTCCCGCGGCTTCAACGCGCCTCTGAGGCGCCCGGTTCCCAGCCAGCCGAGCAGAGCGATGATCGCGAGCACGGTGATCGTCACGATCAGCATCGCCAATCCCGGCCCAAGCTCTGCCGCGAGCCACACCATCGCCGTCACCACAAGCGCGACGATCAGCGCGAAGGCCAGGGCCCCCGCGACGACCAGCATCGCGACGCCGGGCATCGCGTAGCTCGCGCGCTCACCCGCCCGGGCTTTGAAGAGATTGACTTCGGCGCGCGCATAATCCTGCCCGTCATGGACAAGGCGCGTCATCAGCGTCGCGATCCCCGGCGGCTCGCCGCGCGGATCAGGCGGAAGGTCCCCCTCTTCCGCCATCAGTTGCTATCGGTGCCTCCACGACGATCATCTTCACCCGCCTTAACAATCCGCGTCAGTGCGAAGCCGACTGCCGCCGCGGCGCCGAGCGCCAGACCAGGCTGCTTGCGGACGAAATCGCGCGCATCGTCGAGCAGTTCATCGACTTCCTTCTGCTTGAGATTCCCCGACACACCGGACACGGCAGTCGCAGCCTTACGCGCATAGCTGCCATATTGATCGCCCAGCCGGTATTCGATCGCCTTGGCGACGTCCTCAATCAGCCCGGCCAGCTCTTCGATACCGCCGGCGGCGCGATCCTTGCCGCGCGATGCGGCCTTGCGCGCGGTAGCGGTCGCCTGATCGACTATGCCCAGCGGCGCAGACGCATCGTCGTCTCCGGTAGCGGCATCACTCTGTACAAGGTTAGCGGCGCTGGCGTCGACGGTCGTGGTCCGCTTACGCGGCGTCTTGGGTTCGGTGATCTCGGGAGTATCTTCGGGGGTGGTCGCCATATCATGGATTTCCTTGGCTTGAGTTGCGGGCTTAACCGGCAATTGCATCGCCTGTTCCACCGCACTAGGGCGCGTTGCCACTCGCGTCCACCTCCGTTGAAAGCGCCGATATGACCGCCATCATCGCCATCCACGCCCGCCAGATCGTCGACAGCCGCGGCAATCCGACGGTCGAGGTCGATGTGAGCCTGGAGGACGGCGCCTTCGGCCGCGCGGCAGTGCCGTCGGGAGCTTCGACGGGGGCTTATGAAGCAGTCGAGAAGCGGGATGGCGGCAAGCATTGGCTTGGCAAGGGCGTCTCGGATGCTGTGGAGGGGGTGAACGGCGAAATCGCCGACGCGCTGGCGGGTTACGAGGCCGAAGACCAGGGCGAAATCGACGCTCGCCTGATCGAACTCGATGGCACCGAGAACAAGGCGCGGCTGGGTGCAAACGCGCTCTTGGGTGTGAGCCTGGCGGTCGCCAAGGCAGCGGCGGACTCGCGCGGCCTTCCGCTCTATCGCTATGTCGGGGGCGTTTCGGCGCACATGCTCCCGGTGCCGATGATGAACATCATAAATGGCGGCGCGCACGCCGACAATCCGATCGACTTCCAGGAATTCATGATTATGCCGGTCGGCGCAGAAAGCCTGTTCGATGCAGTGCGGATGGGTTCAGAGGTCTTCCACACCTTGAAGAAGAAGCTCCATGACAAGGGGCTGGCGACCGCTGTCGGAGACGAGGGCGGCTTCGCCCCCGACCTCGCCAGCGCGCCCGAGGCATTGGATTTCATCATGGCGAGCATTGAAGCTGCCGGCTACACGCCGGGCGACGACGTCATGCTTGCGCTCGATTGCGCCGCCACCGAATATTTCAAGGACGGCGCTTATCATTTTGAGGGCGAAGGCGTCGTCCGTAGTCCCGGTGAAAACGCTGCATACCTCGCCGATCTCGCCGCGCGCTATCCGATCGCCTCGATCGAGGATGGTATGGGCGAAGATGACCGCGAAGGCTGGAAGCTCCTGACCGACGCAATCGGAAGCAAGGTCCAGATCGTCGGCGACGACCTCTTCGTCACCAACCCCGCGCGGCTCAAAGACGGTATCGCCGAAGGATTGGCCAACTCGATCCTCGTCAAGGTCAACCAGATCGGGACGCTTACCGAAACGCTGGCCGCGGTCGATATGGCGCACCGAGCGGGTTACACCGCTGTCATGTCGCATCGCTCGGGCGAAACCGAAGATGCGACGATCGCGGATCTTGCGGTCGCCACCAATTGCGGACAAATCAAAACCGGCTCGCTCGCGCGAAGCGATCGGTTGGCGAAATACAATCAGCTGATCCGGATCGAGGAAGAGCTTGGGCTCGTCGCGCGTTATGCTGGACGGAGCGTGATTCGCTAAGCCTTGGCGTCATTGGCTCGCCGCAGCGGGCCCAGCCGCGGCAGCGTATTTAGCCGCGCTGCGTCCTTGATTTCGCTGCGAAGCTCATCCCGCTTTTCGTGGATCGACGCGATCACCGGCCCCATCGCGACCCCGAGATCGACTAGCACCGCCTCCGACAATTGCAGTGAACTTTCGAGCGTTTCTGGCACCGCATCGGTCGCCCCGGCCCGGTACAGCTCGGCGGCGTGCGCCGTGTCGCGCGCGCGCACGACGATGGTCAGCTCGGGGAAGCGGCGGCGCAGATCGCGAGTCAGACGGATCGCCTGCACTGGATCGTCCATCGTCATCACGATTGCCGTCGCCAGATCGGGCCGTAATTTGTCGAGCCGCGTTGGACGCCCGGCATCGCCAAACCGCACCGGCTTGCCGTCGCGTCGCGCAACCGTAACGACATCGACATCCGCCTCGATCGCGACATAGGGCTGCCCGTGCATCTCGAGCATTTCGGCGATCATCCGCCCAACGCGTCCAAAGCCGATCAAGATTGTGCCTGGGCTGCTTTCGATCGGCTCTTCGTCGATGATCGACGCCTGCCCCCATTCGATGCGACGCGCGACCGAATGGCCGATCCGTGCGAGCAAAGGCGTAATTGTCAAGCCGATAGCAGTCACCACAGTCCAGAATGCAAGCGTTTCCGGAACGATCAGTTGCGCCGTCGCCGCCGCTCCCAAAACGATCAGCGTCGTTTCCGACGGGCTCGCCATCAGCACCCCGGTTTCGGCGGCGACGCCCATCGGGACTTTGCCTGCGCGCAGCAGCGCCGTCGTCACCGCTGCCTT
>CBDUBW010000249.1:0-3199 GCA_965365485.1 uncultured Aquisediminimonas sp.
GACGGCCGCCACTGGGCGGAGTGGAACGATCCCTTCTTCAAGCCCTGCTATCTGTTCGCGCTGGTCGCGGGCAATCTCGTCGCCAATCGCGACAGCTTCACGACGATGAGCGGCAAGCATGTCGATCTCGCCATCTGGGTCGCCGAAGCCGACCTGCCCAAAACGCATCACGCCATGCAGGCATTGAAGACCAGCATGAAGTGGGACGAGGACACCTACGGTCGCGAATATGATCTCGCGATATTCAACATCGTCGCAGTCGGCGATTTCAACTTCGGGGCGATGGAGAATAAGGGCCTCAACATCTTCAACACCAATTACATCCTCGCCGATCCGGAAAGCGCGACCGATGTCGATTACGACAATGTGCTGGGCGTGGTCGCGCATGAATATTTTCACAATTGGTCGGGCAATCGCGTCACCTGTCGCGACTGGTTCCAGCTGAGCCTCAAGGAAGGCTTCACCGTCTTCCGCGACCAGCAGTTCAGCGCCGATCAGGGCTCGCACGCGGTCAAGCGCATCCAGGATGTCCGCGTGCTGCGCGGCAGCCAGTTCCAGGAAGATTCGGGCCCGCTCGCGCACCCGATCCGCCCCGAATCCTATATCGAAATCTCGAATTTCTACACGGCGACCATATACAACAAGGGTGCCGAGGTGGTGCGGATGCTCCACACCATTCTGGGAGCGGAGGATTTTCGCAAAGGCAGCGATCTCTATTTCGAACGACATGACGGCGAGGCCGCGACTTGCGAGCAGTTCGTCAAGGCGATGGAAGATGCGAGCGGGCGCGATCTTTCGCAGTTCCGGCTGTGGTATGCGCAGGCGGGAACGCCGCGCGTCAAGGCCGAAGTCGCGTATGACGCCGCGAGCGGCACCGCGAAAATCAAACTGACTCAGACAGTTCCCGACACGCCGGGCCAGGCGAACAAGAAGCCGATGCAGATCCCCCTGAAAATCGCGCTCTTCGACCGCGACAAAGGCGGGCATGATGGCGAGCGGCTCGAAATGCTGAGCGACGAGCAAATGGTAATTGAGGCCAGGGGCTTCGCCACGCCGCCGGTGCTTTCGATCAACCGCAATTTCTCGGCGCCGATCATCGTCGATGCCGATCGCAGCGCCGAGGATCTCAGTTTCCTTGCTGCGCACGATGACGATCCATTCGGTCGCTACGAAGCGATGCAGCAGCTGATGGTCGATACGCTGGTCGCTGCGGTGTCAACGGGCAAGGCCGATCACAAGCCGGTGATCGACGCGGTCTGCAACACGCTGACCAACAATATGCTCGACGCGGCGTTCATCGCCGAAGCGGTGCTGCTGCCGAGCGAGGCGTTCATCGGCGATCAGATGCTCATCGTCGATCCCGACAAGATCCACGCCGCGCGCGAAGCGTTGCGCGCCGATCTGGGCAGTCAGCTCACCGATCATTGGCACGGCGCTTATGCGGCGAACAGCGCAGGCGGTGATTTCGTCTATTCGCCGCACGCCAAGGGGGCGCGGCGGTTGCGCAACATCGCGCTCGGTTACCTGATGGCGAATGACGAGAGCGACGGCGGCCCTCTCGCCTTCGCGCAGTTCGAGAGCGCCGATAACATGACCGACCGGCAGGCGGCGCTTGCGACCTTGGTCAGCTCAAATGCGAGCGAGCGCATTCCCGCACTCGACATTTTCTATAACCGGTACAGGGGCAACGCACTCGTCATCGACAAATGGTTTTCGACCCAGGCCTTTTCGACGCGGCCCGACACGGTGGAGGCGGTGCGCGAACTTACTGGGCATGCCGACTACAGCCTCAACAACCCCAACCGGGTGCGATCATTGGTCGGTGCCTTCGCGGTCAACCAGCCGCGCTTCCACGACGCCTCCGGTGCGGGCTACCGGCTGCTCGCCGACACGATCATCGCGCTCGATCCGATAAATCCGCAAGTCGCCGCCAAGCAGGTTCCGCCACTCGGCCGCTGGCGGCGCTTCGATGCCAAGCGCCAGGCGCTGATGCAGGCCGAACTCAATCGCATCATCGACACGCCGGGGCTGAGCAAGGACGTGTTCGAGCAGGCAAGCAAGAGCCTGGCGTAAGACGTTCGTCGAACGCCGTTTGCGGTTGATCGAAGACTTTTGCTTCTGGTCGGGGATGGGCTAGGCGTTCGGGCAATATTCATCTTGCCCCGGAGCCGTTTTCGATGACTCGTCGCCTTGCATTTGCCCTCTTGGCCAGCCTCCCTACGGCGGCGCTGATCGCCCCTGTTGCCGCCTCCGCGCAGGCGCCCGCCGCAGACGCCTCTGCGCAATTGAAGCAGCTGTTCACCGACAGCGACGAGGATCAGCTGCGCCGCAATCCGCTGTTCGCGCTGTTCCGCGGCGATCTGCGCTACGCCGATCAGTTCGGCGATTTCATCACCGACGAATATTATGCGAACGAGAAGAAGGCGGCCGAGGCCGAACTCGCCAGGCTCAAGACCATCGACCGCAGCAAATTGAATGCCACCAACCAGCTCGCTTACGACGTCTTCCAGTTCCAGCAAACCCAGGCGCTGCGCCAGTTCGAAAAGCGCTTTTTCGACCTGACGGTGGTGCGCCCGGTCAACCACTTCTCGGCGTTCCACACTTTCTATCCGAACTTCGCAAGCGGCCAGGGCGCGGCCCCGTTCAAGACGCTTGCTGATTACGAGAATAATTTGAAGCGTCATAAGCAGTTCGTCGTCCTGCTCGATCGCGCGATCGATCGGCAAAAGCAGGGGCTCGCCTCGGGCGTGGTCGAAACCAAGCTGACGATCGGCAACGTCATCGAACAGCTCGACACCCAGCTCAAGCAGCCGGTCGAGGAGTCCCCATATTACGGCCCGATCAAGAATTTCCCCGAGGGCATTTCCGAGGCTGACAAAACCCGCCTGACCGCCGCCTATCGCGCGACGATCGTCAACGACATCTATCCCGCCTACACGCGGATGCGCGACTTCCTGAAAACCGAATATCTGCCGAAGGCGCGCGAGGGCGTCGGCCTGAAATATATGAAGGGGGGCGATGCCCTTTACGAAGAAATGATCTTCCAAACGACGACGCTGCCGATGAAGGCGGAGGAAATCCACCAACTCGGCCTTTCTGAAGTCGCGCGGATCAAGAACGGGATGGAGGAGGTCCGCAAGGAAGTCGGATTCAACGGCACGCTCAACGAGTTCTTCGATCATCTCCGCACCGATCCCAA
>CBDUBW010000250.1:0-3146 GCA_965365485.1 uncultured Aquisediminimonas sp.
CCGAGCCGCTCGCGGAAGATGCGCTCGTTCTTGGATCAATAGTTGCTAATTTGAGCCCAGCGTTACCCCACATACAAAGCGGGTGGGCAAAAATGAGTCTGGTGGCTGCCGGGCCACGCGCAGTGTCAGTGTCAGCCGCCCCTAATCACTGCCCACGCCCTGCGGATGATGCGGAGTCAGGATCAGCGTCCGCCCTTCAACCCTCCAGCTCTTGAGCCGCGACAAGAAGTTCATACCCAGCACATGCGTGTCGCCGAACCCGGGTGACACGACCATGCCGAGATCGCGCGCGACGATGTTGCCGATGCGCAGTTCGTCGGCGTTGGTCCGCTGCGCCGGGATGGCGCCGTTGGCGGTGCGCAACACCACCGAGGCGGGGTAGTAGCTGTCGTCGAGCCCTGCAGCCGCGGCGGTTGCGGGCGGCACCGCGGTCAGCGTCGCGCCGCTATCGACCATCATCCGCCGCCTCGTGCCATTGATCGTCGCGATGACCCAGAAATGGCCGTCCGCCGCCATCGGCACGCGCGTTTCCTCGCCGACGACTTGCTGGCCCTCAACCCCGATCGCAGAGGCGATCCGCGCCACCATGGGATGGTCACCAAGCCCCCCGCCCTGGGTCATCGTCCACAGGACGAAGCCCAGCATGCCCCAAAGGCCGAGGCTGACGAGTGTGCGAATGATGCGGGAGCGCTGAATCGCGATGACGAACACGATCAGCAGAGCCCCAGCCGCAATGGCGAACTGAGGGTCGGAGAAGCGGTCTAGCATCCTCGCCCGTTAGCGCACGGATGCTTGCTGGCGGCTGACTGCCCGCGCGGCGTTACATCGGTCCCATGGGATGCTGCTGGTGCTGAACGACTTTCCACTCATGCTCCCCTTCGAGATGCATCGTCGTCGTGCAATGCGCGTTATAATCTTCGCTGCCCTCGCGGCTCGCCTTCACATGGTAAGCGAGCACGATCAGCCCGTGCTGCGGGCGATGCACGCGGGTGTGCGAGAATTCGGCGCGCTCCCAGCGCGGCGTGTTGCTCACAGCTTCGACCGCTGACGCGCTGTCGAAACTGTAGGGCGGTTGCGGCAACGCCATCACGACGTCGTCGGAAATCTTGGCGCGGTAATTTTCCGCGTCGCCGGTCCACAGGCTTTCCTCGAACGCCCAGATGCGCGCGTCTTCCATGCTTTCGTCCCTTCTCAATCGAAGAAAAAACAACCGCTCGGCCCTGCGAACGTTCCAGCAGGCTCGCTCTTTGCAGCGGGACATAACTCATTTAAGTTTCCCATCCGTTCTAGCCGGATAGGGGGCCGCAATGTACGATGCCTTTTTCGCGAAGATGCGCGCGCGCGATGATCTCTCAGAGCAGGAAGAAGACGCGCTGATGCGCGTTTTTTCGCATACGCGCGAGTTCCCGCGCAACACTTGCATCATCCGATCGGGGGAGGAAGTCACGCACTCGCTGCTGCTTGTCGAAGGCTGGGCGTGCCGCAGCAAGATGATGCGCGATGGCAACCGCCAGATTCTCGAGATGAATTTGCCAGGCGATTTCGTCGATCTGCATGGTTTGCTGCTCCAGCGGCTTGATCATAATCTGGAAACCGTCACCGATTGCATGATCGCTTTCGCGCCGCACGATGCCTTGCGCGCGCTTACTGTGGAGCATCCACACCTCACTCGCTTGCTCTGGCTGCACACCGTGATCGATGCCGCGATTCACCGCGAAATGGTGATCAGCATCGCCCGCCGCCCCGCGATCGGGCGGATTTCGCACCTCTTTCTCGAACTGCAGATCCGTATGAGCCTGGTCGGGCGCGGCGATGTTGCAGCGTTCGATCTACCGCTGACGCAGCCCGAATTGGGAGAGATCGCTGGTCTCACCTCGGTTCATGTCAACCGCACGCTCAAGGTGATGCGTGAACAGGGGCTCGCCACGTTCCGCAAGGGCCGCGTCGAGCTTCTTAATATGGAGGAGCTGCGAAAGGTCGCCGAATGGGATCCGACCTATCTCAATCTCCACAAGCGACCGCGCTGAGCCTTCCGGGAACACGCGCGCGCAACGGCGGTTTGAAGGACGCTAACGCTTGAAAGGCCGCGATGATGGTGCCCCCTGAAGATTTCGACGCTCCCGAAACGCATAGCAGCGAGCAGGACGAAGAAGGACAGGCGCCCGACATCGAGGCGCTGCGCCGCGAAGGCGGGGAAATCGAAGTCGACGAGAGCGTTCATCGCGAAGGCAATCGCGCTCAGGTCATCCCCGATGACGTGCCCGATCTGGTCGATCGCCTCGACGGGATGGTGCGCTCCGGCCATATCGACATGGATGCCTTCGCGGGCGAACCCGTCCATGACGATGAAGAAGGCAACTTCGGCGACACCGGGGACGACGACCCCGACGAGTAACCATCCCTTTACGCCCTTCGCGTAAGACCCCCGCCGACAGGGGACCACCCGGCCTGATGCGCCGGCACGAAGGGATATTCGATGGCGCAAGCAACCATGGCGCAGCCGGTAATCGATCCGGCGACCGACACGGTCGCACGGCTGGTGGCGGCAGAAGGCAGCGGCGCGCATGACTATGTCGGCAGCGATACGCTGCTCAAGGGCCGCTATGCGACGCGCAACCTCGCCGACGCGATCCATTACCTCGCCGCGCTTCACGGCCGCTATCCCGGCGTCGTCGACATGGCGGCGACTCGCTGCGCCGCGCCTGCCGCCGGCAAGTGGCTGCTCGCCGCGGTCGACGGCTTCGGGATCGAGCGCAATTACCTGACGCGGCTCGCGGTTGCGGCCGGGCCACAGCCTTCGACCCCGAACCATGCCGAGTGCGAAGCTGCCGTCGTCGGCCAGCGCCACGCGCTCGAAATGCTCGCGCAATCGGATCGTGAGGGCTGCGCGATCGGCGCGGCGCTGGCGCTGGTGCGCGATTGGCGAGATATCCGCGTCATTCTCGATGCCGCTGCCGAGCGACTGAGCGTAACCATCCCCGCGTGCGCGCTGCCCGATCACAAGATGAGCGGCAGCGTCGCAGTCGCGATTAACACCTCCCCCGCGGTTGAACGCGCGCTCGGCTTCGGCGCGCAGCAGTTGATCGGCCAGCACCGCGGCCTTTGGGATCTGCTCGAAGCCCGCCAACTCGCCCGCGGCGAATACT
>CBDUBW010000251.1:0-3091 GCA_965365485.1 uncultured Aquisediminimonas sp.
CGCGACAAACCGACATAGTGGCGGCCGGTGACAACACCGGCCGCCATTTTATTTTCCGGTGCCACGCTTGCTGCTGCGCGTCGCCTTTTCCTAACTCGGCGACAGCGCTGTCACACGTCGTGCGTCGATCGGCCAGCGCTCGACGCTCGCGTCACTGGCGACGACCCAGAACGCGTCGTAAAGATTGATCGTCGGGTCGCAGTGCCCGGGCTGGAGCCAGATCAGATCACCTTCGCGCGGTTTCTCGGCATGGTTAGCGTCGGCGGGCGGGATAACCGCGCCATGTTCGTCGCCCAGCGATCGCCATTTGCTTCCGGGCGCGGCACCGTCGACGACATGCGACGGCACGTCGAAACTCGACGCCTTTAGCCCCACATCGATCGTGACATGGCTATCGTGCCGCGCCGACACCACGCTCGCAGCAATAAATAGCGCCGGTCGGAAGGGCCACGCGCCTAGGGGGCCGCCGCACGCGTCGTATTCGGCGTCCATCAGCGCGTAGGAGCCGCACTGAAGCTCGGTGAAGACGCCGCTGGCAATGTCGTAGGCATAGGTCCCGCTGCCGCCGCCCGTCACCTGCGGCGGATCGAGGCCAAGCACGCGGAGTTCGTTGACTAAGGCGGCGAGAATCGTGGTTCCGCGCGCATTTACCTCCTCACGGCCCTCTGCAAGATGCTGGACGTGGCCGAAATAGGCTTGGACGCCGCCATAGCGCAGACCCGCGCTATCGACGATCCGGCGCGCCAATTCCGGCGCGTCGACCGGGGCGCAACCGGCGCGCTTCATGCCGATATCGACATCGATCAGGGCGATGAGTTCCGCCCCTGCCCTCATAGCCGCCGCGCTAAGGCGCTCGATCTGCGCTTCACTGTCGCAGACTGCCGCAATCGTTGCGCCGGTTTCTTTGGCGAGCGCGGCGAGACGCGGCGGGCCCCAGGGCGGCAGCGGTGCGCTCACGAGCAAATCCGCAATGCCGCCGCGCGCAAACGCCTCGGCTTCTTCGACTGTCTGGCAGCACAGTCCGACCGCACCGGCCTCGATCTGTAAACGGCCGAGCGTCGAGCATTTGTGCATCTTGCCGTGCGCGCGCAGACGGACGCCGCCCGCGTCGCAGGCCGCTTGCATCGTTGCAATATTGTGAGTCAGCGCGCCGCGATCGATCACGAGGGCAGGCGTTTGCGGAGGTGCGAAAGCAAAGACCACGCCCGCGCTTCTAGCGATTAGGGCGGTATTTACTACGCTCGCTTACTGCGCACCTGCCAAGGGGTCGGAGTGGGACGATGCGCAAATGGATGGGGGCGATGGCAATGCTCGCGGCGGCGCCCGCGAGCGCGATCTCGATGATCGAACCCGCGCCGCGTTACCATTGGGAATGCGTACCGTTCGCGCGGGAAGTTTCGGGCGTGCGTATCTTCGGCGATGCCCGTACCTGGTGGTGGCAGGCCGAAGGCCGTTATGCGCGCGGCCACACCCCGCGCGTCGGCGCGGTGATGGCGTTCATTCCCATCGGCAACATGAAGCTTGGCCATGTCGCGACGGTCAGCGAATTGGTCGACGATCGCACAATCAAGGTCACGCATGCCAATTGGTCGCCGATCGGCGGGCGACGCGGGCAGGTCGAGCGTGACGTGGAAGTGCGCGATGTTTCGGAGCATGGAGATTGGAGCCGCGTCCGCGTCTGGTTCGCGCCTTCCGAAGCGCTGGGCGCAAGAGCTTGGCCTGTCCATGGCTTCATCTACCCGACGCGCACGCCGAAGCCGCTGCCGGGCAAAGCAGGTGCACCGCGGCTCGAATATGCCGACATATCGTCGCTGACGCCTCAAAAGCCCCGCGAAAATCGCCTCGCTTATCTGGGCGAAGTGCTCCGCAAGCTCAAATAGCTCAGGCGGCGCGCGCTGTCGGAGAAACCAGGGTCATTGCCGGTCGCGCCTTAAGGCCGCCCAATATGGCGCTCACGATCAGCGCCAGCTTCTCATCGGTAACGCTGTGGATCAGCATCATCATATTGCGCGGCCCGCAAAAGGGCAAAACCATGAGGTTGATGAGTGAAACCGCCTGATCGACGCTTAATCCAGGAAAATGTCCCTCGGCCATGCATTCGGCGACGATCATCGCAAGGTAATGGTCGCCGAGATCGATATAGCCGCGAATGATCTCTTCATGCTCATCGCCGAGGTCGAGATAGCTTTCGAACAGCGCCGGGTCGGCCGCATAATTGGCGCGCATCAAACGAAAACGCCGCGCGAAGAATTCGTAGAGCTTATCGTTGGGCGAGAGATCGCTCTCGACCACCTCTTCCATGATCGCGATCTTGGGTGCGAACCAGCGTTCGGCCGACGCCTCGTAGAGCGCCTCCTTCGACGGGAAGAAGCGATAAATATTGGCGGGCGACATTCCGGCTTCCTGCGCCAGTTCGGCCAGCGTCGCGGACGCGGCACCGCGGCGCTGGATAAGACCATCGAGCTTGTCGAGGAGAAGCGAACGGACATGCTCGATATCGGTGCTGGGCCGGGGCATGACACCCTCCGTATTGCCTAAACAATACAGTTTTGTGACGATTGAAGAATAATGTCAATCTTCAGCTAAAGCTTGGGCGCAAGGTTTTTAGGCCGCTGCGCTGAGGGCCTTTTGCCGCCGCCGCTGCACCGAGCTGCCGATACCAATCGCCTCGCGATATTTGGCGACGGTGCGGCGGGCGAGATCGAACCCTTTGGCGCGCAGCAGATCGACGAGCGTATCGTCGGAAAGAATCGCGTTGCGGTCTTCGGCACCGATCAGCGCGCGGATGGCGTTTTTGACCGCTTCAGCCGACGCTGCCTCTCCCCCGTCGGAAGAGGCCACGCCGCTGCCGAAGAAATATTTGAGTTCGAAAATCCCGCGCGAACAGGACAGATATTTGTTCGAGGTGACGCGGCTGACGGTCGATTCGTGCATTTCGATCGTCTCAGCAATCGTTCGCAAGGTCAGCGGGCGAAGCTGCGAGACGCCTTCGCGGAAGAAGCCTTGCTGATGTTTGACGATCTCGGTGGCGACACGGATGATCGTGCGCTGGCGCTGGTCGAGCGCCTTGACCAGCCAGTTGGCGCTGGCG
>CBDUBW010000252.1:0-3075 GCA_965365485.1 uncultured Aquisediminimonas sp.
CGGCGCGATCGTCAGCCGGGATATGCTCGTCCCAATGGGGGTCGTCGACCTTCCCCGGCGGTTGTTCGCCGTCGTCCTGCGAACGGTCCTCATCCCCCACTACCCGCCGCCGCAGGCCTTGCTCCTCAGAGTACGATGCCTCGAACAGAACTACCGGCAAGGATTTGAGGATGGCCGCCTGTCGCAGCCGGGCAGCCTGCAGCTCGCGGTCAATCTCGAGCCGCTGCTGCTCGGCGCGAAGCTTCGCTTCGTGGGCCTCCTGCTCCGCGCGGTTGCGTGCCTCGACCTCCTGCCGCAGCTGATAGAGGTCGACGAACACCGCGGTCTTGGAGCGCAGGATAAGCGGGTCGACGGGTTTGAACACGTAGTCGACCGCACCCATCTCGTACCCGCGCATCAGGTGCTCGGTTTCCTTGTTCACAGCCGACAGGAAGATGATCGGAATGCGCGCCGTCTGCTCGCGTTGACGGATGAGGCCGGCGGTCTCGTAGCCGTCCATGTCCGGCATGAAGACATCAAGCAGGATGACGGCGAAATCATCATGGAGAAGTGCCCGCAGGGCATCTCGGCCGGATGACACCGTGACGACTTCCGCGAGCGGCGCCAGCACCTCGGTCAGCGCAAGCAGGTTGCGCTGATCGTCGTCGACGATCAGTATCTTGGCGCTGCCCTGCTTTTGCGTTTCGGCAATCGGCACCTTACGACTGACAGCAACCCTCATGCGGCACAAGTCTCGGCGGCATCGGCCGCGCGCGATCGGCTGATCCACACTCGCGTAAGCGCGAGCAGTAAGTCGATATCGACCGGCTTGGAGATGTAGTCCGACGCCCCAGCGTCGAGGCACTTCTGGCGATCGCCCTTCATCGCCTTGGCGGTCACGGCAATGAGCGGGACATGGGCGATCTGCGGATTGGCGCGTATCCGGCGCATCGTCTCGTAGCCGTCCATTTCAGGCATCATGATGTCGACCAGGGCGATATCGATGCCGGGTTCGGCCGAGAGAATGGCGATACCGTCCGCCCCGCGTTCGGCGTGCACGATAGTCGCACCCTGAGCCTCGAGCACGCTCGCCAGCGAGTAGATATTACGAATGTCGTCGTCGACGATGAGGATCTTCACTCCCGGCAGCTCGAGCGATGCCGCCCCCTGGGCCGCCTTGGCGCGCTTCGATAGGTTCTTCGATTTGCGCTTGGCCGGTTTAGCCTCACGCAGAATGAGCTCGAACAGTTCGGCAAGCCGTTCGCGTTCGGCAGGCTTCTCGATTACCTGCGCCGCACCCAGCGTGAGCGCGTGCGGCGCCTGCTCAGCGCCGGAAATGACGAACACGGGTATAGCGCGCGTTTCGGGGTCGTGCCGCAACAGGTCGAGCAGCACGAAGCCGTCGATATCGCTGAGACCGAGATCGAGCGTGATCGCGCTCGGTCGCATCTTGCGCACCATCGCGGTGGTGCCGGAACCGGCCGACGAGATGACCCCCTTGAGGCCGGCTTCATGAGCCAGATCGAGCAGGATCGAGGCGTACGTCGGATCGTCCTCGACGATAAGCACGAACGGATCCTCGCCGAGGTCGTCCCGGTCATCGAGTTGGGCCACGGATCCGAGCGGGACTGCGTCGAGCTCGGGCACTTCAGGAAGACTGAGCGCGGGGCTCACGCCCGGTGATTGCAAGGGAACGTACAGCGTGAATGTCGAGCCCGTGCCGACTTCGGAACGCACCCGGATCTCGCCGCCGAGCAGACGCGCGATCTCGCGGCTGATCGAAAGGCCGAGACCCGTCCCGCCGTATTTCCGGCTGGTCGTGCCGTCCGCCTGCTGGAATGCTTCGAAGATCAGTCGTTGCTTGTCGTCCGGAATGCCGATCCCGGTATCGGTCACGGCGATCTCGATCGCTTCTTCCGCCTCGCGCAAAATCGGGTGGTTGGGCGTCCAGCCGCCCCGCACGCTCTTCACCGACAGGCGCACGCTCCCCTGCGAGGTAAACTTGAAGGCGTTCGACAGCAGGTTCAGCACCACCTGCTGCAACCGCTTCTCGTCGGTGCGGATGCTGGCCGGCAGCGTCGGCGCGAAATCGACCTCGAACGCCAGCCCCTTCTCGGATGCAAGCTGGCGGAACGTGCGTTCCATGTGCTGCTTGAGGCTGGCCATCGGCATGTCGCCGAGCTCGATCGAGACCGTGCCGGACTCGATCTTCGACAGGTCGAGGATGTCGTTGATGAGGTTGAGGAGATCGGTCCCCGCTGCGTGAATCGTCCGCGCGAATTCGGTCTGCTTGGCATTGAGATTGCCCTGCTGGTTGTCGGCCAGCAGCTTCGACAGGATGAGCAGCGAATTGAGCGGTGTGCGCAGCTCGTGGCTCATATTGGCGAGGAACTCGGACTTATACTTCGAAGTCAGCGCGAGCTGCTCGGCCTTCTCTTCGATCGCGCGCCGCGCCATGTCGATTTCGAAGTTCTTGGCCTCGACCTGCTTCTTTTCGTTCTCAAGTAGCTGCGCCTTCTCCTGCAGCTCCTCGTTGGTGTTGTGGAGTTCTTCCTGCTTGGTGGTCAGCTCGGTCTGGCGCGCCTGCAACTCCTGCGTGAGCAACTGCGATTCCTTGAGCAGCTCCTCCGTTCGCATCGTCGCCGCGATGGTGTTGAGCACGATGCCGACGGTTTCCATCAGCTGGCTGAGGAAGCTGTGGTGCGTCTCGTTGAACTCCTCGAACGAGGCGAGCTCGATGACTGCCTTGACCTCGTCTTCGAACAGCGCGGGGAGGATGTTGATGTTCGCGGGCGCGGCGCTGCCGAGGCCGGAGCCGATGCGGATGTAGTTGCCCGGAACCCCCGTAAGACGCATCGGACGGCGGTCCGCCGCCGCCTGGCCGATGAGGCCTTCGCGCAGCTCAAAGCGTTCCTTCACTTCGGCCCGCCTGTCGGCTCCGTAGCTCGCCACGAGGTCAAGCACCGGCCCGCCATCGTTCTCGTTGGCGACGTAGAACACGCCGTACTGCGCGTTCACGAGCGGTGCGAGTTCGCTCATGATGAGGTTGGAGATCGTCGTCAGGTCGCGCTCGCCCTGAAGCATGCGGCTGAACCG
>CBDUBW010000253.1:0-3073 GCA_965365485.1 uncultured Aquisediminimonas sp.
CGCGAATAGGAGCCGTAGAGCAGCAGATCGTCGGTCGCCTTGAAGCTGAGCACGGCAGTACCGGTGAACTCGTCCTCCTTGCGCGTCGTGCCTGGGTCGGCGCTGGTAAAGCCGGGGGCGGTATTGTTGATCGCACAGGTTAGCGCGAGCAAGGTCGGCGTGAACGCCGCCGGCAGCGGGCTGGTGCGTGAGGCGAAGGCTCCGCACAGCGTATTGTTGGTATTGGTGGTCGAGCTCAGCCGCTTGCGCTCGTTGGTGTAGCGCCCGCCCAGCGTGATGCTCAGGCGGTCGGGAATGATATCGAAGACGTTGTGCGTGAAGAACGCGTAGTTGCGGCTCTTTTGCCGGAAGGTGTTTCTGACCACGCCCGTCCCCGGCAGCCGATTGACCCCGAAGAACGCGGCCGCACCCTGCAAGCCCGGGAAGAGCGGGTTGTTCGAGCAGGTCGGCGACGCCGGGTTGACCAAGGCGGCCCCAAAGGAGGGCGCAAGCAGGCAGTTGAAATAGCGTTCCGAATCGGCACCGAACTTGATGTCGTCATCGACGTCGAGCTTCTCGTCGGCGTAATAGGCGCCGACCAACCAGTCGAGCCGGTCGTCGAACAGCTCACCCTGAAGCCGCAACTCCTGGGTAAAGGTCTTGAAGTTGCGATCGAGATCGGTGCGGCGCAGGATGTCGATCCGGCCGAAGTCCGAATCCTGTCCCTGCGCGTTATGATAATCGCGATAGGCGGTGACCGACGTCAGGTTTGCGCCGCCGAAATCATAATTCATCTCGCCCGAAACGCCCCAATCCTCGGTGTCCGACCGATAGTCGAAGCCGGGCGTCGTCCCCTGAGCGCGGACAAAAGCCTTGCCGTTGGGCGGCAGCGGGGTGTTCTCGCCCAGCGCCACGAGCAGCGGATACAGCGTGTTGGGACTCTCGAGCACGTTCGACGGTCCTGATCCCGCAGGATTGATGCGAGATAGATTGCGCACCGGGCCGAGCAGCACCGCGCCACAGCAATTCTCGCGGCGTTCGGCATAATCGCCGATCAGGCGGATGCTGAAATCGCTATTGGGCTCGAACAGCAACTGCCCGCGCAGCAGCCAGCGTTCGCGATCGTTGATGTCGCGCTCGCCGGGCGTCACATTCCTGATGAAGCCGTCGCGCTGCTGCGAAACGCCGTCGAGCCGGAACGACAAATTGTCGCCGATCGGCCCGGTCACCCCCGCATCGAAGCGGATATATTCGTAATTGCCGTAGGTGCCGCTGAAATAACCGCCGAACTCGCGCTGTGGCCCCTTGGTGACGATGTTGAGCAGGCCCGCGCTGGCGTTGCGCCCGAACAAGGTCCCCTGCGGCCCGCGCAGCACCTCGATCCGCTCGACCTCGCCAAGTTCGGATAGGCCGACGCCGGTGCGGCTGCGGTAGACGCCGTCGATGAACAGCGCGACCGAGCTTTCGAGGCCGGGATTCTCGCCGACCGTGCCGATGCCGCGGATACGCGCGGTGAAATTGACTTCGCTGGTCGCGCCAGAGACGATCAGCGAGGGCGCGAGCTGGTTGAGTGCGCGGATATCGTTGACGCCCGAATTCTCGAGCGCTTCGGCCGAAAGCGCGGTGACGGCGATCGGAACATCGGAGAGCGCCTCGGCACGCCTGGTCGCGGTGACGATGATCGTCCCCGCCTCCTCGACCGCCTCGTCCTCGGCCTGCGGTGTGGCCGCATCCTGCGCCATCACCGGCTGCGCTAGAACCAGCGCCGAAATCATCGTCGATGCGAAAAACGCCCCCGCCTTTTTCATGCCCGTCTCCTATGTCATCCGGAGTGTCTCCTGGATCGTCCGATGCTAGGGCGGACCGGGCGGCGTGGAAAGCACGAGCACTAGTAAAAGTGCGAGTTTCGGCCACGGTGCGCTATTTGTGCAACACAGCGGCGAGAGGAAGCAGGACCATGGGCTTTGTCGAAGGGGTCGGAGGAATATTCTTCAGAAGCGCGGACCCCGATGCGCTGAGCGCCTGGTATCGCGAGACGCTCGGCATCGGCGCCGGTTGCGCAAGCGGAGACGATCCGCCCGATGAATGGTACTGGAATGCGCGCGGCGGGCCGACCGTGTTCGCGCCTTTCAAGCAAGCGACCGATTATTTCGCCGCCGACAAGCAGTGGATGCTCAACCTGCGCGTCCGCGACATGGACGGCCTTCTCGCCGATCTCGCCGCCAAGGGCGTGGAAGCGATCACCAAGCCCGAATGGGACGATCCCAGCACCGGCCGCTTCGCCCGCATCCACGATCCGGAGGGCAATGCGATCGAGCTGTGGGAGCCGCCGGCGGGGTAATTATGGGGCAGCATTCGCCCACGCGAAAGTTGCCTCCTGCTGTTGCTTGAGAAACGCAACTTCATCGTCAACTACAAACCCCAATTCGCGCGCAGCCGTCACAAAGCCGACTCGCGTTTGGACGTCCATGTCTCCGTCTTTCAAATGGTTTTTAGCAACCACAATAGCCGTGAGAAGCGGCATTTGATGGGCGTACGCGTAGTCGAGCACGTCGCCAAGGTGCCTAAAGATTTGAAACCTTGCTTTTTCCCATTGCGCTCCATTTGCCTCGCAGATTTCAAGATATGAAACAAAATGCCCGGCAGCGGCGGCATTTTGAATTAGTTTCAAAGTTACTTCTAAGCTTAGGTAGGTTGAACCCCTTCGCGCTGACTCAGCGGTCGCTAGACGATACGTATCGTCAAACGTCCTTAGCCGTTTATGGTTGAGGATCAGCGTCTGCAGCTGGCGGTCGGTCAACCTCGCTGGATCGATAGCCATCGATTATTTCGGTGAGATCACCATCAGCATCTGGCGGCCTTCCATGCGCGGATATTGCTCCACCTTGGCTTCCTCCGCCATATCCTCCTGGACGCGCTGAAGCAGCTTCATGCCCAACTGGCCGTGCGCAAGCTCGCGGCCGCGAAAGCGCAGCGTCACCTTCACCTTGTCGCCTTCGCCGATGAACTTGTGCATCGCCTTCATCTTCGTCTCATAATCATGATCGTCGATGTTGGGACGCATCTTGATCTCCTTGATCTCCTGCGTCTTCTG
>CBDUBW010000254.1:0-3061 GCA_965365485.1 uncultured Aquisediminimonas sp.
CGGCCCGAAAAATCGGCATAGCGCCGCAGCGGCATCAGCATCCATTCCATCAACAATCCCCTTGATGACCGGGCACGAAAAAGCCCGCCCCCCAGCTTAAAGCCGCGGGACGGGCGTGCAAGCCTTGGGAGGCTGTTGCTTCGGAAACTTGACCTTAGCGGCAGGTGCGCTTGCGGGCGACCTCACGGCCGAGCAACGCGCCGGCCGCCGCGCCGAGCACAGTGCCCGTTGTGCGTTCGCCGCGTGTATCGATCGCGCGACCGACCAAAGCGCCACCCGCGGCGCCGATCACCAGGCCGACAGTGCCGTCCTTCTTGCGGCAATAGGTGCGCCCGTCGCGCCCGCGCCATTCGCGATATTCATAGCCGCGCTTGGCTTCAGCCGGAACAAGCGGCACCGCAAAACTTGTCGCCACCATTGTCGAAAGCGCCGCAGCGGTCAAAAACGTTTTCATGTCGTGAACTCCTTATCGTCCCTGTTGATCGAGGTTATGAACGTCACAAGCTGAACTCCGGTTGAAGCCTGCCAAAATTTTTATCGCCTCTTTGCACCGCTTCGTCGCTGCAACCGAAACCTGCGATGAACGGGGGAAAACCTCAGATTAACGCCACCGCAAATTTGCGCGTGAGAGATCGGCAACGCGCTTTGCGCCCATCAACTTCATGCCGCGTTCGATCTCGTCGCGAAGGTTTCCGAGCGTACGTTCGACGCCCTCCTGCCCCGCCGCCGCGAGTGCATAGAGATAGAGCCGTCCGCCCGAGCAGGCCGTCGCGCCGACACTGAGCGCCTTGAGCACATGCGAGCCGCGGGTGATGCCGCCATCGCAAATGATCTCGATCCGGCCGCCGACGGCATCGACGATTTCGGAGAGCTGATCGAAGGGGGCGCGGCAGCCGTCGAGCTGGCGGCCGCCATGGTTCGAGACCATGATCGCGGTCGCGCCGATATCGACTGCACGGCGGGCGTCGGCGACGGACATGATGCCTTTGAGGCAGAAGGCGCCGCTCCAATCCTTGCGGATCGCTTCCGCCGTGCTCCAATCCATCGTCGGATCGAGCTGGGTATTGAAATAGTTCTGAATAGATATGGGTTCTTTCGATCCTTCCGAGACATGGCTTTCGAGATTTGGGAGCGAGAAGCGTTCGCGGAAGAAAAAGTTGAGCGCCCAGCGGGGCTTCAGGGCATATTGCAAAGTCGATGCGGGAGTGACGCGCGGGGGTGTGGTGAAACCACTACGCTTGCAGCGTTCGCGATTACCCGAGACGATGGTATCCACAGTCAGGGCGATGGCATCGAACTTAGCGGCCTTGCATTGCTCAACCAGCGCCGCGTTGAGACCTTTATCCTTGTGAACGTAAAGCTGAAACATCTTCGGCCCTGATGTCAGCGCGCCGATCTCGGCCAGGCTGACAGTCGATAAACTGGAAATGCCAAAGAAGGTACCGAACTTCTCCGCTGCGCGCGCGACGCCGCGCTCACCCTGCCAGTGAAAAATTCTCTGGAGCGCAGTTGGGGATAGAAATAGCGGCATCGCCAGCTTCCGGCCCAAGGCCGTGACGCTCAAGTCTGTCTCCGCGACACCAGCGAGGACATTAGGAACGAGGTCGCAATCGTCATAGGCAGTGCGATTACGGCGGCGCGTCACTTCATCGTCTGCCGCCCCGTCGATGTAGTTGAAAACGGGACTTGGCAAACGGCGCTTCGCGAGCATCCGGAAGTCATCGACATTGTGGCAATCGGTGAGGCGCATCACTGGGGGCCATCGCAGAGCATGCGACCAAAGAACGCCGATTGACGACGAAACGTGCATAAGTTACGACGAAGCGTTATTTCAGCAGGAGAGTCCTATGGCTGACGACAGTCAACCGCTTCCGCACAATCCAGGTGCGCCCCCTCCCAAGCTCAATCGCACTCCGGGCGGCAAGCTGTTGGTTGCGATCCTGGTCGCGCTGGCGCTGTCGATCCCGATGCTCGCCATCTACCTGATCAATTACGACCGGCAGAACCAGTCGGAGACCGCGCAGGCGTCGATCGTCGAAGGCTGGGGCGGCCCGCAGACTGTCGCGGGGCCGGTGCTGGTCATTCCCTATCTCGGAACCGATACCGAGACCGTCGAGCAGAACGGCCGCCAGGTGACGCGGACGATCGAGGTCGAAAAGGAGCTGATGCTCTCGCCCGAAGTCGCGACGGTCGATACGCAGATCGATCCCGAAGAACGCGGCCGCTCGATCTATCGCGCGGTCGTTTATCAGGTCGCGCTGAAGGGCAGCGCGCGCTTCGCGATGCCCGCCAATCTCGAACGCAGCGGCATTCCGGTGCCGGCATTGCAATGGCAGCGCGCCGAGCTGCGCTTCGGCCTCTCCGATGCAAGCGGGCTGTTCGGCCAGCCTCCGCGGGTCAGCGTCAATGGCAATGCGCTCAAGCTCGAGCCCGGCCACGGTCTCGGCACGACGAGCGGATCGGGCTTCTTTACAGCATTGGACGCGGCACCGCTGCAGGGCGGGCCGCTGAACGTCGCCTTCGATTTCCGCTTCCGCGGCAACGCCGCGATCACGCTCGCGCCGCGCGCGGGCGATACGACATGGAACGTCACCAGCGGCTGGCGAAGCCCGAGCTTCCGCGGCGATGGCGGCTTCCTGCCGACCAAGCGCGACGTCAACGACAAGGGCTTCACCGCGAGCTACCGCATCGGCAACCTCGCATTGGGCCAGCCGCTGATCAACGCCGCCGACGGGCCGATTACGGCGGTCGCCCCCGGCTCCCCCTCATCCTATTCAGGGCCCGAAGTCAGCACCGGTTCGGGCGGCCAGGGCTATGCGCGGATCGACCTCGTCCAGCCGGTCGATCTCTATGATCAGGTCAACCGCGCGACGAAGTACGGCTTCCTCTTCATCGGCTTCACCTTCCTCGCCTTCCTGATGTTCGACATCATCGGCGGGGTCCGCGTTTCGGCGGTTGAATATCTGCTGGTCGGCGCGGGGCTGATCCTGTTCTTCGCGCTGCTGCTCGCCTTTGCCGAGGTGATCGGCTTCGGCTTCGCCTATGTCGTCGCGGCGGGCGC
>CBDUBW010000255.1:0-3060 GCA_965365485.1 uncultured Aquisediminimonas sp.
CAGGACAAGAATGTCAGCCAGATCGCCCTGTGGCTCAACCTGCAGGGCATCCGCCTGTCCGAAGTCCGCGTCGTTCCCGATGTCGAGGAGGCGATCGTCGAGGCGGTCAATGCGCTTCGCGCGCGTAACGACTATCTTTTCACGACGGGAGGCATCGGGCCGACGCACGACGACATCACCGTCGATGCCATCGCCAAGGCGCTCGGAGTTCGGGTGATTCACCATCCCGAGGCGAGCGCCATGCTGGCGCGCTATTATGAAAGCCGCGGCGGCGTCACCGAAGCGCGTCTGCGTATGGCGCGGGTGCCCGAGGGGGCTGAGCTCATTCCGAATAAAATGTCGGGTGCGCCGGGCATCCGCCACGGCAATATCTTCATCATGGCCGGCGTGCCGCACATTACGGCGGGCATGCTCGATGCGCTGACGGGCAGTCTTGAAGGCGGCGCGCCTCTGCTCTCACGCAGCATCGGCTGTTGGGTGCCCGAAAGCGAGATCGCCGATATGCTGGGCGCGACCGAGAAAGCGCATCCCGGCGCGCAGATCGGCAGCTACCCCTTCTTCCGCGAGGGCAGGGTGGGATCAAACTTCGTCATCCGCGCGACCGATCCGGCAGTGCTCGCGGCGTGCGGCGACGCGTTGGTCGCGCGGTTGGGCGAGATGGGGCGCGAAACCTTCGAAGGCGGCATTTAGCCGCCGATGGCGCGGGTCCTGATCGGTTGGGAGCTGGGGGCCAATCGCGGACATATCAACGCGATAAACGGGATTGCCGCGCGGCTTCTCGACGAGGGGCATGAAGTCGCGCTCGCCTTGCAGCAGCCCGACGCAGTCGGCACCGATCCCGATCAAAGGCTCGAAATCTGGCAGGCGCCGATCTGGTCGCGGCTGCTGACCTCGGGCGTCCAGCCGAGCACGCGCGCGGTCACCTCGATGGGCGACATTCTCTGCCGGCTCGGGCTCGACAAGCCCGGAGCGCTGGCGGCGCTGATCCGCAGCTGGGATCGCATTTTTTCGAGCTTCGATCCGCACCTCGTCATTGCCGATTTCGCGCCCTCGCTTCTCGCTGCCGCCAAGGGGCGCATCGTCTCGATCCAAACCGGCACCGGCTATGCCTGCCCACCCTTCGACGCGCTTGCTTTCCCCCGGCTGGTCGAAGGCGAGGCGGCCTATGACGAGGCCGAGATGCTCGACGTGGCGGATGCTGATCTGCGTTCGGTCGGCCGCGAGCCACTTCCCGCCTTGCCTGCGCTGTTTGCCTCGGATCATAGCCTGATTGCGAGCTTTCCGGTTCTCGATCCTTACGCCGCGTCGCGCCCGGGCAGCCACTGCGCGCCTTCGCTTACGCCGCCCATGCCAGCAAAACCCGGCGGCGGCGGGGAGGAGCTGTTCGTCTATCTTTATCATCAGGTTCCCGCCGACGCGGCACTGTGGGAAGGGCTGGCGGCAAGCGGCCGCCGCGTCCGCGTCCACATGTCCGATGCCCATCCCGAACATCTCGCGCGCTGCAAAGCGCTCGGGCTGAACCTGTCCGCGCGACCGTTGCCCTTTACCGAGATCGCCGCGCGCAGCCGATTGACGCTCAGCCATGGCGGCCACGGCTTCGTCAGTTCATGCCTCGCCAGCGGCCTGCCGCAGATCATCGCGTGGTACGATCTCGAGAAACGCCTTTACGGGCGCGCGGTCGCGGCGGCAGGGCTGGGCGCAGAAACCAGCCTGTTCGCGACCTCGCCCGATGCATTGGCGGCCACTATCAATCGCCTTTGGCGCGACGATGCGATGCGCGACAGCTGTCTCTACAAAGCTGAGGATCTTGCTCGCCACCCGCTCGACAGCGTCGAGGATCGCATCGCGAAGATCGCGGCCGGGTTGTAGTCACCCACTTGAAGCCGTGCCAGCGGTGTCTTACATCGCTAATACAGAGTTTCAGGAGGCGCGCATGGCCAAAGCGAAGAAGCAGAAGAAGATCAAAATTCCCAAGGAAGTCGGTGGGGTCAAGATCCCGAAGGAAGTCCGCAAGGAAGGCGAGAAGCTGATCGCCGCCGCGACCGCGTTGGTCAGGACGGGTGCGGCTGGTGCGATGCTTAAGGCGGCAATGACCAACGTCAACGTCAACAGCTGGCCCAAGCCGCCACGCCCACCGCGGCCGCCGCGCGGCGATTGGGATCACGACGGGCGTTAGCTTTTGACGATGTGGACAAGCGGCGTGCCGGCCCGCTAATCCCTTCGTAGAGGAGAACGCCATGGCGCATGCCAGCAAGATCGTGACATGCGCCGGGCCCGACGATCCGCATGCGCTCGATAACATTCCGGTTCAGCCGCGGCACGGGGCGCTCGACGCCATCTGCGCCGATTGCCGCGGCCATGGCAGCTGGAACCGGGAAATCGACCTGATCAGCTTCCGCTGCAAACGCGTGCCGTGCGAGACCTGCCACGGCAGCGGCTGGATCGAAACCGGCGACGATCCGGTAATCGCGCTCGATATCACGATGAACCCAAAGGGCTATCCGCAATGGGGCACGCGCGTGATCTCGGGCGCGCCGGAGCGGAAATAGGGCCAATTCCGCTCGGCTCCTCAGAGCAGCGTCAGTTCCACGGAAACCATATCGCCTTCGGCCAGGCGCTCGGCTTTGCGAACCGCGACCTTCATTGGAAGAAAATAACCCGGAGGATCGTTCGACGGGAAAACCGATGTGCGCCAAATCGTTTCACCGATCCGGGCTTCAACCTTGACCGAGCCGAAGCCGCCGCGCCCAGTATGCGAAGCGATCACATCGCGTGCCGAGCCCGTGACCGACAGAAAAAACCAGGCATTGCTGTTGTCCGCGCTCTTCGCCGATTGCCAGCGCCGTAGCGGTGCAGTGAGCGTAAATTGCTTGGGTCTTGCGTCGGAATCATCGCCTGAAAACTCGGCCGCGATGGCGGCGGGGTCGAAACCCAAGCCCGCGCGCCGTGTCACACCAGTTCCGCCTGCTTCTTCTTGGTGCGGGGCTTGGCGACGGGCACCGTTTCGACGCGCTTGGCCTTTTCGAGCAGCGGCTTGAGATAGCCGCCGGTGTAGCTGCG
>CBDUBW010000256.1:0-3058 GCA_965365485.1 uncultured Aquisediminimonas sp.
GTCGCGATGTCTTTGCTGAGCGCTTCGACCCGTGCAGTCGCCTCGGCGAGCCTGGCCTTGGCTTCGGCATTGCCGGCGAGTAGCTCTCGATCGAGAGCGATGGCCTGGTTGGCTGCCTCGCGCCGCTGTTCGACCAGCCCCGCCAATGTGCCGCTGGGATCGCGTGCGCGCGCCACGGCTTCGGCGAGCGCGCGCGCGGCCGTTGCCGATTGCAGCTCTTGCGCGGCGGCGAACCCCTTGGCGATCTCCGGATCGTAGATAACCTCTTGAAACACCTGCGATGCGATGCCGCTATCGGCTTTCGCGAGTTTAGGCGCGAGCGCGCGCTGCGTAACGTTGAGAAATGCGGTGAAGACGATGTCGAGCCCATCGCCGTCTGCCGCGCCGGTCTCGTTGCGCGCCGAAAGTAGCGCGCTTCCAGATCTTTGAAGATTGCGCCGATCGCGCACCGCTTTCAGCATCTCGTCGTTATCGATGGTCACCCAAGGGTCGGAATTGAACGTTTCGGGCTGCCGGCTCGTGCGCTCGAGCGCGCGGGCAAGATAGACTAGCTTTTGCGGATGATCGTTGGCGACGCTGTAGAGCGACTGCCGCATCTCGGTGAATTTCTTCTGCGCCGCCCCATAGTCGCGGCGGCACATCAGCGCTTCGGCGTAATTATAGTGGATCATCGCCTGACGAAGATTGTCGCCGTCGAGCAGGCCCCATGGCCCTTCGAGCTTCTTGCTTTGCGCGGAAATCATCGCGAACAGCTTGTCATCGGCGCAGCCGCCGAGCGCGACCTGGTTCTCGAGCGCCTGCGCCGTCCAGGTCAGGCGGGTCTCTTCGTCGATGCCCGGGGCGGTCGACATCGTTTCGATGACATAGGCCCAGATCGGCTGCGCCTTGGCGGCGCGACCGCGCGCGTCGTGGAGCCGCGCCATCCCCGCGGCGAGATGGAGCTGCGCGGAATGCGTATCGGGCAAGGCGCGCCCGGCGGCCTCGCTGGCTTGCTCGAGCAGCGTCTGCGCCTCCGCGACGCGGCCGAGCGCCTGCAGCGATTGCGCGAGCATCAGCGATGCCTCGATGGCGCTGCGATGATCCGGGCCGAAGCTCGCCCGCGCGATGGTGAGCGCACGCCGGGCCTTGGCTTCGGCGGCGACGTCCTTGCCGAGCCGCGTCTCATAGGCGGCGAGCGGCAGCAGCGAATCGAGCGTGGCGGGGTTCTCAGGTCCAAGACCCTTATCGATGATGGCGAGGCGGCTGGCCCACGACTCAGCCCGCTTCTCACCATTTTCATAGGTCAGCGGCTGGATGGCAGCGAGGGCCTCGCCTTCGATCTTCGCGAGCGGAGTGGTCGCTACCGTCGGGTTGGGCAAGCAGAGCGCATTGCGATACCAGACCTCCTGCGCGTCGCCGGCGTCATATGAAGCGCGCGAATATTTGACCATCTTGCGCGTCTCGCGCCGGTCGGCCCCGCCCATCGCCATCTTGCCTTCGACGAGCGCTAGAGCCTGCTTGTAATGGTCGCGCGCTGCCTTGGTGTCGCCGCGCGCGCGCGCAAGATCGCCCATTGTCTCGAACAGGTCGGAGCGCGCGAGCGCCGTCGCCAGCTCGCCGCTGCCAGCCTCGCCCACCAGCGGCTTGAGCAGAGCGTCCGCCTCATCGAGCTTGTCGGTGGCGATGAGAGCGGTCGCAAGCTCGACTGCGGCCTCGCGCTTCGCCTCGGCGTTCGATGCTCCTTCGAAGGCCGCCTGCGCATCGCCAAGGGCATCGGCAAAGCGACCCTGCCAGCGCCTGATCCGCGCCTTGGCGATGAGTTGCGCCGTCGAATAGGGCGCGGCCCCGAGCGCCGCTTCGGCGTCCGCCAGCCTGAGGTGATCGAGATGATAAGCCGATAGCGCTGCGCGAGCCTCGGCTGTTCCCGGGTGGCCAGCGGGTAGCTTCGCCAGAGCAGCGACGGCGGCTTCGAGCGTGGCGCGCTTCTGGTCGTCTTCGAACAATGTGCATTGCTGCCCGAGAAACTCGGCGACGCTGCGCACGGCGAAGATCGCGGCGATCGGATCGCTGGCGCTGCGATGCTTGCGCAGGCTTTCGGCGATGTTGGCGAGATCGTAGCCGTCGGCGACCGCGCGGTCCTTGCCCAGATATTCGAGCGCGCTGAGCAAGGAGCCGCGCTCTTCGTCCGGATAGCCGGCCGCCGGATCGAGTAATACGGCGACGAGATCGTCGGGGATGCGTTCGGCGGTCAGCTCAGTGCGAAGCTTGGCATCGGTTTCGGGGTCGGCGACCGCCACGCCCGGAATGGCGAGCAATGCCAGCGCCGCCGAACAGGCCGCAAACAGCCGCTTTCTCGCCCCCGACATCGCGCCCTTCAAGCGGCAAAGCTGTGCGCGTGCAACCGCAGAAATGGCTTAGGCCAGCGCAATTGCCCCGCAACCGCAGCTTGCTATAGCGGCGCGATGGAGCGCCTGAACGGGAACGCGCCGATTCCCGACGGCTTTCGCGGCGGGGTGGTGGCGCTGGGGAATTTCGACGGCTTCCACCAGGGCCATCAGGCAGTGGCGGGGCGTGCGATCGCAGCGGCGAAATTGCGTGGCGTGCCCGCGCTGATCGCGACCTTCGATCCGCACCCCGTCCGCCATTTTCGCCCCGATACGCCGCCCTTTCGGCTGACGACGCTCGACCAGCGCCAGCGCCTTTTTGCAGACGCCGGGGCCGATGCGATGGTCATATTTCATTTCGGGGCGGAACTGGCGAGCGTGACGGCCGAGGACTTCGTGACGCAGTGGTTGATCGGCCATCTCGGCGCGACGGGCGTCGTGACCGGCGAGGATTTCACCTTCGGCAAGGGGCGCGGTGGAAACCTCCAGGTTTTGCGCGAGGTCGGCGCGGCGCATGGGCTGAGTTGCGACGCAGTGGGGCCGGTAAGCGATAGCGAGGGCCCGATCTCGTCGAGCCGCGTCCGTGAGGCGCTTCAGGCGGGCGATCCGCAAACCGCGGCGCGGCTGCTGACGCGGCCCTTCACCGTCGAAGGCGAAGTCGTCCACGGCGACAAGAATGGCCGCAAGTTCGGCTA
>CBDUBW010000257.1:0-3035 GCA_965365485.1 uncultured Aquisediminimonas sp.
TTGGTGATGCCGATCGCGGTGACGTCATCCCCCATCGCTTCTTGCGCGACTGCAAGCGTCGTTTCCCAAATCGCTTCCGCGTCATGCTCGACCCATCCGTTCTGCGGATAAATCTGCGGAAATTCCTGTTGGGCGATCCGTTGTGGGATGCCGTTCAAGCTGAACGCGATGGCACGCGAGGATGTGGTCCCTTGGTCTATGGCAAGGATCATGGCCTACTCTCCTGCGCGTTCGACACACTCGCGCCAAGTCGCCAAGACGCCAAGTCGGTGTGGTTGTTGGCGACGCGCTTGATGCCTTCTTTGAACGTCTCCCCGCCGAAATTGATGAGCAGACCGACAGGCAATCTCATAAGCCTGAGATACGTAAGCAATTGCTTGGCATGAACCGGCGCAAGCCGGTCCAAAGATTTCAGTTCGACCGGCAGAATTCCTTCGATGACCAAATCGACTTTGAAAGCGTCGGGAATGAAAACTCCGCGATACTCAATGCCTATCAGCTTCTGTCGCTCGACGTTGAGGCCAGAGTCCCGAAGGACATTGGCCAACAGCGTTTCGTAAACCGACTCAAACAAACCCGGGCCAAGATCGTCATGAATATGAAAACCGGCATCGATCACGGTACGAGCCAACCGATCAATCGTTGCCGGATCCATCAAATCCCCCTTGGCGTCTTGGCGACTTGGCGCGAGTTGGTTCGCTGCTCAAGATATCGCTCCAACGCCTTAACCTGCTCGGCAGTGAAGCCCAAACCAAGCTTGGTTCGCCGCCAGAGGATGTCTTCGGCAGTCGTTGCCCATTCATTGTCCATGAACCAATCGACCCGGCGCGCCGTCATGCCCGCGCCGAAATCCTCGCCGCCGGCGAGGTTTGCGAAACCGTCGGTCGGCAGCATGGCATCGCGGGTCATTGGCGCGAAGGGCCAGTCCAATGCGCTTGCAACCTTGCCCACCGCTTCCTCGGCAAGGTGCCGCGCTGTCGTGATCTTGCCGCCGAACACGGAGAGCAGAGGCGGGCCGTTCTGGTCGAGTTCGAGAACGTAATCGCGCGTCACCGCCTTGGCCTCGCTCGCGCCATCGTCGTAGAGTGGCCGGACGCCCGAATAGGTCGCGACGACGTCGGCGGGGCCGATCTGCTGTCTAAAATGCAGGTTCGCGGCCGCGCAGAGATAAGTGATCTCCTCACCGCTGATGACCGCGTCTTCGGGCCGCTCGACGGGCACGTCGGTGGTGCCGATCAGCGTCTTGTCGCCTTGGTAAGGGATGGCGAACACGACGCGTTTGTCGGGTTGCTGGAGCATATAGGCGTGCTCGCCCTCGAACAGCTTGTCGACGATGATGTGGCTGCCCTTGATCAGCCGCACTCTCGCCGCGCTGTTGACGCCCGCCTTTGCCAGCAGCTGTGCGACCCACGGCCCCGCGGCGTTGACCATCGCCCTGGCCTCGACGCTGCTGCCGTCCGAAAGCTCGGCGCGCCAAAGGTCGCCTTCGCGACGGGCCGAGACCAGCCCGGTCCGCGTCCGCACCTCGCCGCCGTGGCGCGCGGCATCGACCGCGTTAAGCACCACGAGCCGCGCGTCATCGACCCAGGCGTCCGAATAGACGAAGCCCTTTCCGTCATGTTTCAAAGGCGCGCGGAACAGCGTATCCGTTTTCCGCAGCCCGCGCGATTTGGGCAGGCTGATGCGCCCGCCGAGATGATCGTAGATCCACAGCCCCAGCCGCACCATCCACCAGGGCCGCACCGCGTTGACGTGCGGCAGCACGAACTCCATCGGGCGGATCAGGTGCGGCGCCGTGCGCAGCAGCCGCTCGCGCTCCTTGAGCGCCTCGCGCACCAACCGGAACTCGTAATATTCGAGATAGCGCAGCCCGCCATGGATAAGCTTGGTCGATGCGGAAGAGGTGTGGCTCGCCAGATCGTCCTTTTCGACGAGCAGGATTTTGAGGCCATTGAGCGCGGCCTCTCGCGCGATCGCCGCGCCGTTGATGCCGCCACCGATGATGAGCAGGTCATATGTCATCGCTGTCATAGGCTTTAGCGGTTGGCGGACGCGCCGCCAGTCCCTAGCTGGCAATGATGCCAAAGCGCCACGCCCCCGGCCTACCCAGCCGCGACCAGATCATGGAGTTCATCACCTCTTCGCCCGGCCCGGCGGGAAAGCGCGAGATCGCCCGTGCGTTCGGATTGCACGGCGCGGACAAGGTGGCGCTCAAGGCCCTGCTCAAAGACATGGCCGATGAGGGACTGATCGACAGTGCCCCCGGACGGGCCTTCCACAAGATGGGCGGACTGCCCAGGGTGACGGTGCTCAGGATCGTCAGCGCCGATGACGAGCAGGTGATCGCCGTACCTGAAAACTGGCAAGCCGAGGGCGTGCCGCCGCCGCGGCTGCGTGTGATCGAGCGCGGACGCAAAGGCGCGCTTGGTGTCGGCGACCGGATCCTGGCGCGCACCGAGGAAGCGGGCAGCGGCCATGTCGCGCATCCGATGAAAAAGCTGGCGAAGGCCGAAGACCAGCTGCTCGGCGTGCTCGCCGAAGCCAATGGCCGCTTCTGGCTGCGTCCCGTCGACAAGCGCATCCGCCGCGAGACGCCGATCTCCGACGTGGGCGAGGCCAAGGCAGGGCAGTTGGTGCTCGCTGAAGCTTCAGGGCGCGGGCCGCGGACCAGCGCGAAGGTGACGGAGGTTCTGGGCGATCCGTTCGAAGCGAAATCGGTCAGCCTTATCGCGATCCACAAATACGGCATTCCTGACCGCTTTCCCGACGAAGTGTTCGCGGAGGCTGAGCGAGTCGCGAAGACACCGCTCGGTGACCGGGAAGATTTGCGGCACCTGCCCATCGTTGCCATCGACCCCGCCGACGCACGCGATCATGACGACGCGGTCTGGGCCGCCCCACGTGACGATGGCGGTTTCGACGCGGTCGTCGCGATCGCCGATGTATCCTTCTACGTCCGCCCGGGTTCCGCGCTCGACAGGGAAGCGCGCAAGCGCGGCAATTCGGTCTATTTCCCCGATCGCGTCGTGCCGATG
>CBDUBW010000258.1:0-3012 GCA_965365485.1 uncultured Aquisediminimonas sp.
GATCCGCTCGAGGACGGAGAGCGCGGCGCGATCGTCAATACCGCGTCGGTTGCGGCCGAAGACGGCCAGATGGGCCAGGCGGCCTATTCGGCGTCGAAGGGCGGCGTCGTCGGCATGACCCTGCCGATCGCTCGTGACCTGATGAGCGAAGGCATCCGCGTCAACACCATCCTGCCTGGCATCTTTGAGACGCCGTTGATGATGGGCGCGCCGCAGAATGTGAAGGATGCGCTCGCCGCGTCGGTCCCCTTCCCCAAGCGGCTCGGTAATCCGGAAGAATATGCCCAGCTCGCGCTGACGATGATCGAGTGCGGCTATTTCAACGGCGAGGACGTGCGTCTCGACGGCGCGATCCGCATGGCGCCTCGTTAATGGCCAAACCGGAGAGCTGGCGCCTTGAGCGCGCCAGCTATCCCTTCGCCGTAATGACGCAGACGCGCTTCGGCGACATGGATTTTCTGGGCCATCTTAACAACGTCGCATATGCGGCGCTGTTCGAGAATGGCCGGGTCCGTTTCAATCGCCTGCTCGACGAACGCACGCGGCGCGCCAAGGGCGAGCGCTGGCTGGTTGCTGCGGTGGCGATTGCGTATTTGCGCGAAGGGCACTTCCCCGACGATGTTGAAATCGCGAGCGGCATTGGCCGGATCGGCACCTCCAGCTGGGTAATCGAGCAGGCTGCGTTTCAGAAGGGCCAATGCATTGCGACCTGCGAGACGACGCTCGTCTATCAGGGCGCCGATCGCAGGGCCAAGCCGCTCAGCCCGGGCTTCCGCACCGAACTCGAGCGGCATCGCACTGCCGGTGAGCCCTAGCCCGCAAGCGCCTTCACCAGATCATGCCAATGGTCGAGCGTTTCGTAGAAGCTCTTGACCGGAATGCGCTCATCCTTGCCATGCGCGCGTTCATCATCGGGAAGAACGATCCAGGTGCCGTTGACGCCATAAACGGGAATTCCCGCTTGGCGAAAGTAAAGGCCGTCCGTCGCACCCTGCGACATTTGCGGAACTATTTCGGCGCTCGGATGGCGCTTGCGGACCGTCGACGTGAAAGCTCCGACAACATCGGGGCGTAGAGGCGATGGCGGTGAAGGCCGCGCCTCCTGAATTTCTTCAACGACCGCATCTTTGCCCGCGATCGTTTGGAGTTCGGCCTTGACCGTCGCGGGGTCGATTCCCGGCAAGACTCGGCAATTGACCGTCGCCCGCGCAAGCTGCGGCAGTGCGTTGTTGGCGTGGCCGCCCTCCAATCGCGTCGCCACGCAGCGTGTCCGCGTGATGCCGGTCTCGGTCGGGTCGGCTTCGATGATGTCCGCCGCCGCGCCATCCTTCTCGTTTGCAAGCCAGCGGCGCATGGCGTCGCCAAGCGGCCCCTTTTCGCGCTTTTGGCGGAAATTGAGATAGGCCCTCGTGGTTTCGTTCAAGGCGGGCTCGAAGCGATGTGCCTCGAGTCGCTTCAAAGCCGCCGCAAGCTCGTAAATCGCGTTGTCGGGGCGCGGTCGCGATGAATGTCCGCCGGGATTGCGCTGGGTGAAAGTGTAATCCTGATACATTTTCTCGGATGTCTGCAGACCGAAGCCCAACAGGCTGCCATCTCTGAAGAAGGCACCTCCGCCCGCATCGGCGTTCAACGCATATTCGGCGTCGATTTCGGCCTTCCAGTCGTTCGCCGCGCGCCGCGCGCCGCCGCCGTTGGTCTCTTCATCGCCAGAAAAGAAAACGACAATGTCGCGCTTGGGTTTGAAGCCTTCGGCTTTCAAACGAAGCAGCGCATTGGTGATGCCGACGATGCCATGCTTCATGTCGATCGTTCCGCGACCATACATGTAGCCGTCTTCCTCGATCAGCTTGAACGGATCGCGCGACCAATCCTCCGGCTTGGCATCGACGACATCCATATGGCCGAGCAGCAGGATCGGCTTGAGCTTAGGGTTGCCCGCTGCCTTCCAGCGTACGATCAGCGATTGCGTGCCGTCGTGATCCTTGATGACCGCGTCGGTGATGCCGCCTTTGACAAAGGCCTCGCGCATATAGGCGGCCATTCTCTTCACTTCGGCGGTACGATCTGTGACGCTGGGGATCGCGATCACGTCTGCGAACATTGCGCGCCCCTTGGCGTGCCATGGGTCTGCGGGCGCTTGCGCGAAGGCCGCGCCGGAAATCATTAGAGCCGCGATGGCGGAACCCAGAATGCGCATCGATCGTTCTTCCCTTGCTGGTGCGGGCGGAAGCCTAACGCACGCCGCCGCCGGATCAAACGCCATTCGGCGTGGCGCGCCGCAAGTCAGCGCGCATTCAGACCGGCGATCCTAGCCTGGCTCCAGCGGAGTTGGGCGCGTGAGTCCGCACCCGCCTGTTAGGAGGTTGAAATGCGTAAACTTGTACTGGGCGCGCTTGCCGCCCTTTCGACCCTAGCCATCGTTCCCGCCGCCGAGGCGCGTTCACGCAGCAGCATCACGATCCATCTCGGATCGGGCGGATATTACGACCCATATTACCACGGCGGCTATTACGATTATCGCCCGCGCTATTACCGCTACTATGATCGCGGGCCGCGCTACTATCGGCCGCATCGTTACTATCGCGATCGGATCCGCGCCGAGCGCCGCCGCGAACGCGCCTGGCGTGAATATCGCCGGCGCTATCGCGACCGGTGGTGAATGCTGTCGCCCTCGCCATGACCCTCGGCAAGGTAACTCTGTGACTGCATTTCCATAAGGCGGCTGATCGTCCGGTCGAACTCGAAGCGCCCGTCGCCCTTGTTGTAGAGGTCGATGGGTTCGGCATCGGCGGTGGCGATCAGCTTGACCTTGTGCTCGTAAAGCGCGTCGATCAGCGTGACGAAGCGCGCGGCTTCGTTGCGGTTCTCCGCGCCGAGCTTCGGGATGCCGACGATGATGACGGTATGGTAGTTGCGCGCGATGGCGAGATAATCGCTCGCCCCGCGCGCTTCTGCGCACAAACGCTTGAACGAGAACACCGCGACGCCCTTGAGGCTCTTGGGCACATGCAA
>CBDUBW010000259.1:0-3009 GCA_965365485.1 uncultured Aquisediminimonas sp.
GAGGTTGCGCATCGTCGCGAATACCCGCGCGCCGCGCCGAGCGCATTCCTGCGCGGCGAGCTTTCCGAATCCAGACGAGCAGCCGGTGATCAGAACCGACTTGCCCGCAAGCGAGGCAGGGGCCGCGGCTGTCTGCGCGACCGCGGCTGCGGATGTCACTGCGGCGGTTGCGCCAAGAAAGGCGCGTCGGTCGAGATCGATCATGCTCAATCCTCCTATCGAAAGGGCGGTTCGTTGAAGGCGCGGAGTTTGCGGCTGTGAAGCTTGGGACCTTCGGCCTTGAGCTGACGGCAGGCTTCGATGCCGATCAGCATATGTTCGGCAATAGCCCTTTCGTAAAAGCGGTTTGCCTGGCCGGGCAGCTTCAACTCTCCGTGCATCGGCTTGTCGGATACGCACAGCAAAGTGCCATAGGGGACGCGGAAGCGATAGCCCTGGGCGGCGATCGTCGCCGATTCCATGTCGATGCCGACCGCCCGGCTCTGCGAGAAGCGCAGCGCCGATTTGGAATAGCGCAGCTCCCAGTTGCGATCGTCGGTGGTGACGACGGTGCCGGTGCGGAGCCGCTTGCGCAGGTCTTCCGCACTTTCTCCCGATACGATCTCGGCGGCGCGGGCCATGGCCTGCTGCACTTCGGCGATCGCGGGAATGGGGATTTCCGGCGGCAGCACGTCGTCGAGAACGTGGTCGTCGCGCAGATAGGCGTGGGCAAGGACATAGTCGCCGATCTGCTGGCTGGGGCGAAGTCCGCCGCAATGGCCGATCATCAGCCACGCCTCGGGCCGCATCACCGCCATGTGATCGGTGATCGTCTTGGCGTTCGAGGGGCCGACGCCGATATTGACGAGCGTGATGCCCGATCCATCGGGCGCGACCAAGTGCCAGGCGGGCATCTGGTGGCGTCGCCAGGCATCGTCGGCGACCGCGGCTTCGGGCTCGGCGGTCTCCGATGTCACCATCACCCCGCCCGGGCAGGAGAGGCCAGTGAAATCGCCGCTTCCCAGCTGAGTCAGGCTCCAGCGGACGAATTCATCGACGTAGCGGTGATAGTTGGTGAAGAGCACGAAGCGCTGCACGTGCTCGGCCGGGGTGCCGGTATAATGCCGCAACCGCGCCAGCGAGAAATCGGTTCGAAGCCCGTCGAACAGCGCCAGCGGCAGCGGATCCTCAGCGTTGGCGAGATCAATCCCGTCTGCGATCTCGTCGCCGATATAGGCAAGCTCGGTGGTCGGAAACCAGCGCGCAAGGTCCTTGGCGCGGACGTCCGACAGCGCATCGGCGGAATCGAGAACATAGGCGAACGGGATTTCCTGCCGCCCCGGCGCCGCCTCGACCGCGATGCCATAATCGCCGGTCAGGATGTCGATCTGCTCGATCAGATAATCGGCGAACAGATCGGGCCGGGTCACGCTGATCGCGTAGCTGCCCGCGCGCGTCAGCCGCCCGAACGAGCGGAAGGAGGATTTGCGCGCTTCGTCTCCGCGATAGGTCAGGCGGATTTCGGGATAGGCGAAGCTGCCGTCGCTGCGATGCGCGGGGGCGGGCGGCGTGCCCGTCTTCACATAGGTGTCGATCGCATCGCGCAACCGCGAAACCGATTCGGCGAAGAGTCGCTCGAGCTCGTCTACGATCGCTCGGCCGCTCGGGTTTTTGGTCTGTGCTGTCATCGCGGGCGGTTAGGGCAGATGATGGTTCCGGGCAAGGCTGGCCTCAGCCCTCGACCGCCTCGCTCGCCTCGACCCACTTCGCCTCGGCGGCTTCGAGCGCGTCGGCGATCTTGGCGCGGCGCTGCATCAGCTCGCCCATCGTCAGCTTGGCATGTTCGGGGTCTGCCGACGCGGGGTTGAACATGGCGCGATCGAGCGCCGATCGCACTGCGCTCAACCGCGCCATATCGGCCTCGGCATCGCGGATCGTCTTGCGCAACGCGGCCAGCTTCTCACGGGCTTGCGCGGCGGCCTTGCGATCATCCTTCTTCGCCGACTTGTTTGCGGCTTCCGACTTGGGCTGATTCTTGCCGAGAATGAGGTCGGTGTAATCGTCAAGGCTGCCGGCATATTCCTTCGCAGTGCCACCATCGACGAGCACCAGTCGGTCGGCCGTCATCTCGAGCATGTGACGATCATGGCTGACCAGCACTACCGCGCCATCATAGGCATTGAGCGCCTGGACGAGCGCCTCGCGCGCATCGACGTCGAGATGGTTGGTCGGCTCGTCGAGGATCAGCATGTGCGGCGCATCGCGTGTGATCAGGGCCAGCGCAAGCCGCGCACGCTCGCCGCCCGAAAGCTTGGCGACCTGAGTTGTGGCCTTGTTGCCCGAGAAGCCAAACCGCCCAAGCTGGCCGCGAACCGCCCCGGGGGTCGCGCCCCTCATGGCGCGCGTCATATGTTCGAGCGGAGTATCCGCGCCGTCGAGTTCCTCGACCTGGTACTGGGTGAAATAGCCGACCTTCATCTTGCCCGAGGCATGAATGTCTCCCGCCATCGGAGGCAGTTGCGCGGCCAGCAGCCGCGCCAGCGTAGTTTTCCCATTGCCGTTGCGACCCAGGAGCGCGATGCGATCGTCGGGATCAAGCCGCAGGTTGAGGCGCTCAAGCACCGGCGTCTCGCCATAACCGACGCTGGCGAGATCGAGCGTGACCAGCGGCGGCCTGAGCTCGTCGGGACTGGGAAAGTCGAAGCTCAGCGAAGGGTCTTCGGCCATCGCTGCGATCGGCTGCATCTTCGCGAGCGCCTTAGCGCGCGACTGTGCCTGCTTGGCAGTCGAAGCCCGGGCCGAGTTGCGCGCTATATAATCCTGAAGCTTTGCCCGCTGTGCATCCTGCGCGGCCTTGGCGGCGGCCAGCTGCGCCGCGCGTTCCGCCCGCTGTCGTTCGAAGGCATCGTAGCCGCCGGGGTAAAGCGTGGTCTTGCCGCCCTCGAGATGCAGGATGTGATCGACGACATTATTGAGCAGATCGCGCTCATGGCTGATGATGATCATCGTCGTCGGCGCGGACTTGAGAAA
>CBDUBW010000260.1:0-3008 GCA_965365485.1 uncultured Aquisediminimonas sp.
TGACGAAACCGTTAAGGTTTACCGCCAGCCGGCACCGAGGAGCCAGCCCCAAATATCAAACATGGTACTTTTCTCCAAACAGGGAACCCAGTTTGATTCCCGTTGGAGAGGCTAGCGTGATGTTAATAATTTACAATATTTTAACCAATGCCGAGCTTTTCTTTTTGTGAGCTCAGGCGGCCTGTGAGACCCTGACCTTATCAAGCGCGGCCATGACATCGGCAATCATCATCGGCCGTCCGATGTGATAACCCTGTGCCTGATCGCAACCCAAACCGATGAGAGTCATCAACGCGGTCTCAGTTTCCACACCTTCCGCTACGACCGTCAGGCCGAGCTGATGGGCGAGCTGGATCGTCGCGCGGACCAGCACGGCGTCGCTCCGATTCTCGTCAATCGCAGTGACGAAGCTGCGATCGATCTTGAGTTCATCCGCCGCGATCATCTTCAGATATTCGAGCGTGCAATGCCCCGTGCCGTAATCGTCGATCGCGATCTTGACGCCGAGCCGCTTGAGTGCGGAAACACTCGCAATCAATTTGTCGACCGTGTTCGCCGCAGTTTCGGTAATTTCCAGCGTCAATTTTTCAGCGGAAACCTTGTGACGGCGTAGCGCCGCGCGGACATTCTGTGTGAGATCGGGATGTTCCGCCATCAACGTCGAAAGATTGACGGCGACGGTGAGATCATGGCCGCGGCGTCGCCCTTCCGCAACGAACTCGAGCGCCTTATCCAAGACGAAATAGGTAAGCCGATCGATGCGGCCGGCCTCTTCCGCCGACTTGACGAAAATTTCTGGAGAGATCGCGCCGCGTTCGGGGTGTGTCCATCGCGCCAGCGCCTCGACACCGATGACTTCGCCGGAAATGAGATCGAGCTTGGGTTGAAAGGCTACCCACACTTCCCCGGTTTCGATCGCCAGCTCGAGACGGCCGAGCATCGAAACGTTCCATTCGATCTCGTCCTGGTGTGCCGGATCATGAAACTGCCAACGCTGGCCTTGCTTGCGCGCACCTTCTGCCGCCAGCAGCGCGCCGGCTAATCGCGCCGCAAAGGATTGCGAAACATCGGTGTCGATGCCGAACACGGGAGCGACATCGACCTGCACCTGACCCACCGCGACCGGCTTTGCGAAGAAGGAATGCAGCGCGTCGAGATGATCGCCAATTTCACGCGGGTGAATCCGTGAGATCGTCCAGGCGAAAATGCCATTATCGCCATGGTAAAGCATGCCCTCGGTGCCGACGCTGAAACGGCGTGCGATTTCGCGCGCCAGTTCGGCCTCCATCATCGGCAGCACGCTTACCAATTCGGCATAGTTGCTGATCCTGGCCGCGATGATCGCGCAATCTTCGGGCTTGCGCGCCTTGAACGCAGCCAGATTGGGCAGGCCAGTGAGGCTGTTGGAGCCGACATCGCGTTTGCGAAAGCTGCGCCAGGCCCGGACTGTCGCAGCCAGCCCAAACGTCAACGCGGCGGGCCCGTAGGATGCAAAGATCAGCGCGTCGTCGAGAAAGAAGGGGAGGACGATCAACGCGATGCCGCCGACCGCCAGTGCCGTGATCGCCAGCTTGCGCTTGCCGATGATCATCAAGATCGCGAGCAAGGAGGCTATCACGAAGCCGCGCACCCATCCAAGATCGCGTGGGGTGCCGCTGAGCAGCGTTTCCGCGCCCAGCACATAGGCGAAGCTTCTCGGTTGCGCGCCACCGTGCATCGGCAACACTCGATCCGCAGACGAAACGATCACGTGCTTTCCGGCAAGACGTTTGCCGGCGCGTCCGGCCATGACTTCCGAAGCCGCAATCGTCGGGATCGATTGAGGATCAATTGAGTAGTCGATACGCGCGCTCACTTCTTCCGAACCAAGTCGGCCTGCAAGCACTGTCGCTAAACCCGGGTAGGAATAGCCGTCCACCTTGTACGCGAGCGGAAATTCCAAGACGCGTGAAAATGCGTCGAAGAACAGGCTCGCACCTGCCTTATCGGCGACCTTGTCCAAGACGGGAGACGGCAGCATGGCGACCCGCTTTCCCGTCGCGGGATCGACATCGAAGCTGTGTGCGATCACCGGGCGTTGCGGGAGGCGAGAAAAGGCGGCCGCAAGTTCGGCATCGCCCGGGGCCTCGCCTTCAAGCACCGAAGCGAAATAGATGCGTTCGGCTCGTGCCTCGGCGATGCGATCGACCAGCTGCGCGATCCGCGAGCGGGGCCAGGGCCAGCTGCCTTCGGTCTGCTTGCTCTCGGTATCGATGAGTAGGACGACGATCGATCCGCTCGCCGGACGCATATGCGCAAGATTTCGCGCGGTCCTCGTGACGTCGTCGAGCGGCTGCAAAATGCTCAGAATGCCGCAGATCGCCCCCGCAAGAATGGCCCAAAGCAGGGCTTTATCGAGGCGCTTCCAAAAGAGCATGGTTGACTGCGACTTCACTCACGACCGGTTACGCAGTCTGATTAGGGAAAAAGCGTTAAAAAACCGCCGCTTGGACAGACGCGACATAGCAGCCGCGGTCGCGTCTCAAAAGAACATTCCAAAATCGAACTAATTGAGCGCGCGAGCATCGGCGATTTCGCCGAGCGACTTTACCGTTTCGATGAACTTGGTGAGCGAAATGGGCTTGGCGACATAGGCGTCGGCGCCCGCCTCGCGGATGCGCTCTTCATCGCCTCGGCCCGCATAGGCGGTTACCGCCATGATCGGAATGCGGCGCAGGATCATGTCACGCCGCATCGCCTCGATCAGCTCGAGCCCATTAATGTGCGGCATCTGAATGTCGAGAATGACGATATCGGGGGCGAAGCTCGTTGCCCGTTCGATCGCGTCGCGCGCGTCGCGCACCGGCTCGGCCTCATAACCATGAGCCCGGAGAAGATCGCAGAACAGCCGAAGGTTGAGCTCATTATCCTCGACAACCATCACTCTTTTTGCCACGCGCGCATCCTCGATGGCCTGCCGGAATTTTTACTAAGCGATGCTGCGCGAGCGCACAATCGACGACGATCCC
>CBDUBW010000261.1:0-2990 GCA_965365485.1 uncultured Aquisediminimonas sp.
TTGTAGCGGTCGACGACCTCTTCATGGACGTCCTGAGCAATGCTTTCGGCTTTGAACCTTTCCTCCGGCTGGTCGCTCCCGCTCATTCGTGCTAAACGCCGAGACTGGCCCTGAGGTTGCGGCTATCGGTCCAACCAGAGACGAACTCCGCGAGAGCCTTGTCGTTCGCTGGGAGATCGACCGTGAGCGTGACGAGCTGATCACCGCGCACGCCGCCCTTGCCGGTAAAGCCTCGGCCTTTGAGCCGCATTGTGCGCCCCGATGTTGCCCCGGTCGGGATCTTGAGCATCACCGGGCCATCGACGGTCGGCACCTTGACTGTACCGCCCTCGACCGCTTCCTTGAGCGTCACCGGCAGCGTCAGCCGCACATTGTCGCCATCGCGCTCGAAAAAGGCGTGCGGCGCGATCTCGATCGTGACGATCGCGTCCCCTGCGCCGCCGGGGCCGGGATCGCCTTTGCCCGCAAGCTTCATCTGTGTGCCGGTTTCGACCCCGGCGGGCAGTTTCAGGTCGATCGTCTTACCGTCGCGCAGCGTAATCCGTTGCGGCTTGGCGGCGGCGGCATCTTCGAACGGAACCAGCAAGCGATAGCTGATATTGGCGCCGCGCATCGGCGGCGGCTGGAATCCGCCCGCGCCTTGGAAACCGCCACGCGCCCGACCGCCACCGAAGATGCCTTCGAAAATGTCCCCGAAATCGGCCGCTGCGGCATCACCGAACCCTGAAAAGCCGCCGCCTCGCGATTGGCCCCGGCCGCCGCCGCCGAATCCGGCGAAGGGATTTGCGGGATTGCCGTCGCCATCGATCTCGCCCCGATCGAACTGCGCGCGCTTATCCTTATCCGCGAGCAGGTCGTACGCCTGCGTCACGCGTGAGAAGCGTTCGGCTGCTTTTGGATTGTCCTTGTTCTTGTCCGGATGGAGTTGCTTGGCGAGCCCGCGATAGGCTTTCTTGATCTCAGCTTCGCTCGCCGATTTGGAAACACCAAGGGTCGAATAGGGATCGGTCGGCATGCGCGAAAGTTAGGGGCTGCATTGCACTTCGACAAGCCGATGCCGCCGAAGAGTGAGAGCGCACGGTTAACCATTGCGATTAAACCTGCCCGAACCTCTTACCGCTAATCCCGCCCTGCATTTCGGACAGGGGACGAACATGAAGCTTTTCGCAATCGCACTTCCGGCCCTCGCCGCGCTTGCCCCGGCGAGCGTGTCGGCGATGTCGCCGTTCGAGGCGCCCTCGGTCGAAGAGGCGCGCACCGTTTATTCGCAATGTTTGTCGGTCGGCGCGGCTCGCGCCGCCCGCACGGCGGTTCCCGATCGCGAAGCCGCCGGCGTCGCCAAATCGGGCTGCGCGCAGCATCGCCAAGCCTTGATCGAGGCCGCCGACGGCAATCTCGATGTCGTTGCCGCGCTCGATGAAATCGACGACAGGGCCGGAGCCACGATCGCGGTCAGGACCCGCGCGATACGCGTCAGGCGGGTCGCGCTCGCCACGCAGTAAGCAGCGGCGGCGGCTAGCTCGGGCTGGCCCCGATCCGCTGATGGTGGCGGATCACTTCATCGATGATGAAACGCAGGAATTTCTCGGTGAAATCGGGATCGAGCTGCGCTTCGGCCGCCAGTCTCCGCAGTCGCGCGATCTGTTCGACTTCGCGCGCGGGGTCGGCCGGGGGCAAAGCGTGCTTGGCCTTGAAACGCCCGACTGCCTGCGTCACCTTGAACCGCTCGGCGAGCATATAGACCAAGGCCGCGTCGATATTGTCGATGCTTCGACGGTAATTTTCTAGCGTCGGCTCTGACATTTCGAAACGCCTCCCGGTCCCCGCCGCCTCATTCCGTTTCGGGCCTGCGATTGCAAGGGCGGCGACCCGCGATAGCACTTGCCAAGCGGGGTGGCATCGGCAAGGCAAGCGCGATGTCTGCCAGCATTCACCGTATCGGCGCGGAGCGCGCGCCCTCGCTCGATCCGCTCATGGCGCTCGTCGCAGGCGAGATGAACCAGGTCAACGCGGTCATCCTCGATCGCATGCAATCGCAGATACCGCTCATTCCGGAACTTGCCGGGCATCTGATCGCTGGCGGCGGAAAGCGCATGCGGCCGATGCTGACGCTGGCAAGTGCGCGGCTGCTCGACTATCCCGGCACGCGTCATCACAAGCTCGCCGCCGCAGTCGAGTTCATCCACACCGCCACGCTGCTTCATGACGATGTCGTCGACGGATCGAATCTCAGGCGCGGGCGCAAGACAGCCAACATCATCTGGGGCAATCCGGCGAGCGTGCTGGTCGGTGATTTCCTGTTCAGCCGGTCGTTCGAGCTGATGGTCGAAGATGGCAGCCTCAAGGTGCTCAAGATTCTCTCTAACGCCAGCGCCGTGATTGCCGAAGGCGAGGTCAATCAGCTGACCGCGCAGCGCCAGATCGCAACCGGCGAGGATCGCTATCTCGAGATCATCGGCGCCAAGACCGCCGCTCTGTTCGCCGCCGCCTGCCGCATCTCGGCGGTCGTCGCGGAGCGCGATCCAGCGGTCGAAGAAGCGCTCGATAGCTATGGACGCAATCTGGGCATCGCCTTCCAGCTGGTCGATGACGCCATCGATTACGCATCCGACGAGGCGACGATGGGCAAGGGCGTGGGCGACGATTTTCGCGATGGCAAGGTAACGCTGCCGGTGATTCTTGCTTATGCGCGCGGCTCGGAAGACGACCGTGCTTTCTGGAAAGCGGCGATGGAGGGGCGTCGCGTCTCGGACGACGACCTTGCGCACGCGAAAAGATTGTTGCGCGAGACCGATGCGATTGCCGACACCATCGAACGCGCGCGCCATTTCGGCCGTCGCGCGACCGACGCGCTCGGCCCATTTCCCAACAGCCCGACCAAGGCCGCTTTGACCGAGGCCGTGGAGTTCGCCGTCGCGCGGGGTTATTGACCGCGGCGTGCCGCTCCCCATCGATGCCGTCCTCCCTCAGCTCATCGGGCTTTTGTCGGA
>CBDUBW010000262.1:0-2970 GCA_965365485.1 uncultured Aquisediminimonas sp.
CGGGCTATCAGGAGGTCAAGACCCCGCAGATCATGGACGCGCGCCAGTGGGAGCAATCGGGCCATTGGGGCAAATATCGCGAGAATATGTTCGTCATCCCCGACGAGGTGCCAAACACCGAGGACGACGGCCCGGTCGTCAGCGATAAGGCCGAGTGGATGGCTTTGAAGCCGATGAACTGCCCGGCGCACGTGCTGATCTTCCGCCAGGGCATCAAGAGCTATCGCGACCTGCCGCTGCGTCTCGCGGAAATGGGCTGCTGCCACCGCAACGAGCCGCACGGCGCGCTTCACGGGCTGATGCGCGTGCGCCAGTTCACGCAGGACGACGCGCATATCTTTTGCCGCGAGGATCAGCTGGTGGAAGAGGTCGCGCAATTCTGCGATCTGCTCGACGTGATCTACAAGGATCTCGGCGGTTTCAGCTATGCGATCAAGCTCGCGCTGCGCCCCGAAAAGCGTTTCGGCAGCGACGAGATGTGGGACTGGTCCGAACAATCGCTCCGCGACGCCGTCGCCGCGACGGGCCGCAACACGCCCGAATGGGGCTGGGAGGAGTTGCCCGGCGAGGGTGCCTTCTACGCGCCGAAGCTCGAATTCCATTTGACCGACGCGATCGGGCGGACCTGGCAGGTCGGCACGATCCAGACCGACACCGTCCTGCCCGAGCGGCTCGATGCATCTTACGTCGGCGAGGATGGCGAGCGCCACCGCCCCGTCATGCTCCACCGTGCGATCCTCGGCAGCTATGAGCGTTTCATCGGCATTCTAATCGAACATTTCGCCGGCCGCTTCCCTGTCTGGCTCGCGCCCGTGCAAGCTGTAGTGGCGACAATCGTCTCCGATGCGGACGACTATGCCGGGCAGGTGATTGCGCAGCTCAAGGCGGCAGGCATCCGCGTCGAAGCCGACCTTCGCAACGAGAAGATCAACTACAAAGTGCGCGAACATTCGCTCGCCAAAGTTCCGCACCTCCTCGTCGTGGGCAAGCGCGAGGCGGAAGAAGGCAAGGTCGCGATCCGCACGCTCGGCCAGGACGGCCAGCGCATCATGACGTTGGATGAGGCGGTAGCAATGTTGCGGAGTGAGGCGACGCCGCCGGATTTGCGGGGCTAAGCTTTGCGGGCGATGATCACTGCATCGCTGGTCCTCAACCTTGCGGTGTTAATTCCTGTCTGTCTGAGCCTGTTGGCCAACGCCGGATGGACTGTCAGCGCCTATGGTGAGCCCAGCCCGGCGCGCGGCTTCCTGTTGTCGATATATCTGGCGATCCTGCTCGTTTCCGCCGCATTATTGCTCAAGCCGATCACGATGATGGTCGCGGCACTGCTGATCGTCCAAGTCGTTTACAAGCTGACCACACCCTTCACTGTCGGAAGCCTGTCGAACCCCGTCGTAGTCAGCAATCTGCTGATCGCCGCGGTTCACCTGATCACCTTGTGGGTAATCTTCAGATCGACAGCATCGCAGGCCTGATCAGCCGAACTTCCGCCCGAGCCAATCACTCACGGCCCCCACCGCTTCCGGCAGCAGGTCGGGTCGCTCGATGTAGTAATGATCCGCTCCTACGATATCGCGATATTCCTTGTCGTCGTGCCCGACCGCGTCGAACAGACGGCGGGCGTGGCTGGGGGTGCAGGCAAGGTCGGCGGTGTTGTTGATGACGAGCACCGGGCAACTGATGTTGGCCGCGTTCTTCAGCCCGTTGGCGTTTGTCTCGTCATAGCTCCATTGTGACAGCCAGCTCCTCAGTGTCGTGAAGCGGGCGAGGCCGACGGGGCCGTCATTGGCCACGCGCGGCGCCCCCAGATAGCATTCGTGAGGGCGGCGGTCGGACGGGTCCTGCGCGGGATCGGTCCAGCGGACGTCGGCCATCGTGCCGTGGACGGTGAAGCAGCGTTCCTCGTTGGGGCTCAGCGCCGCGAGCTGCTCCTTAACCCATGCCGTAATCCGCCGGTTGCGCGCGATCTGCGCGGCGCGAAAGCGTTCGACATAGGCGTCGTCATAAGGCGGTTGGTTTGGGTTGGCGGAATCGTAGATGTTCAACTCTGGGTCGCGCTCGAACGGTCGCGCCTCGTTGAGGATCGAAGGGTCTATCCATTCGGTCAGCGTCACCGCGCGGCTGATATGCGCGGCGAGCAGCATGATGCCCTGCACAGGCGGCAGCTTCAGCGCGGTAAGGTCGTACGCATCGCCCGCCGGAGTATGCGTCACCGACGGCTTCTCCGCCTGCTCCTGATAGAAGAGCGCGAGCGATCCCCCGCCCGACCAGCCGCCGAGAATGAAGTCCTCATAGCCGAAACGCGAGTTGGCATTGTGGATCGCTGCCCCCAGATCGGCGACGCACTTCTCCATGATCAGCGCGGTGTCGTTGCCCCGATAACGCGGGTTGATGAAAAGAGTGTGGTGCCCCGCCGCCGCGAGCGCAGTCACCAGCGGCAGGAACGATCCGCCGCCGATGGGATGACTGAATACGATCGCGCGCTTCGACGGACTGCCCTTGGGCGCGATGCGCATGCATTCGACGAAGACGATCCCGCCCGCACCGCCATAGACATCCTTGAAACCGCTGCTTTCGCGGTGGACGACGCCATAGGGTTCGCGCACTATCTCGACCATTGGCGCACCTTGGCGAAAGGCAGGAGATGATCAAGCCCAACGGCATCCATCACATCGCGGTGATGACCGGCGACATGAAGCGGCAGATCGAATTCTTCTCCGACGTGCTCGGCTGCAAGCTCGTTGCGATCTTCGACATGCACGGCGTTCCCGGCGGCTTTCATGCCTTCCTGCACCTCGACGATCATTGCTCGTTTTCGCTCGTGCAGCTGCCAGGCACCAAGGACATCGCAATCGAATTGGGGAAAACCCATGCCGGATCAGGCGCAGGCGACGCTGCCCCGGGGACGATGCAGCACCTCGCTTTCAAGGTCGACAGCCGCGACGATCTGCTGGCGATGCGCGACCGCAT
>CBDUBW010000263.1:0-2949 GCA_965365485.1 uncultured Aquisediminimonas sp.
TGTTCATCTGGTTTCGCTTCGAATGGCAGTTCGGCGTCGGTGCGCTTATCACCATCGCGCACGACGTGGTGCTGACCTTTGGCTTCTTCGCGCTCACCCAGCTTCAGTTCGATCTCGGCATCGTCGCGGCGATCCTGACGATCATCGGCTATTCGCTGAACGATACGATCGTCGTCTACGATCGCGTGCGCGAAAATCTGAAAAAATGGCGCAAGATGGACATTCCGGCGCTAATCGATCTTTCGACCAATGAAACGCTTTCGCGCACGATCACGACATCGCTCTCGCTGATCCTGACGCTCGGCATTTTGCTGGCGATGGGGCCGGAAATCATTTTCGGCTTTACCGCGACGATGTTGCTCGGCATCGTCATCGGCACATTCTCATCGCTCTACATCTCGAACCCGGCTTTGCTGTGGCTCGGGGTCAGCTCGTCGAGCTTTGTTCCAGTCGAGAAAGACGGCGCGGATCGGGTCAAATCCGCCGAGGGCTATACGCGCTGACCAGCCCTGCGAGGTGCGCGTAAAGCGCGTCGCGGTTGCGTTTCCAGGTGTAGGGCAGGGCAAAGGCGCGAACCGCCTCGCGCGCCGGAGGCCGATCGAGCAGTTCCCGAACGGCGGCTGCGATAGCGGCTGGTTCAGCGGAGACAATGCGGCCGGCCTCGGGTGCGGTGATCAATTCCCGCGCGCCGCCGACATCGGTCGTGACGACCGGAGTGCCACAAGCAAGCGCCTCGACCCAGGCATTGGCGAGGCCTTCGGAAGCCGAGGGCAGCACCATCACGTCAGCCGCGGCGAGCCAGCGGGCGATTTCCTCATGATTGATGCTGCCCGTGAAGCGGACGCGATCGGCGAGGCCTGCTTCGCGTGCAAGCTTGGCCAGCCGGGCGCGGTCAGGACCGTCGCCGATCAGAGCGAGCGTCACACCAGGCAAGTCTTTCAATGCCTCGATAGCCAGCGCCTGGCCTTTGCGCACGGTGAGCGCGCCGACTGTGACAATCAACGGACCGCTGACACCGGCCCACGCCTTGGCTGCCCCCGGGTCGCGCGGAACGAAGTTTTCGAGATCGACGCCTGTGCGGTGGACGGTGATATGCTTCCCCGGCATGCCGAGCGCGATCATGTCGGCCTTGAGTGCGTCCGAGACCGCGAGCAGGCCGTCGGCGGATCGCCCCGCGGTGACGATCTGCGCGCGGGTCGCCGGGGCGCGACCCCAAAGGTGAATGTCCCCGCCGCGAGCCTTGATCGAGACGGGGACATCGAACGCGCGACCGAGCGGCACCGCCGCCGGGCCATCGGGAAAGAAGAACTCCGCGTCGATCACGTCGAAGGCGAAGTCGCGACGGATGCGCGCCAGCAACGACGATAGAGCGCGGACGATCGCGCTCGCGTCGAAACGGCCTTGCGTCGCGGGCAGATGAGTGAAGCGCGGCCGATGCACGGTGAGCCCGTTCCATTCTTCGTGCGCGGGCAAGTTCGAAAATCCCCGGTAATGCGCGTGGCGGTCAAGCGGCCATGGCGGCAGCCCTCGCGGCGCGACGACCTGCAGTTCGACATCCGGATGTACCGCCAGTTCGCGGGTTTGGCGATCGACGAAAGGGCCCAGGCGAGGGCGGGTGGCGTCGGGGAACAGAGTCGCGAGCGTCAGAACCCTGAGCATCACCCAGCGACGAAGGGGGTTGGGCTGGCGACCAGAAGGTCGAGATCTCCCGCGAGAGAAACCGTCGCTTGCGCCATCCAACACTCGCCCGCGCAGACGGTCTCGCCATCGATCATCCCCTTGCCCGTCACCGGAACGATCCAGCCCGGCGCGCCATCAAACGTCAGCGACGAGACCCCGCCGGAAGGGAAGCGGCGCATGTCGAACTTCCACTGTTCGCGCGGCAATTCTGCGAAGGGCTTGGCGCGAGAGACGGCGATCCCCTCGTCGAGGTGCAGTTCGCGCGGACGGCCATAATCGTAGAGCCGGTAGGTGAGATCGACATTTTGCTGGATTTCGATCAGCGTGATGCCTGCGCCGATGGCGTGAACGGTGTTGGCGGCGGAATAGATGATGTCGCCCGCCGCCACGCGTTTCCAATCCATCAGATCGACGACTGCGCCCGAAAGACAGGCGTCGCGCAGTTCGTCATTATCGACCGGCCGCTTCGTACCGAGCGCGATCCGGGCCTCGGGCTCGGCGGCGAGGATCAGCCAGGCTTCGTCCTTGCCGCGCGGGTAGCCCGCCGCCTGCGCTTCGTCATCATTGGGGTGAACCTGGATCGACAGCCGCTCACTTGTGAAAAGATATTTGACCAGCAGTTCGGGATCGTCAGGCGCGTCGAACCAGATCTCGCCGACCGGCTCGCCATTAGGCGCGGGGTTTTCGAATCCAGGCCAGAGCTCATGGCGGCCCCATGGCTTTTCGACGCGGATGGTGGGCAGGCGTGTCGCGGGCATGGTCAAGCCATAGCCGCTTGGCGGCGGACAAGCGAGCGGCTATGAGCGCCCGCATGCGTACCACCCCCAAGCTCATGCTGCTCGCCGCGCTGGCGGCGTCGGTCGGCGTCACCGGTTGTGCCCGGACCAAGAACAAGGCCGATACCAGCTACGTCGCGCGCGACGTCAACACGCTCTACTCGAGCGCGAAGAACCGGCTCGATCGCGGCCAATTCAAAATTGCCGCGCAATTGTTCGATGAGGTCGAGCGCCAGCATCCCTATTCGGTCTGGGCGCGGCGCGCGCAGTTGATGAGCGCGTTCAGCTACTACATGGCGCGCGATTACACCGAATCGACCAATTCGGCGCAGCGTTTCCTGGCCATCCACCCCGGCAACCGCGACGCGCCCTACGCCTATTATCTGATCTCTCTGAATTATTACGAGCAGATCACCGACGTCACGCGTGATCAGAAGATCACCCAGCAGGCGCTGGATGCGATGGGAGAGCTGACGCGGCGTTATCCTAATAC
>CBDUBW010000264.1:0-2940 GCA_965365485.1 uncultured Aquisediminimonas sp.
GCATCGACATTGGCCTTGAGCGCGATCGCCTTGCCGCCGCGCCTTCCTTGATCGGCCGTGACGACAAAGGCCGAACCGCAGTCGTTGATGCGCCCCGCGATCGAATCGGGTGAAAACCCGCCGAATACGACTGAATGGATCGCTCCGATCCGCGCACACGCCAGCAGCGCAAAAGCCGCCTCGGGAATCATCGGCATGTAGATCGTGACGCGATCGCCTTTCGCGACGCCCTGCGCCTTGAGCACATTCGCGAAGCGGCAGACTTCGGCGTGAAGCTGACGATAGGTGATCCGGCGGGGTTCTTCCGCTGGATCATCGGGCTCCCAGATGATCGCGATCGCATCACCGCGGGTTTTCAGATGCCGGTCGATGCAATTGGCGCTGGCGTTGATCTTGCCGTCCGAAAACCATTGGATGCGGAAATCGACCGCGTTGAACGACCAGTCACCAGCGATCTCGGGCCGCTTGATCCAATCGAGCCGCCGCGCCTGCTCGAGCCAGAAGGTGCCCGGGTCGCCGAGAGCGCGGCCGTAAAGCTGCTGATATTTGGCAGTATTAACCCGGGCCTTTTTCGCCCATTCGGGCGGTACGGGGTAAAGCTCGGGTTCGGCCACTTTGGTCTCCTGATCGCGATTTCGTTTTGCAGCTTGGCAAGCGCGGCGCAACCCGCTTAGCCTCGCCAAAACAGGAGGGCAGGGCGATGGCAGGAACGATATTGGTTTCGGGCGGCAGCGGTTACATTGCTGGCTTCCTGATCAAGCAGTTAGTCGAGGAAGGTTGGACGGTTCATGCGACCCTTCGCAATCTTGCGAAGGAAGCGACATTGCGCGCTACGCTTGGTGTGCCCGACGAGAAGCTCAAGCTGTTCGCCGCTAATCTCGAAAGCGATGAAGGATGGGACGCCGCCATGGCCGGATGCAGCCATGTCGCACATGTTGCTTCGCCTTTCCCCGCCAGCGCGCCAAAGAATGACGATGAACTTATCGTGCCCGCGCGCGACGGTGCCCTGCGTGTGCTCAAGGCGGCGAAGGCGGCGGGCGTGACGCGCTTTGTCATGACATCGTCGGTCGCCGCGATAGCCTACGGCCTGCCGCGCGGGACGCACCGGCTCAATGAAAGCAACTGGACAAACGTCGATCACCCCGACTCCTATGCCTATGTGAAATCGAAGACGATTGCAGAGCAGGCTGCGCGCGATTGGGTCGCCTCAGAGGGCGGAGACGTCGAATATTGTTCGATCAACCCCGCACTGGTGCTCGGTCCGGTCATGGACGAAGGCGGATCGACCTCGGTCGAAGTGATCAGGAAAATGCTCGAAGGCGCTTTTCCGGGCTTCCCGGACCTGGCCTACGGCATCGTCGATGTCCGCGACGTCGCCGATATGCACGTTCGCGCGCTCAACGCTCCCGGCATGGCGGGGGAGCGCTTTGTCTGCTCCGGGCCAACCTTGAAGATGGCCGAAATCGGCAAGGTTCTGCGAGACCGGCTCGGCCCGCAGGCACGCAAGGTGCCCAGGCGCAATTTGCCCGACTGGATGGTCAAACTGTCAGCACTGTTTGATCCGCTGGTGCGCCAAGTGGTCGGCGAGCTTGGCAAGGTTCGGATCATGGACGCGAGCCATGCCGCACAGGTATTGGGCTGGGAGGCGCGGCCTGCCGAGGAGACGATAGAAGACTGCGCGCGTAGCCTGATCGCGCAGGGGTTCGTGAAAGTCTGAGCCGCTTGCGACCGGCAGCAAAGTTCCGCATGGCGTAAGCCGACCGAAAAGGGAGGGGCCATGTCCGCCAATATTGCCGAGCTCGAAAAGCGTCGTGAAGCATCTCGGATAGGCGGCGGGCAGAAGCGTATCGACGCGCAGCACGCCAAGGGGCGGCTGACCGCGCGCGAGCGGCTCGACATATTGCTCGACGAAGGCTCTTTCGAAGAGCTCGACGCCTATGTGACGCACAATTGCACCGATTTCGGGATGCAGGATCAGAAGATCCCAGGCGATGGCGTGGTGACAGGCAGCGGCACGATCAACGGCCGGTTGGTCTACGTCTTCAGCCAGGATTTCACTGTGTTCGGAGGCTCGCTCTCCGAAGCGCACGCCATGAAAATCTGCAAAGTGATGGACAACGCCATGAAGGTCGGTGCGCCCGTCATCGGCCTCAATGACAGCGGCGGCGCGCGCATTCAGGAGGGGGTCGCGAGCCTTGGGGGCTATGCCGAAGTTTTCCAGCGCAACGTCAACGCCAGCGGCGTCATTCCGCAAATCAGTCTGATCATGGGCCCGTGCGCGGGCGGCGCGGTCTACAGCCCAGCGATGACTGACTTCATCTTCATGGTGAAGGATTCGAGCTACATGTTCGTTACGGGCCCTGAGGTGGTCAAGACTGTCACCAATGAAGTCGTGACGCAGGAACAGCTTGGCGGCGCGGTGACGCACACCAGCAAGTCAGGCGTGGCTGACAATGCCTTTGACAACGACATCGAGGCATTGCTGGCATGCCGTGATTTCTTCGACTTCCTTCCCGAGAATAACCGCATGGGCGTACCCGAGCGACCGTGCGAAGATGCCTGGGACCGCGAGGAGCCGAGCCTCGATACGATCATCCCGCCGAGCGCGAACCAGCCCTACGACATGCATGAGGTCATCCGGAAGACGCTCGACGAGGGCGACTTTTTCGAGGTCCAGCCTGGCCATGCCGGCAACATTCTGATTGGCTTCGGGCGGGTAGAGGGTCGCACGGTGGGCGTCGTCGCCAATCAGCCGATGGTGCTTGCAGGGGTGCTCGACATCAACAGCGCGCGCAAGGCGGGGCGCTTCGTGCGTTTCTGCGATGCTTTCGAAATCCCGATAATTACCTTCGTCGATGTCCCCGGCTTCCTGCCCGGCACCGCGCAGGAATATGGCGGAATCATCAAGCACGGCGCCAAACTGCTCTTCGCCTATGCCGA
>CBDUBW010000265.1:0-2923 GCA_965365485.1 uncultured Aquisediminimonas sp.
GTCCAGCGCTTGTGGTGGAGGCCGCTGTCGACGACCAGCCGGATCGCGCGGTGAAGCTCGAGCTGTAACCGTCCGAAGTCGCGATAGGGATCGGTGTAGAGCCCCATGTCCTTTGCAAGCTTCTCCGAATAAAGCCCCCAGCCTTCCGAATAGGCAGTGACCCCGCCGAAGCGGCGGAAGGGCGGGACGTCCTTCAATTCGGTCTGGATCGCACGCTGCAGATGATGGCCGGGTACGCCTTCATGATAGAAGAGCGCCTCGACTTCGGTCAGCGGCATATCGGCCATGTCATAGAGATTGGCGTAATAAGTGCCGGGTCTTGAACCATCGGGCGCGGGCGACTGATAAAAGGCCTTGCCCGCCGATTTTTCGCGAAATTCTTCGACGCGCTTCACCACCAGCGGCGCTTGCGGCAGCACGCCGAACCATTGCGGCAGCAGCGGCGTGATCGCGTCCTTGGCCTTCTGCGTTTCAGCGAGGTAGAGCGCCCGGCCCTCATCGGTGTTTGGCGCGTAAAACTGCTTATCCTCGCGCATGAACTTGAAGAAGGCCTGCAAATCGCCCTTGAAGCCGGTGCGCTTCATGATCTCGCGCATTTCGCCATGAATGCGGGCGACCTGCGCGAGGCCGAGGCTGTGCACCTGATCGGGGGTGAGCTTCGTCGTCGTGTAGTTGCCCAGCCGCTCCGCATAATAGCCCGCGCCATCGGGAAAGCGCCAGATGCCGTCATCGGTCCCGGCGCTAGCCTGCTGGCGGGTCATCTCCGCGATCAGTCGCTCGTAAGCGGGCTTGACCGAACTGGTGAGCGCGCGCGCCGCGTCTGCAATCAGCAGGTCTTTCTCGGTCTGGCTGATCGATAGCTTCGCGACCTTGCCCTTGAAGTCAGCGAACAGCGGCGCATCCTCGCCCGCCCCGAACGGCGCGCCCTTGATGACGTTGCCCGCGTCGGCGATGACATAGGGATAGACCCATTTGGGCGGAGTCAGCCCCTTCGTCGCGCGTGACTGCGACTGCGCGATGACCTGGTCGATTGTAGTCCCAAGGCCGTAAAGCCGCGACACATAGGCGCGCGCATCGGCCTTGGTATCGATGCGGTGGATGTTGATCAGAAAGGCAGGCAGCTGGCTCTGCGCGCCGTTCATCTGATCGAAGACATATTCGTAATCGCTATATTTGTAAGCGGCGTTCTGCCGCTCGACCTGCTTTTCGAACAGCGCGTAAGACAGCCGGTTCTGCGGGCTGAGCTTGGCGGGATCGAAACGCGCACGCATTTCCTTGAGCGCCGAATTGGCGAAATCATTGTTGCGTGCTTCCGCCGCGTCGGTGAAATCGCCCCAGCGGCCGTAATCGCCATCCTTGATGCCGCGATAGGCCTTGCCGAGCGGGTTGAGCGCAAGCTGCTGCGCATCGACCTCTTCGAAGAACTTGGCGATCTCCGCATTCTGGTCGGCAGGCGCGGGCGCGGCCGGCGCGGGCTGCGTCTGCGCCCAGATGGGCGTGGCGGCGCTTGCAAGCGTGAGGGCGAGTGCGGAAACAAAGGTACGCATATTCAGTCTCCCGGTTCGTTTCTGGTATCGGATACGATCAATCCATCGCGCATTTCGATAACGCGGCTGCAGCGCGCGGCAAGCGCGGGGTCGTGGGTAATCATGATCAGGGTGGCGCCGCTTTCGCGCTGGCGATCGAACAGCAGGTTCATGATCGCCTCGCCGGTCGCGGCGTCGAGATTGCCGGTCGGCTCGTCGGCGAAAAGAATTGCCGGGCCGGGGGCCATGGCGCGGGCAATCGCAACGCGCTGCTGCTCGCCGCCCGATAGCTGCGCGGGATAGTGGGTCAGCCGTTCGCCGAGACCGACTGCGGTCAGCTCAGCCTGCGCGCGGGCAAAAGCATCGCCCTGCCCCGCCAGTTCCATTGGCACTGCGACATTTTCATGCGCCGTCATCGTCGGCAGCAGGTGAAAGGCCTGGAGGACGATGCCGATCCGCCCGCGCCGCGCGAGCGCCAGCCCGTCCTCATCGAGCGCGCCGAAATCCTGGCCTGCGACGCTGATGCTACCGCCGGTGGCGCGATCGAGGCCCGAAAGCACCGCCATCAGCGATGACTTGCCCGATCCCGACGGCCCAAGCACCGCGACGCGTTCGCCGCGCCCCACATCGAGATCGATCCCGCGCAGGATGCGCACGCGTGCGTAGGCGGCCCCCAATTCCAGCGTGACATTGCGGGCGGCGATCACAATATCAGGGTCTGGCATGAAAGATGAGGTTTCCGTGGCGCTGAATTTCCGAGCATATGGGTTGCGAATTGCAATTGTCCACTTGATTGCGTTGCTGTTCGCTTTCGCGGCAACGCCGGCAATGGCGGCGGACAAGTTGATCGTCGCGTTCGGAGACAGCTTGTCGGCGGGTTACCAGCTCAAACCGGGGGAAGGCTTTGCGCCCAGGCTCGAGGCAACGCTCCGCGCGCAGCGCATCCCCGTGCGGGTGCGCAATGCGGGCGTTTCGGGCGACACCAGCGCGGCGGGGCGGGCGCGGCTGCGCTGGATGCTCGCGGGGCTGAAGGTCAAGCCCGATCTCGTCATCGTCGAATTCGGCGGCAACGATCTGCTGCGCGGGCTGAAGCCCGCGACGACGCGCGCCAATCTCGACGCCATCCTGACCGAGCTCAGGCGGCGCAACATCAAGGTCGTGCTGGCAGGCATGCTCGCGCCGCCCAATCTCGGCCCGGCCTATGTGCGTGAGTTCAACGCGATCTATCCGCAGCTCGCGCGCAAGCACGGCGCGGCACTCTATCCCTTCTTCATGCGCGGCGTGGCGTTCAATCGCGCATTGCTCCTGAAGGACGGGGTCCATCCCAATGCGCGCGGCGTGAATGTGATCGTCAACGGCATCGCGCCGGTGGTGAAACAGAAACTGGCGGCGCGCTA
>CBDUBW010000266.1:0-2910 GCA_965365485.1 uncultured Aquisediminimonas sp.
GCAAAGCGCGCGGTGGTAGCTGCCGAACGGCCGGATCGAAGCAACGTCCGCGATGCGGTTCCGGGCGATTCGCGCCGTCAGCGAAAGCGGATTGGGGCGGCTGCCGGTAAGGAAGGTGGTTTCGAGGGTGCGATAGGTCTGCGCGGCGTCGGCGCAGAAGCGCCTGAATCCGGCGGCGTCTTCGTCGCCCGTGAAAGCCGCAATCGCCGCCTCGCTGCGGTCCTGATCGGCGAAGAGATCGAGTCGCGATCCATCGGGCCAGGCGTGGCGCGCGAGAATGGAAGCGGGGCTCAACGCAACTTCGTCAGCGAGATTGACGCCCGCCGCCGCGAACAGATCCTCGAACACCCAACGCATCGTCAGCACCGTCGGCCCCGCGTCGATTGCCGAGTCGCCGACGAACACCTCGCGCATCTTGCCGCCGGGCCCGGCAGCGCGTTCGAGCAACGTCACCGCAAAGCCGGCCGCGGCGAGCCGGATCGCGGCAGAAAGCCCGCCGACTCCGGCGCCGATCACGACAACGCGTTCTTCCCCTCGCTCGCTCATCGCACAACTCTATCGCCGGGCGCGCGGCTGTGACAGACCCGCCAACTTGATAGCCGAAAAGGGGGTGGGTGATCGAACGCTGGCTCAACTTTCGAAACCGCCTGCTCGCGAGCGCAGCGTTCCAGAGCTGGGCCGGGCGCTTCCGGCCGACTCGCCCGATCGCCCGGCGCCGCGCCGCGCGGCTGTTCGATCTGACGGCGGGGTTCGTTTATTCTCAGACGCTGCTCGCCTGGATCGAAAGCGGGCTGATCGACGGTCTCGCCGACGGAGCCGCTGACGAGGCCGCTTTGACCCACGCGACCGGCGTTGATGTGGCACGGCTTCGGCCTTTTCTCGTCGCCGGGGAGGCACTGGGCCTTGGGCAACGGCTGCGTGATGGGCGATGGATGCTTGGCCCGGAAGGCGCTGCGCTGCGAGGCAATTCCGGGCTGATCGAGATGATTCGCCACCACCATTTGCTCTATGCCGATCTGGCCGATCCCAAACTCCTCTTGGCAGACGGAGGCGGACGAGGTGCGCTCGCCAATTACTGGCCCTATGCGACCAGTGGCGACGGTGACGCGTCGCCTTATTCGCGCCTGATGGCGGCATCGCAGCCGATGATCGCCGAGCAGGTGCTCGGGGCCTATGATTTCGGGCGGCACAGAAGGCTTCTGGATATCGGCGGCGGGCAGGGCGCTTTTCTCGACGCCGTCGGCGCACGATATCCGGCACTGTCGTTTCAATTGTTCGACCTGCCCGAAGTGGTCCCGTCAGCGCGCAAACGACTCGGCGATCGCGCGGAGGTGTTTGCGGGCGATTTCCGCGAGGATGCTATCCCGCACGGCGCCGATTTGGTTTCGCTTGTTCGAATCCTTCATGACCATAACGATGACGTGGTTCGCGCTCTTCTTGCCAAGCTTCACCAAGAGATGATGCCGGGTGCCACTTTGCTGATCGCCGAGCCTATGGCGGATACGCCACATGCCGGCGGCATGACGGCATATTTCAGCCTTTACCTGCTCGCGATGGGCTCAGGACGTCCACGAAGCCGCGGAGAAATCAGTAGGCTGCTCGAGGCCGCAGGCTTTGTCCGCGTGCGCAGACGCCCGACGGCGATCCCCATGATTTGCAGCATCCTGACAGCAGAACGCTCAATCATGTAACTTTAATTTGACAAGCATGGATGTCAGCCTAGATTGACAGTCGGCAGGGCGCCACACCGACGCCCAGCTTGCGAACCGGTCCACAAGGCGCGGTCGCGAGGAGGATGCACCGGCATGCAAACGCTGGCAGTGGTCTTGGAAGCACCCGAAACGGTGGGACTGCGATCACTGGAGATCGTTCCTCCCGGTGCCGACGACGTCATCGTCGAGATTGACTGGAGCGGTATCAGCAGCGGCACCGAGCGATTATTCTGGTCGGGGCGGATGCCGCCGTTCCCCGGGATGGGCTATCCACTTGTTCCGGGTTACGAATCGGTCGGCAGGGTCATCGATGCGGGCGCGAATTGCCGCGCGCGGATCGGCGAACATGTCTTCGTGCCTGGCGCGACCTGTTATCGCGACGCCAAAGGCCTGTTCGGCGGGGCGGCGCGGCGCGTCGTAGTTTCATCGGCCCGTGCGCTGGCGATTGGCGAGGGGCAAAGCGAGCGCGCCGTTCTGCTCGCGCTCGCGGCGACGGCCTATCATGCCATCGTCGGCGGGATGATCCCCGCCCTCATCATTGGGCATGGCGTGCTGGGAAGGCTGCTTGCGAGAATAGCGGTGGCCGCAGGCGGCGAACCGGTCGTCTGGGAAAGCGATCCCGCGCGACGCATCGGCGCTTTCGACTACCGCGTGGTGGCTCCCGAAGATGACGAACGCCGCGACTATCCCGCAATCTACGATGCAAGTGGCGACGCTGCCCTGCTCGACAGCCTTATCGGGCGCAGCGCCAGGGGCGGCGAGATCGTGCTTGCCGGCTTTTACGAAGGCGACGTCCGCTTCTCGTTCGCGCCCGCCTTCATGCGCGAGTCGAAACTTCGCATCGCGGCCGAATGGCGGACGGACGATTTACAAGCGACGATCGCAATGGTCGATTCGGGCGCACTCTCGCTCAGCGGCCTGATCACGCACCGGCGCGACGCCGCCGATGCCGCACAGGCCTACCCAACCGCTTTCGAAGATCGCGAGTGCCTCAAGATGGTGCTCGACTGGAGACATTGCGCATGACGATGCTCGACCCCGGACCGCTGCGCGAAGAGGCGGAGTTTGAGCCAGATCCGGTGCCAAGCGGCCCGGTCACCAAGGAAACGCAGATCATCGCGATCTACGGCAAGGGCGGCAGCGGCAAGTCGTTCGCGCTCGCCAACCTCAGCTACATGATGGCGCAGCAGGGCAAGCG
>CBDUBW010000267.1:0-2905 GCA_965365485.1 uncultured Aquisediminimonas sp.
TCGTAGGTCAGCACAGTTTGGCTGTCTCCTTCTCCGTCACGCCTCTCGATGACGACAAGTGTTTGCTCGGTCGTCCATTCGTCACTTACCAACGTCGAAGCCACATACTGACGATCTGGCGAAACAGCGGCGGCGGTGAGCTTATCTTGAAATATATCCGCGCCTGACATCAAAGCCGCAGCGACGATGATCGCCAACCCAAACAAGGCCAGCAACGTAAACACTGCCCAAAAGACTGTCCTTGCCGCCCGTCCGATAAGCCCCGGGTTCCGTTCGCTCGCGGCCATCATTCGCGCGCTCCCCGCCCTCGCCGCTCGCCTTTCCGCGCCTTGCGCGCGGCCTTGGCGCGTTGGGCGACGGCGCGGGCTTTGCCTTCCGGGGTTTCGCTGAACTTGGGTTCGTCGAGCGGGAGATCGCCCAGTTCCAGATCGAAGCCGAGATGCGCGAAGCTTTCGGCGATGTGGCTCGGGAGTTCGGCAGTCACGTCGAGCACACCGCCCTCCGGGTGGTCGATGCGGATGCGCCGCGCGTGGAGGTGCATCTTGCGGCTGATCCCGCCGGTGAGGAAGGCGTCGCGCCCGCCATATTTGCCGTCGCCGACAATGGGGTGGCCGATCGCCGCGAGATGGACGCGGAGCTGGTGAGTGCGGCCGGTATAGGGCTGGAGCTCGACCCAGCAAGCGGTGTTGCCCGCGCGTTCGACGACGCGGTAGCGCGTGCGCGCGGGGCTGCCCGCCTTCTCATCGACATGCATCTTCTCGCCGCCGCTGCCGGGCTGCTTGGCAATGGCGAGATCGATGAAGCCATCCTCGATGCTCGGCACGCCGACCACGAGCGCCCAATAAACCTTGCGCGCGGTCCGCGACGAGAAGGCCTTGGCGAAATGCCCGGCGGCGCGGGCGTTGCGCGCGAGGAGCAGCGCGCCCGATGTGTCCTTGTCGAGGCGGTGGACGAGCTTGGGGCGCCCTTCGGCCTCGAACTGGAGCGCATCGAGCAGGCCATCGACATGCTCGCTGGTCTTGGTGCCGCCCTGCGTCGCGAGGCCGGGCGGCTTGGCGATGACGAGCGCCTGCCTGTCCTTATGGATGACGAGCGAGCGCGCGAATTCGGTTTCATCCTCGCTGAGCGCGGGGCGCTGGCGGACTGGCTTTGCCTTTTCGGGGGCGAGCGGCTCTGCCGGGGGCACGCGGATCTGCTGACCGGCGGCGATGCGATCTCCAGGCTGCGCGCGCTTGCCATCGAGGCGGAGCTGGCCGGTTCGCGCCCAACGCGAGACGAGGTTGAAGCTGGCATCGGGCAGATGGCGCTTGAACCAGCGATCGAGCCGGATGTCGTCGTCATCGGGGGCGACTGTGAAGGTGCGGACTTCGGCCATCAGCGGGCAATCGCGAAACCGAGCGCGAGCGCGGCGATCGCGCCGATCACCGAGGCGGCTGCATAGGCGGTAGCAAGCCCCCACTGCCCGCGCTCGATCAGTTGAAAGCTTTCGAGGCTGAATGCGCTGAAGGTCGTGAAGCCGCCGAGCAGGCCAACGCCCGCGAAAAGGCGCAGCGTCTCCGATCCCCCGCGCATCAGCCATGCCGCGAGCAAGCCCATCGCGAAGCCGCCGACGATGTTGACCGCGAACGTCCCCCAGGGCCAGCCGGAACGCATCGGCAGCGCGAGGCCGGTTGCGTAGCGCAACGCCGCGCCGATCGCGCCACCTGCCATGACCGGGATGAAGGGGTTCATCCCAAGGCCTTTAGCTTGCCCCACGAAGCGGGGAAAGGCGTATCACCGGAGGTAAGTTGACCTATATGGTTTTTTTGCTTGACAGCGTCACGCTCAAATGGCAATATTTGCAAGCGTTGATAATTCCGATTCGCGATCGTCAGATTAGCAGCTCACCCCGCACACACGTCACGCAGGCGCCGCCGACATGGACGTCGCGGCCGTCGATCCAGACGCGCACCTGCCCGTCGCGGCCGACCTGGCGGCCCTGGCTCGCGGTCCAGGCGTCGCCGTCTTTCACTTGGCCCCCGAGCAAGCGATAGGCGGCGACGGCACCGTTGCCGCTGCCGCAGACGGGGTCTTCCGCAACGCCATCCGCGGGCGCGAAGCTGCGGACGGTGAGGCCTCCGGCGGCCCCGGAGGCAAAGACCGTTAGCCCGGTGGTGTGGTGCGCGCGATCATAGGCGGCAAGCGCGGCGAGATCGGGGGCGAGCAATTCGACTTCGGCGGCGCTCGCCAGTTCGGCGATCACCCAGCGAGGGCCGACATCAAGGATTTGCGGCGTGCCCACCACAGCTCCCCCCCACCTTGATGGGGGGGAAGACTGCGGAGCAGTCCGGGGGGGTATGCGCCCGCCACCGACCCCTCCGTCATCGCTACGCGATGCCACCTCCCCATCAAGATGGGGAGGACCTTGATTGAAGATCGCCGCCAGCAGTTGGTCAGGCGCGGGCGCGGGCGTTGCGGCATAACGCGGGAGTTTGAACGAGAGCCCGTCCTTGCCTATGCCGATCCCGACGAGGCCTGCTTCGCACTGCTGGACGAGGCCGCCATCCTTCGGGGTGACGATCCCCGCCTCGATCAGCGCATGCGCGGTGCCGAGCGTGGGGTGACCGGCGAAGGGGAGTTCCGACTTCGGGGTGAAGATGCGGACGGCATAGCTCGCCGCCCTGTCGGTCGCGGCGGTGACGAAGGTCGTTTCGCTGAGGTTGGTCCAATTGGCGATGCGCTGCATCGTCGCGGCGTCGAGGCCTTTGGCATCGAGGATGACCGCGACGGGGTTGCCGAGCAGGGGAACGGCGGTGAAGACATCGACCTGGGCGAAGGGGCGGGTGGGCATGGTGGTGCTTACTCTCCTACAAACGATGCAAGCTATAGCATAAGATTAAAGCGTCACCCCGTGCTTGACACGGGG
>CBDUBW010000268.1:0-2890 GCA_965365485.1 uncultured Aquisediminimonas sp.
TCGAGAAGCTGACGGCCATCCTGCCCGGGGAGCATCATCTGCTCTACACCGAAATAGATGGTCGTTTTCCCAACCATCACCCCGATCCCACGGTCGAGGCCAACCTCGCCGATCTCAAGGCGCTGGTCGCCGAGAAGAAACTCGATTTCGGGCTGGCGTTCGATGGCGACGGCGATCGCATCGGCGCAATCGATGGGCAGGGCCGCGTGATCTGGGGCGACCAGATTCTGTCGATCCTCGCCGAAAGCGTACTTAAGCATGTCCCCGGCGCGGCGATTATCGCCGATGTGAAAGCCAGCCAGGCGCTGTTCGATCGCGTCGCGGAGCTCGGCGGCAAGCCGGTGATGTGGAAGACCGGGCACAGCCTGATCAAGGTCAAGATGAAGGAGGAGAAGTCACCGCTCGCGGGCGAGATGAGCGGGCATATCTTCTTCGCGCATGATTTCTACGGCTTCGACGATGCGCAATATGTCGCGGTGCGCTTCATCCGCGCGATCCGTGAGCTGGGCGGATCGCTCGATGCCTTGAAGGACGCGATGTCGGCAATGGTCAACACCCCCGAGCTGCGCTTCCAGGTCGATGAAAGCCGCAAGTTCGCGGTGGTCGAGGAAGTGCTGGCGCGGCTGGAGGCGGAAGGCGCCGATGTCGACCGCACCGATGGCGCGCGCGTTACGACCGCGGATGGCTGGTGGCTGCTCCGCGCGTCGAACACGCAGGACGTGCTGGTCGCGCGCGCCGAGGCGAAGGACCAGGCCGGGCTCGACCGTCTGATGGCGATGATCGACGCGCAGCTGGAAGCGTCAGGCCTCGAGCGTGGGGAGCAGGCCGCGCACTAGGCGAAGGGCAGGATCGCCCGATAGACCTCCAGCGGGGGCGCTCCCGGTACCTTCTCTCCCTGCGCGAGCAGAAAAGCGTGGCGTACGATTTCGGCCTGCTGTTCGATGCCGTAGCGCCTGAGCGTCCAGCCGGGTTTGAGCGAGTAATCGTAGCGGCAGAAGGGGTGGCGCTTGAGAATGAGATTGGTGCCGGTCTGGTGCTGCCAGACATGCGTCATCTCGTGGATGAACAGGCCTTGGCGGACTAGCGGACGGTCGCAGAAATCGTCGCAGTAAAGATCGCCCTTGGGGCTGAAATAGAGATGGCCGTTGGGCGCCATCGCGATCTGCCTGGGCTGGAACGGCCACCATTTCGCGGCGTGGACGCGGACACGGTCATAGGCGATCGCGTCACCGAAGACGCTACGGGCAAGTGCGATTTCGGCGGACGTCAGTGAGCGCGAGGTCACTGCGCAGGTGCGTCGTCGCCCGCCGCGACGAGCTTGGCCTCGTGCTCCAATGTGACGCCGCTGGCGAAGGTGAATTTGAGCGGCATCGTCCGACCCGCGCTTGCCTGCGGCGAGACATCGAACAGCATGACATGCTTCCCGCCGGGCGCGAACTCGAGCGTGCCGCCCTTGGGCACCTCGGCCCCGCCCTCGATCGCGGCCATCTTCATCATGCCGCCTTCCATCTTCATGTCGTGCAACTCGGCGCGGACCGCGAGTGGGCTCGACACCGACATCAGCCGATCGTCGACGCTGCCGCCCGCAATCTCGAAATAGCCTGCTGCCGGATTGCCCGCGACCGCGGGAAGCCGCACCCAAGCGCTTTTCACGCTCTGCTGGCTGGGTGTTTGATCCGCGCAGGCGGCGAGCGCCAGCGGCGCGGCGAGGGCGAGGGCAAGGAAGCGCATAGCCAGCGCGACTAGCACCGGCGCGAACCTTGCGACAAGCAAAACGCTTCCTATATCCCGCGGCGGAACATCAACTCCGCGGTGCCTGATAGGGCCGCCAAGACTGCAGAACTGGGGTATTACGACATGGCTAAAGTTATCGGGATCGATCTGGGAACCACCAACAGCTGCGTTGCCGTGATGGAAGGCGGCAAGCCCAAGGTGATCGAGAATGCCGAAGGCGCGCGCACCACGCCGTCGGTCGTGGCTTTTGCGAAGGATGGCGAGCGGCTGATCGGCCAGCCTGCCAAGCGCCAGGCGGTCACCAATCCCGAAAATACGATCTTCGCGGTCAAACGCCTGATCGGCCGCCGCTTCGACGATCCGATGACCAAGAAGGACATGGGCCTCGTTCCCTATGCGATCACCAAGGGCAAGACCGGCGACGCGTGGGTCAAAGCGGGCGGCGAGGATTATTCGCCGTCGCAGATTTCGGCCTTCACGCTCCAGAAGATGAAGGAAACCGCCGAAAGCTATCTCGGCGAGACCGTCACGCAGGCAGTGATCACCGTGCCTGCCTATTTCAACGACGCGCAGCGCCAGGCGACCAAGGATGCCGGCCAGATTGCCGGCCTCGAAGTGCTGCGCATCATCAACGAGCCGACCGCGGCCGCGCTGGCCTATGGCTTGGAGAAGAATGACGGCAAGATGATCGCCGTCTACGATCTTGGCGGCGGCACCTTCGATATCTCGATCCTCGAGATCGGCGACGGCGTCTTCGAAGTGAAGTCGACCAACGGCGACACCTTCCTCGGCGGCGAGGATTTCGACGCGACGATCGTCGAGTTTTTGGCGGCCGAGTTCAAGAAGGCCGAAGGCATCGATCTGACCGCGGACAAGCTCGCGCTCCAGCGCTTGAAGGAAGCGGCGGAAAAGGCGAAGATCGAGCTGTCGTCTGCAGCGACGACCGAGGTCAATTTGCCGTTCATCACCGCCGATGCGACGGGCCCCAAGCATCTCGTCAGGGCGATCACGCGTGCCGATCTCGAAAAGATGGTCGAAAGCCTGATCAAGCGCACGCTCGATCCGTGCAAGAAGGCGCTGGCCGATGCCGGCGTCAAGGCGAGCGATATTGCCGAAGTCGTGCTCGTCGGCGGGATGACCCGCATGCCGCGCGTTC
>CBDUBW010000269.1:0-2851 GCA_965365485.1 uncultured Aquisediminimonas sp.
CGCGCGCCGCCCGTTTCTTCGTCGAGAAGTTTCCGGGCCGCTCGCTCTATGCGGTCAAGGCCAATCCCACGCCCGATCTGATCCAGATTCTGTGGGACAACGGGATCACGCATTACGACGTCGCTTCGATCGCCGAAGTGCGGCTGGTGCGCGGCCTGCTGCCCGAGGCAGTGCTGTGCTTCATGCATCCGGTGAAAGCGGTCAGCGCGATCCGCGAGGCCTATTTCGAGCACGGCGTGCGCACCTTCAGCCTCGATTCGACCGAGGAGCTCGAGAAGATCGTCGAGGCCACCCGTGGTGAGGACGGAGAGGCCGCTATCGACCTGCGCCTTTGCGTGCGGCTGCGCGTGTCGTCCGAGTATTCGGAGCTCTCGCTCGCCAGCAAGTTCGGCTGCGACCTCACCGAGGCGCCGGGTCTGCTCCAGGAATGCCGGCAGTACGCCGACTGGTTGGGCGTGTGCTTCCATGTCGGCAGCCAGGCGATGACCCCGTTCGCCTTCGTCCAGGCGCTCGAGCGTACGCGCGCAGCCATCGCCGAGGCATCGGTGGTCATCGACATGATCGATGTCGGTGGCGGGTTCCCGAGCGTCTACCCGGGCATGGAGCCGCCGCCGCTCGAGGACTTTTTTGCGATCATCCACCGCCAGTTTGAAGCGCTGCCGATCGCCTACAACGCCGAGCTATGGTGTGAGCCCGGCCGGGCGCTCTGCGCCGAATACTCCTCGCTGATCGTGCGGGTCGAAAAGCGCCGGGGGGACGAACTCTATATCAACGACGGCGCCTATGGAGCGCTGTTCGACGCCGCGCACGTGGGCTGGAAGTTTCCGGTGCGCGCGCTCGACGATGACCTTATCAAGCCGGAGCAGGAGTTCTCCTTCTACGGGCCCACCTGCGACGATGCGGACTATATGGAGGGGCCGTTCGCGCTCCCGTCGGACATCCAGGCTGGCGACTACATCGAGATCGGCATGCTCGGCGCCTACGGCGCGGCGATGAAGACCGCCTTTAACGGCTTTGGTGCGAGCCCGAGCGTGGTGGTTGAGGACGAGCCGATGGCCAGCCTCTACGACGGCAGCCGCCGCCGCGAGGTCCGCGACAACGTCGTGAGCTTGCGCTAACCGTCACCAGCGAGCCACTGCTGGCGGACGGAAAAAAGGGGGCGTGCGCGACGCCCCCCATTGTTTTCGGCGGAGCCTAGGCGAAGTGCAGCTTCGCCTTGGTCACGCGGATCTGGCTACTACGGCGACGCAGCGCCGCGCCGATCGCGCCGAAACCCATGATGAACAGCCCCCACGTAGCCGGTTCCGGGACCACTGCAGCGACCGCAGCGATGGTAACCGACCCTGTGACGAGACCGTCGCCGGTGCGATCGCCGGTCGGATTGAGCCGGCCGGTAATCGTGAGCGTGTTCGTGCCGAAAGTCACTGGTGCGTCGATCACGAAACCAGAGCTTCCTGGGCCGTTTGACACCGATCCCGGCGTTCCGTTGATGAGCAGGGTGAAGAAATCGACATCGCTGCCGAGATCGCCTCGAACGATGACGCTCCCGACCTGAGCCGAGCCTAGGCCGACGATTGAGGAATCAAACGTCAGATCTGCAGTGAAGTCGCCGTTAGGATCACCCGGTGTCAGGTTAACAACCCGAAACCGAAACGCGCCATCGTAATCATCCGTGATCGGGCGATAGGTCAGAGCGACGTCTGTTCCGGACGTGTAGATTACCGTAGCAGCGGTCGCTGGTACGGCGACTGCGACAGCAGCAAGTGCTGCCAGCGGGAAAAACATTGGTTTCATTTTGCTACCCTTCCTGTTCTCAATAGGTCGGCAAGCAGGCCTCATCCGATCGCTTTCGCGACCAAGGGCCCACCAGCCATTATTTTATTGTTCTTGGGCTCCCACCGGCCACCAACTGCTCAAGGAATGAAAGGGTTGTTAGTTCCCAACCAATTGCGGGCGTCCCGATATGACACAATGCTGGGCTATTTTTTCAGGACCACGGCTGGCCGACTCCCGGGTCGCGAACGCTTCATGCAAAAAAAAAGGGGGCCGCTGCCCCCTTTTTCAGACGGTGATTATCGTGCTTTAAGCGAAGTTCAGCGACGCCTTGGCCACGCGAACCTTGCTGCTGCGCCGGCGCATCGTGTGGCCGATCGCGCCGAAGCCGAGGATGAACAGCGCCCAGGTCGCCGGCTCCGGAACGACACCGGTGAGGGTCAGCTGGCCCCCGATCCGGGCGAAACTGTTGCCAGGGTTGGGACCAACGCCCGAAGGAGCCAGCGTCCCGCTGAAGCTCAGCGTATGGAACCCCGAGGCCAGACCTGCGAGGTCGATCTGCGCCGAAGAGCCGGTCGGCCCAATTTGAGGTACGAATATACCTCCGCCGGAGATATTGGCGCCGGTGAAGGTGACGATGTCGCCATCGAAGTTAAAGACGGCAGAACCGCCCGCCGTCGCGGGGTTGAAGGGATTGAAAAACTCGAACGTGGCAGTGAATGTGCCTGCCTGAGTCACATTGAAGCCGAGAATGCTGGATACCGCGCCAGGGCCGGCCGGCGTGAGGACGATGTTGCCCATACCGTCAGCGTCCGTATCTGCGGAGGGAGCGAGATAGACGACGTGCGCCGCCATCGCCGGTGTCGCGACGAAGGCGACAGCGGCCGCCGCGGCGAATGCCATTTTCTTGAACATGATGAACCCTTCCCAACCTCTAAAAACACCAAGCCTACGACGATTAGGCGGGGATCCGGCTTACCATCACCCGCTCGTTGCGAATCATATAGCAGTTTTTAATGATTTAGAAAGGCTTGAATCCGGAACCGGTTCCCAAACCGACCAAAAAGGAGGTGAGTGT
>CBDUBW010000270.1:0-2821 GCA_965365485.1 uncultured Aquisediminimonas sp.
GCGGTGCTCGGATCGAATTATCCGGGTTCCGAATGGTATAAGCGCGCCTACGATCTGATGCAGAAATACCCCGCCACCTGATGGCGGCGCAGGTGACGCGCCGTGCGGTAATGGCAGGCGCGACCGCCATCGTCTCTACACGGCTCGTCGCGGCGACACCTGCCAGAGCGTGGGACGTGGCGGTGATCGGCGCCGGCGTCTTCGGTGCCTGGACCGCGGAGAAACTGCGCGCGGCGGGCCAGCGCGTGCTGCTGATCGATGCCTTTGGCCCCGCGCATGCCCGCGCTTCGTCCGGCGGTGAATCGCGAATGACGCGCACCGATTATGGTGCAGATGAAATCTACACCCGGATGGCGTGGGACTCGCTTCGCGAATGGAAGGCGCTTTCGGCGGTCGCGGGGCTGCCGGTCTTTCATCCTACCGGGGTGCTTTTCCTGTTTCAGGGGCGCGAAAATTATGCTGAGCAGAGCATCGCGGTGCATAAGCGGCTGAAGCTCGAATTGCTCCAGCTCGATCGTGGCGAACTCGCGCGTCGCTTTCCGCAGATCGCGAGCGACGACATCGCCTTCGGGCTGCTCGAACCGCAGCTGGGCGCGCTCATGGCGCGGCGGGGCGTGCAGACGCTGGTCGAGCGCTTCGTGCGGGGTGGCGGCACCTACAAGCAAGCGGCCGTCGCGCCGCCGCCGCCGGGCGCGCGCCTCGACGCGATCCGGACAGCGGATGGCGAGACGATCAGCGCCGCAAGGTTCGTCTTCGCCTGCGGACCGTGGCTGCCCAAGCTCTTTCCCGATACCATCGGCGGACGCATTTTCCCGACGCGGCAGGAAATCTTCTTCTTCGCGCCGCCTCCGGGTGACGAGCGTTTTGCGCCGGGGCGGTTGCCCGGATGGGCCGATTGGAACGGCGGAAACATCTTCTACGGCTTCCCCGATCTCGAAGCGCGCGGCTTCAAGATCGCCGATGACAGCCACGGACCCCCGATAGACCCCGATCGCGGCGACCGCGTTGGTTCGCCAGAGGGTCTGGCCAAGGTTCGCGCCTATATGGCGCGCCGTTTTCCGGCGCTGGCGGACGCGCCACTCGTGGAAAGCCGGGTGTGCCAGTATGAAAACAGCGCCAATGGCGATTTCCTGATCGACCACCACCCGCAATGGCGCAACGTCGTGCTGGTCGGTGGCGGATCGGGGCATGGCTTCAAGCATGGGCCCGAGGTTGGGCGTTACGCCGCGGCGCTATCGCTGGGGACATTGAAGACACCCGAACCGCGCTTCTCCCTCGCCAGCAAAGGGCTAACGCAGGCGCGCGCGGTGCACTAAGTAGGCAGCGTGCTGACCCGGCTTTCCATTCGCGACGTCGTGCTGATCGAAGCGCTCGACCTCGATTTCGATGCCGGGCTGGGAGTGCTGACGGGCGAAACGGGCGCGGGCAAATCGATATTGCTCGATGCGCTGGGGCTGGCGCTTGGCGATCGCGCTGATAGCGGGCTAGTGCGGCAAGGTGCCGCGCAGGCGAGCGTCTCGGCAAGTTTCGATGCGCCCGAGGCGGCGACGCGACTGCTTGCGGAGAGCGAGCTTGAGATCGATCCTGGTGAGGCGCTGATCGTGCGACGGACGGTCAAGCGCGATGGCGGCAGCCGCGCTTTCGTCAACGATCAGCCAGTCTCTGCTGCGCTTCTTCGCGAGCTCGGCGCTCTGCTCGTCGAAATCCACGGTCAGCATGACGATCGCGGGCTGATCAACCCGCGCGGCCACCGCGCGCTGCTCGATGCCTATGCCGGGGCCGATACGCAGGGCGTGGCGCGCGCCTACGCGGTGATGGTCGAGGCTGAGGCCTCGCTCGAAACAGCGCGCAAGGCGCTGGCCGATGCCGAGAGCGACCGTGAGTGGCTCGAACATGCGGTCGAGGAGCTCACCAAGTTCGCGCCCGAAGCAGGCGAGGAGGAAACACTTGCAGACCGGCGCGCCGCGATGCTCAAGGGTGCCAAGATCGCCGATGAGGTGGAAGCGGTGCGAATGCTTGTCGAGCCCGGTGAGGCCGGCCTTTCCAAGCTGCGCCAGGCAGCGCGCATTCTGGAGCGCGTGGCGCGCGATCATCCGCTGCTCGAAGATGCGCTGGCGGCGCTCGACCGGGCGCTGATCGAAGGGGCTGTGGTCGAGGATCGGCTGGCGCAGGCGGCAGCGGCGATCGCCTTTCACCCGCAGGATCTGGAGGCCGACGAAGCCCGCCTGTTCGATCTGCGGGCGCTGGCGCGCAAGCATCGTGTCCAGCCCGACGATCTTGCCGATCATGCCCGCGACCTTGCCGAGAGGCTTCACGCCATCGACGCCGGGACCGAGGGGCTGGCGGCGCGCGAGGCCGCGGCATCGCTCGCGCGCGAAGCCTATGCAAAAGCTGCCGCAGCGTTGTCCGAGGTGCGGCACGAGGCGGCGGTGCGGCTCGACGCGGCGGTTGCGGCCGAGCTCGCGCCATTGAAGCTCGAAGCCGCGCGCTTCCGCACCGTCATCGCCGAATTGCCCGAGACCGGCTGGGGCGCATCGGGCAAGGACCGCGTCGAGTTCGAGATCGCGACCAACCCCGGCGCGCCTTTCGCGCCGCTGATCAAGATTGCCAGCGGCGGCGAATTGTCGCGCTTCATCCTCGCGCTCAAGGTCGCGCTGGCCGAGGCGGGGGGTGCTGCGACGATGATCTTCGACGAGATCGATCGCGGCGTCGGCGGCGCGGTGGCGAGCGCGATCGGCGAACGACTGGCGCGGCTTTCGGAGCGCGCGCAATTGCTCGTCGTCACCCACAGCCCGCAAGTCGCGGCGCGCGGCGACGCCCA
>CBDUBW010000271.1:0-2798 GCA_965365485.1 uncultured Aquisediminimonas sp.
GGGCTTGTAACCGCGCGCGCCGCTCTCGGGCAGCCCGGCGAACCAGTCGCGGATCTGGGTGAAGGCGCCAGTATAGGTGGCGGGGTTCGAGCGCGGGGTGCGGCCGATCGGCGACTGATCGATATCGATCACCTTGTCGAGATACTGCAGCCCCTCGATCTTGTCGTGCTTGCCGGTGACGATACGCGCGCCGTTTAACTGGCGCGCCGCCGCCGCGTAGAGCGTGTCGATCGTGAAGCTCGATTTCCCCGAGCCTGATACACCGGTGATGCAGGTAAAAGTCGAGAGCGGGATGCTCGCGGTGACGTTGCGAAGATTGTTCTCGCGCGCACCCTTGACCGTCAGCTTCTTGCCGCTGCCCTTGCGGCGTTTGGCGGGGACGGCGATCTCCCGGCGGCCGGTGAGATAGTCGGCCGTAAGCGTGTCGGCACGCTCGATATCGGCGAGCGTGCCCTGCGCGACGATCTCTCCGCCGTGAACGCCAGCGCCCGGCCCCATGTCGATGATGTGATCGGCGTGGCGAATCGCGTCCTCGTCATGCTCGACGACGAGCACGGTGTTGCCGAGATCGCGCAGCCGCTGGAGCGTCGCGAGCAGCCGGTCGTTATCCTTTTGGTGAAGCCCGATCGACGGTTCATCGAGAACGTAGAGCACGCCCGAAAGCCCGCTGCCGATCTGCGAGGCGAGGCGGATGCGCTGGCTTTCGCCGCCGGAAAGCGTCCCTGAAGTGCGGTTGAGGTTGAGATAATCGAGCCCGACATTGTTGAGGAAGCCAAGCCGCGCGTTGATCTCCTTGAGAATCGGGTGCGCGATCTGCTGTTGCTGACTGTTGAGCTTGCTCTCGAGCCCGCCGAACCACGCCAGCGCATCGACGACGCTCCGCCGCGTCGAAATGCTGATATCCTCGCCCGCGATCTTGACGCTGCGGGCTTCGGGCTTGAGGCGCGCGCCGCCGCAGGTCTCGCATGGCATCGTGCCCTGAAACTTCGCCAGCTCTTCGCGCATCCACGCGCTCTCGGTCTGGAGCAGGCGGCGTTCGAGATTGCCGACGACGCCGTTGAAGGTCTTGTTGACGTCGTAACTCTTGCGGCCGTCGATGAAAGTCAGGCGGATGACCTCGCTGCCGCTGCCGTTGAGAATGACGTCGCGGATGCGGTCGGGCAGTTCGCGCCACGGCGTTTCGAGCTTGAAGCCGTAATGCCGCGCGATGCTCGACAGCACCTGCATGTAATAGGGCGAAGGCGGGTTCGATTTCGCCCATGGGACGATCGCGCCCTGCTTGATGCTCAGCGCCTCGTTGGGGACTATCATCTCGGGATCGAAATAAAGCTTCTCGCCCAGCCCGTCACATGCCGGGCATGCGCCTTGCGGCGCGTTGAAGCTGAACAGCCGTGGTTCGATCTCGGCGATGGTGAATCCCGAAACAGGGCAGGCGAATTTCTCGCTGAAGGTAATGCGGCCTTCAGGCGCGTGTTCGCCCGCGACCTTCTTGCCTTCGCCCGTCACAGCATCGGCTGGATCGACATAAGCGAGGCCCTCGGCGAGTTTCAGCGCTTGCTCGAACGAGTCCGCAAGCCGCGTCTCGATGCCTTCGCGCACGACGATGCGATCGACCACCACTTCGATGTCATGCTTGTACTTCTTGTCGAGCGCGGGGGCGGCCTCGATATCGTAGAACTGCCCGTCGATGCGCACGCGGGTATAGCCCGCCTTCTGCCATTCGAGCAGTTCCTTGCGATATTCGCCCTTGCGACCGCGCACCACCGGCGCGAGCAGATAATGCCGCGATCCCTCGGGAAGCGTCATCACCCGATCGACCATCTGGCTGACCGACTGCGCCTCGATCGGCAGCCCTGTCGCGGGCGAATAGGGCACGCCGACGCGGGCCCAGAGCAGCCGCATGTAATCGTAGATTTCGGTGACGGTCGCGACGGTCGAGCGCGGATTGCGGCTGGTCGTCTTCTGCTCGATGCTGATCGCCGGGGAAAGCCCGTCGATGTGCTCGACATCGGGCTTCTGCATCATCTCGAGAAACTGCCGCGCATAGGCGCTCAACGACTCGACATAACGCCGCTGCCCTTCGGCATAGATGGTGTCGAAGGCGAGGCTCGATTTGCCGCTGCCGCTAAGCCCGGTGATCACCGTCAGCGTATCGCGCGGGATGTCGACGTCGACGCCCTTGAGATTGTGCTCGCGCGCGCCGCGCACGGAAATATGAGTCAGCATGGCGAGCGTTGTTCCAGATTTGTTCGAGCGGGGCAACCGGCGAGGTGGACAACTTAATGGGGAGGCGCCCCGCCCAGTTCAACCAGTCACGACTTGCTCGATCACCCCGAAAATCGGGTGATGGCGTTCGTCCTCCATCCAAATGCGTACGGTATCGCCATGTTTGAGGAAGGACGTTTCGGGCCTGCCGCGCAGAATGGTTTCGATCGTCCGCACTTCGGCGAGGCAGGAATAGCCAAGCCCGCCCTCGGCGATCGGCTTGCCCGGCCCACCGCCCTCGTCGCGGTTGGAGACGGTGCCGCTACCGATCACCGTGCCTGCTCCCAGATCGCGGGTCTTGGCGGCGTGGGCGATGAGTTGGCCGAAGTCGAAGGTCATGTCGACACCCGCGTCGGCGCGGCCGAGGGGTTGGCCGTTGAGGTCTACGCACAAGGAGCCGTGCAGCTTGCCGCCGTCCCAGCGGTCGCCCAACGCGTCGGGCGTGACGAGCACGGGCGATAGCGCGCTCGCGGGTTTGGACTGGAAGAAGCCGAAGCCCTTGGCGAGTTCGCCGGGGATGAGGTTGCGCAGCG
>CBDUBW010000272.1:0-2792 GCA_965365485.1 uncultured Aquisediminimonas sp.
TGCCGTTATAGGTGGCGGTGACGACGACGACGATCTTGTCCTCGGGCATCGTCCCAAGCGCATCGTCTATGCTGCGGACGCGGACTTCGAAGCCGTCGGCCTCGGCACGTTCGGCAATCTCTTCGGCTATGTCGCGCGCAGTACCGAGCGACGAACCCCACACCACCGACAGCCGTCGCCCCGCCCCCGCGGCGCTGACCGGCTCCGGGTCATCGTTCGCGGCCGCCGGCACCGATGCCCCGCTCAGCCGGGTATGCGCCGGGCGCGCGTCGATCCGCATGGTGAAATCGTCGGGCTTGATCGAGAGCGTTTCCTTGATGCTCAGCGCGTAATCGCGGCGGTCGGAGATCGCGAATTCGCGGAGCAGCATCGCCAGCCCGAGCTTGGCTTCGACCATCGCGAACTGCCGCCCGATACAGGCGCGGACGCCGTTGCCGAACGGCTTGTAGGCATGCGGGTGGCGCGCCGCTTCCGCCTCGGGGAGCCAGCGATCGATATCGAAGTCTGTCGGTCGATCCCACACGCTCGGATGGCGGTGGAGCGCGGGAGTCATGACATTGATCGGCCGATCCTTGCGCATCGTAAATTGCCCGCCGATCACCGTGTCTTCGAACGGCCCGACCGAGAAGCTTGGCGCGGTCGGCCAGAGCCGCAGCGTTTCCTTGAGGATACGCTCGATGACGTCGAGCTTGGCGACGTCGGCCATCTCGGGGCGCTTGTCGCCCGGCAGGACGCGATCGACCTCGGCATAGGCCTGGGCGAGGATGTGCGGGTGACGGAGCAGCTGGTAGAAGGCGAAGCTCAGCATTCCCGAAGTCGTCTCATGCCCCGCGATCAGGAAGGTCAGAATCTGGTAGCGGATGTTGAGGTCGGACAGCGCTTCTCCGCTTTGTGGGTCCTTCGCGGTGAGCATCAGGTTGAGCAGGTCGCCCCCGTCGGTGGGGTTGGCGCGACGTTCGGCGATGACCTGGTCGACCAGCGTGTTCATGGTGCCGATCGCCGCCGCCAGCCGCGCCTGGCTCGCCTTGGCGAAGCGCTGCTGGATGGGAAGCCGCACCGTTTTGTTCATGCATTCGGTGAGCGCAGTGGCGAGCGATTCGAGGAAGGGATCGAGCGCGTCCTTTTCGAAGCTGTCGAAGCGGTAGCCGAACCCCGCGATGGCGATGCTGTCGAGCGTGAAGCGCGTCATGTCATCGGGGACGTTGACCTCGCTTCCGGCGTGCCGCTTCCACTTCGCGACCATCGCATCGGCGACTTCGAGCATCATCCCGAAATAGCCGCGCATCGCGCGGTGGCTGAAGGCGGGGAGGAGGATGTTGTGCGCCTTGGCCCAGTTGGGCTCGTCGGAGAAGCTGGTGAAGAGCCCGTCGCCCGCGAAGCTGCGGACGGCGCGCAGCCCGGGGCCGGGGATTTTGCGGAAACGGCTCTCGTCGCTCAGCTCCGCCACGAGATCGGGGTGCGAGACCCAGAGGCTGACATAACTGCCGAAATAGAGCTTGAAGATGCCGGGCTCGGCGAAATCGCGCGCGACTCCCATCAGATGCTGGATCAGCCCGGCCTTGGGGATCTGGTGGAGGTTGCCGATGATCGGCAGCGTCTTGGGAGAAGGAATCTGCGCTTTGCTGGCCATGTCTCTCCCCGGTTTCCTGGGGAGGGTCTAGACGGGTTGGCGTGAAGGGGAAAGGCCGGCGGAAGGTTAGTAAGGTTAGTGGGTCGAAGCGATTTCGAACGCAAAACCGCGGTTTTTCAAGCGGCCTTGCGATTGAACAGGGCGCGACGTGCCTGCTCGGCGGTCGCGTTGGCGGCTTTGACATCGGTCCGCGCCTTCCAATTGCGCGTTTCCGTGATGGTGCAAAGGCGGCTGAAATCGGGATCGCCATAGCTACCTCGCGCTTCGAGCTCACGGGGATCGTACCCGCGCGGCATGGCGGCATTGGTGCGGAGAATCGGGTAATGCTCGTCCTGCCAGACCCGCAGCGGGGCGGCCGGGGTTTGCGCGACGGGGGCGATCACCGGCAGCCCGGCATCGGCCGCGCGTGCGGCATCGAGCCTGTCGAGCACCGCCATGCCGTTGGTGATCAGCCATGTCTGGAGCCGATCGCTATAGACCCGCTCTTCCCCCACCAGCTCTCCTTTAAACCAACGCTGGCGAAGATCACCGTTGAGCGCGCGATCGATGACGCTTTCGGCGACGCGCTCGACATTGATGCGCACAGCCTCCGCCCAGGCATCACGGAACGCGGCGGCATCGGCGCGACGCCGCAGCCGGTAGGCGCTGTGCTCGCTCATCCCCACCGCCGCGCACGCCGCCTTGACGCTGCCATACTGCTCCAGATGCGCGATAAAGGCGTGCTGCTTTTCCGCTGTCCAGCCATCTGCGCGGCTGCGGACCGGGACTAGCGAAGCATCGGGCGGATCACGCTCCGCCGGCGGGGCGGGGAGGGGCTGGATGTCGGCAGCTGCGGGGCGGGTGCACGGCGATTGGGTCATTCCGCTATGATATGAGGGTTTTTCCTGCTTGTCAAGAGAGTTTTGATCTTGTTCGGGGTTCGTCACACCGTCTTTCCTACGCCGATGGTGCGTCCCGGGGAGTGAATCACCTCCGCCGCCATTCCAACGACGCTTCGCATCGCCGGAACCTTGGGCCGCTACGCCGTGACGTTGGTCCTCGCGAGGCGAGGCCGGCCGGCGTTCGCGGAGTCGGCGATTAGCGCGCGCTAATCGCGGCCCGCTTCGCTAGAACGGGAAGAAGATCGGGATGGCGATGACGCCGACGATCCAGGTGACCAAAT
>CBDUBW010000273.1:0-2762 GCA_965365485.1 uncultured Aquisediminimonas sp.
TCAGGCCGCGGCCCCCAGATAGCCGAGCTGGCCCGCCTTGAAGACCGACTGGCTGCGGTTCACCGCGTTCAATTTCTCGCCCGCTCTCTGCACATGATAGCGCACCGTGGCGTGGCTCAGCGTCAGGATCAGGCTGATCTCGCGATCGGTCTTGCCCACGGCCGCCCAGCGCAGACATTCGACCTCGCGCTTCGAAAGCCGGCAATCCGATGGAATCCACTGCTGCGTCCGCATCGCGCTGACATAGCTTCCGAGAAAGCGTCGGCTGAGTTCTCCGAACAGCGCGCCATGGGCCGCCATCGCATCGCTCAGATCGTCGATGCTGAGGTCGATCGGTGAAAAACTCGCCGCGGCGATCTGGCCGAAGGGCAGATGCACCGGCACGACGATGGTCGCGTGCGCTTTCACATAATGCGCGAAGTCGGCAAAGCTCAGCTCCTCGAGATAGCGGTTTGGCCAAGCCGTGCGCGCGCCCTGCTCATTGCACCAGAAGGGCTCGCTCTCGTAACGACACGCGCGCGGCAGCGGCGAGTGGAGAGCCAAGCGCTTCTCCTCCCACCAACGTTCACCATCGGCTTTCCAGCCGAAAACCTCCGCGTTTATCAACGCGCCATCGGCATCGATCATCTGTTGCGAAGAGGCGATATCGGGGCATACGCCGACGCGGAAACCAAGATCGCGAGCGATTTCCGCCAAGGCCTCCGCGGCCTTTCTGATGTCCGCGGCAGCCCGGATGGTTACGGCCTCGATCGCCTCGGATGTCTGCATCGCCAAAGCCTCTCCTACGGCGCGCCCGTTGTGGGCGTCTGTTAGGGAGGAGTTTACACTGGAGAGGGCGCGAACGAAAGCCCCGGCTAAAGCCCCAGCACCTGCTTGGCGATGATCGTCTTCTGGACCTCGTCCGATCCACCGAAGATCGTATAGGCCCGGCCATTCAGATAGGCAGGCATGGCGAGCTGCGCCGCGCGGCTGCCGATCGGCTCGGGCGCCTCATTGCCGTAGAGCGGGCGCGTCACGGGCAGCTGCAGCCCGTCATAGCCGTAAATATCGATCTCGAGACTGTTGATCGCCTGACGGAGATTGGCGCTGATCAGCTTGACCAGCGAAGTCTGTGGCCCCGCGGGTCGGCCCTGCGCGATTTCCGCAAGGATGCGCAGCTCAGTCACCTCGAAGGCTTCGCATTCGAGCCGAAGCCGCGCAATTCGCTGCGCCAGCACGGGGTCATGGATAAGGGCGCCGTTAGTGCCCGAAGGTTCGTTTCGCGCGGCGTCCTCGACGCGGTCGAGTGCCGCAAGCAACCCTGGCGCGGTGCAGCTGCCGCCGCGCTCATTCTCGAGCAGGAACTTGGCGATCGTCCAGCCCTGCCCTTCCTCACCGATCAGATTCTCCGCGCCAGTTTCGGCATTGTCGAGGAAGACCTGGTTGACCTCATGATCGTTGGCCATCGTCACGATCGGGCTGACGGTGACGCCGGGCTGATCCATGGGAATGAGCAGGAAGCTTATCCCTTCCTGCTTCTTGGCCTGCGGATCGGTGCGCACCAGCGCGAACATCCAGTTGGCGTGATGCGCATGGGTCGTCCATATCTTGGACCCGTTGACGACATATTTATCGCCTTCCCGAACCGCGCGGGTCTTGAGGCTGGCGAGGTCGGAGCCCGAGCCAGGCTCCGAATAGCCCTGGCACCAATAATCCTCGCCCGACCGGATTCGCGGCAGAAAATAAGCCTTCTGCGCCGGATTTCCGAACTTGCAGATGACCGGGCCGACGAGCTTCAATCCGAGCACCGGCAGCGAAGGCGCGCCCGCCAACGCCATCTCACGTTCGAAAATGTATTTCTGCATGGGGCTGAAGCCTGGGCCGCCATGTTCCGGCGGCCAGAAGGTGGCGAGCCAGCCCTTTTCGTTGAGGATCGCCTGCCATTCGCGGGTGATGTCCGGCTCGACGAACACCGAAGGCGTGTTGGCCGCGCCCTCGCGCAGCCGCGGGCTGAGCTTTTCATCGAGAAACGCGCGGACCTCGTCGCGAAAGGCGATGTCCTCGGCGGTGAAATCCATGTCCATCAGGCCAGTTCCTCGCAGCCCCAGCGGATCGCGCGGCGCAGCATCTCGTAATAGATCGGATAGTTCCAGGCACAGCGTTCGGGATGCTGCCAGAAGGGCATCAGATCGATTACGTCATAATGGCTCCGGCAATGGCCGAGCGTGTTATACAGAATTGCGCCAGTCCCGAGTTGACGGAGGTAGAGCACCGGCACCGATTTCTCGTCCCATCGGGGATCGACGAAGCCTGACGCCTCACCCGTGAATTCGGTCTCGGCGAGGACTTCGACTGGCGCGAGCATCTTCATCAAATAAAGCTCGTCGACTACTTCGAAATCGTCGAGCCCGCGCGTCAGAGGGTGATCGCGGTTTGTGAAGCGCACCGGGAAAGGCTGGCCGATCGGCGGGTGTGCCTTGAACTGGCTGCCGAGCATTTCCATGACGTCGGAGCGTTCTTCGGGCGTCGCCACCCCGGCGTCTGTAAAGCGCAAGATCGAGTTTGTGCCGTGCAACGCGATCCAGCGTCCCCCGCCTTCGACAAAGGCGCGGATAGCCGTCGCCTGCTGTTCGGTCGGCATCAAGTCACAGGTGTAAGTGATTAGGACCTTGCACGCGGCGATGCGGCTCGTGTCGGCATAGTCAGTCGCGACCGTGGTGCGGATATTCTGGTTCTCGGCGAGCAACTTGAGCAGTTCGAGACGCGCGAAATCGATGTCGTGA
>CBDUBW010000274.1:0-2750 GCA_965365485.1 uncultured Aquisediminimonas sp.
TCGGCATGAAATATTATACCGGCTTCTTCATCGAGAAGGCGCTGTCGATCGACAACATCTTCGTCATCGGCCTGATCTTCACAACCTTCGCGATTCCCGCAAAATATCAATATCGCGCACTGCTTTGGGGCATCATCGGCGTCATCGTCCTGCGCGGCATCATGATCGCGCTGGGCGCCGCTTTGGTCGAGCAATTCTACTGGGTGCTCTACATCTTCGCGGTGTTCCTGATCGCGACCGGCGTGAAGATGCTCTTCGCGAGCGAGAAGCCGATGGAGATCGCGAACAACCCCGCCGTCCGCTTCATCTCGCGGATCATGCGGGTGACGCCCGAGCTGCACGATCAGAAATTCTTCGTGCGCATCCCCGACAGCAGGACGGGCAAGCTGGTGCTGGCGGCGACCCCGCTGTTCCTCGCACTGGTGGTGATCAATGTCGTCGATCTCGTTTTCGCGGTCGACAGCGTGCCCGCGATCTTCGCGATCACCACCGATACCTTTATCGTTTATACCTCGAACATCATGGCGGTGCTGGGCCTGCGCGCGCTTTACTTCGCGCTCGCGGCGATGGTGCACCGCTTCGAATATTTGAAGTACGCGTTGGCGCTGGTGCTGGTGTTCATCGGCTCGAAAATTTTCGTGGCGGATTTCATCCTCGGCGGCGACAAATTCCCGCCGGTGTTGAGCCTCGCCGTGACCTTCGGCCTCATTCTGGGCGGCATCGCAGTATCGCTGTGGAAGACGCGAGCGTCGGCGGACACGCCGGGCCGCGCCTGATCTAAGATCTTTAAATGAGAGGAGTAAATTTGATGCATGAAACACCCGCAAACACCGATCGGCGAACGATGCTGGGTCTGGCTGCGCTTGCCGGCGGAACCGTCGCACTCGCTCCGCTGGCAACGGCGACGGCGGCCGAACCGATGCCGCCCGCCAAGGCCGGGATGACGCCTCAGCAGGCGCTTGCCCGGTTGCGCGAGGGCAATCGCCGTTTCGTCGCCGACCGGGAGCCGCTGGCGGATATCACGACCAAGCGCCGCCTCGAACTTGCCAAGAGCCAGTCGCCCTTCGCGGTTCTGGTGGGCTGCGCGGACTCGCGCGTCGGGCCGGAGCATCTCTTCGGCGGCGGACTCGGCGAGTTATTCATCGTGAGGACCGCGGGCAATTACGTCGACGACGCCGGGTTCGGCTCGATCGCCTACGCTGTCGCGGCGCTCAAGACGCCGCTGATCGTCGTGCTCGGCCACGAACGCTGCGGCGCGGTCGACGCGGCGACCAAGCTCGTGACCGAGAACAGCCAGCTGCCGCCATCGCTGACACGAATGGTTCAGCCGATCCTGCCGTCGGTGATCGACGCGCGCGCTTCGCTGAAGCCGGGCGGCGACCTCGTCGACGATGCGATCCACATGAATATCCGCCACGTCGTTCGCGGACTGCGCGAAACCTCCGATCCGATCATCGCTGAACCGCTTCGCGAGAAGCGGCTAATGGTCGTCGGCGCCTACTATGATCTCGATACGGGGGCGGTGGACTTCTTCGACAGCTAAGCCGGCTCCGTCGGGCGGGCGGCTTGCAAATCGCCGCCCGCTTGCCGATAGCCGGGTCGATGCGGAAAGCGATTTCAGGGGCGATAACGGCATTGCTGCTCGGCGCAGGCGCGGCCGCCGCGCCGCCGCTGGCGAGCGATGCCGAGATCGCCGCTGCAGAACGCGCCCCGCTGTCCGGTTTCGCGAAGAATGGGCGCTGGAACGAGCCGTTCGCTGCCTTCACCGTCATCGGCAATGTGCATTATGTCGGTACCGCGACAGTCAGCGCCTGGCTGATCACGACGCCCGAGGGTCACATCTTGATCGATGGCATTCTGCCGCAATCGGTGCCGCTGATCGCCGCGAACGTGAAGGCGCTCGGTTTCCGGATCGAAGATGTCCGCTATCTGCTCAACAGCCACGCCCATATCGACCATGCCGGCGGGCTGGCTGGCCTGCAGCGGCTGAGCGGCGCGAAGATGATCGCCAGCGCCAAGGACAAGCCGTTTCTCGAAGCCGGTGACATCGGTTTCGGCCCGAGCGGGGGGATGAAATTTCCATCGATTCGCGTCGATCGCGTTATCGGCGATGGCGAGACGGTGTCGCTTGGCGGCACCACGCTGACCGCGCACCTGACGCCCGGCCACTCGCCCGGCTGCACGACCTGGACGATGCGCGCCCGAGGGAAGGACGGCGTCATGCGCGATGTCCTGTTTCACTGCAGCGCGACCGTCGCGGGCCAGTCGCTCGTTCCCGAAGCCTATCCCGGCATGATCGCCGATTTCCGCGCGAGCTTCGCCAAGCTGCGGAGGATGAAGGCTGACATCTTCCTCGCCAATCACGACAACTTTTTCGATTTGAGTGCCAAGCGCGCGCGTCTGGCCGCGGGCGATGCCGCCGCCTTTATCGACCCGACCGAGCTCGATCGTTTCGCTCAAAGAATGGAGGCAGCTTTCGAGGCTGAACTCGCCAAGCAGCAGGCGGCGGCGAAATGATCGCGATCCGCCGCGCGTCGCTCTCCGATGTTCCGGCGCTTCACGCGCTGGTCGAGGGTGCTTATCGAGGGGAAGGCGCGCGGCGCGGCTGGACGCACGAGGCCGACTTGCTTCTCGGCCAGCGCACCAACGCGCACGAACTCGCCGAAATTCTTGGTGATGGTGAGCAGATCATTCTCATTGCCGAGCAGGATGGGGCGGCCCTCGGCTGCGTGCATCTCCGTCGCGCAGAA
>CBDUBW010000275.1:0-2745 GCA_965365485.1 uncultured Aquisediminimonas sp.
CGAGTGTGTCGAACACGTTGATGGGCGTGAGCAACCCGACCAGGTGGCCGAAGAATAGGATGATGATTCCCATGTGAAACAGGTTGGATCCGATTACCATCTGCTTGCGGCGCAGGAACTGGCTCGACTGCGAGCGCCAGCTGTACTGGTTGGCGTCGAACCGCAGGATACTGCCGAGAACCAGCACGGTGACGGCCAGGTAAGGATACCAGCCGAACGCAAGTTGGTTTATGAAGTCGATCACCGTCCCACCTCCTGCACATTCGCTCGGTTAGCTGCCCTGATCCGGGCCACGGGCCCGGTGGGACCGCCCATCTCGTGTGCCGCGTGGGCGCTGAACGACACGGGGGTTTCCTCCCAGTCTTCTTCCACGGGGACGTCGACGGGGGGAGTATTGTCATCCACCCCGGCGATTGCTTCCGCATCCGGCTTCGTACCCGCAAGCGTGACGATTCCGTCGAACACCGCCGCATAATCGCTGCCACGCTTGTGCAGCCGCTCGGCGAGCGCCGCGAAGACATGCGCGGGCTGCGCGATGGTCTCGCGAGCTTCGGCAGGCGGCAAGAACGCGGCGTATTCGAGGAACACCGGGATGAAATCGGGCAGCTCACTCGCGTCTAGGTAGAAACCCTGCTCGAGGTACTGGTGGCCGAGATCGATCATCGCCTGTCCGCGCTCGCGGCTGTCGCCGTGGACATGCTCGAATAGATGCAGCGACAGCGAGCGGGAGCGGTCGAACAGCTCGCTGTAGGCGGACTGTTGGTCGAGCAGCTCTTCGCCTGCCAGGCGTTCGAGCAACGGCTGCAGGCGCCGCATCGCCGCGCGCGCCAACGCGCCTTCCGTGCGGAGCGCCTCAGCGATCTCGCCCATGTGGGCCTGCAACTCCGCCGACGGATAGCCGAGCAAGTGAGCGAACGCCTTGAGCGTCAGCTTCATGTCGCAATGTCCATTCGCGGATCGCGGGGCGGCTTCTTGGTGCCCCCGCCGAACAGGTTGACCTTGGTCTTGCCGAGCGTGTTTTCCTTGAAGCCGAAGCCAGAAGAGCCGCGAAGGACGAAGGCATCCTCGTCCATCTCGCGCCGCGCGGTGGGAATGACGTAACGGTCCTCGTAGGCGGCGAGCGCCATGATCCGGTACATTTCCTCGATCGTCGGCCGGTCGAGGCCGACGCGCTGCGGGATGGACTCGTCGATCCGCCCCTCGACGCTTTTTGCGCGCATGTAGGACCGCATCGCGAGCATCCGCTCGAGCGCGGTGGCGATCGGTTCCTCGTCGCCTGCGGTCAGCAGGTTGGCGAGATAACGCAGCGGGATGCGCAAGCTGCGCACGTCCGGCATTCCGTCCTGCGCCGAGATTTTCCCGGCTTCCGCGGCTGACTGGATTGGCGACAATGGCGGGACGTACCAGACCATCGGCAGGGTGCGGTATTCGGGATGAAGCGGGAAGGCGATCTTCCATTCCATGGCCATCTTGTAGACCGGCGAATGGGCGGCCGCCTCGAGCCACTGGTCGGGAATGCCTTCCGCCCGGGCGGCCTCCTGCACGGCGACGTCATTAGGATCGAGGAACACGCCGAGCTGCGCGGGATAGAGATCCTTGGGATCCTCCACGCTCGCTGCCGCCTCGATCCTGTCGGCATCGTATAGCACCACGCCAAGGTAGCGAATCCGCCCGACGCAGGTTTCGGAGCACACCGTCGGCTGCCCGGTTTCGATGCGCGGGTAGCAGAAGATGCACTTCTCCGACTTTCCGCTCGACCAGTTGTAGTAGATCTTCTTGTACGGGCAGCCCGACACGCACATGCGCCAGCCGCGGCATTTCTCCTGGTCGATAAGGACGATGCCGTCTTCCTCCCGCTTGTAGATCGCGCCCGAGGGGCACGATGCCAGACAGGTGGGATTGAGGCAGTGCTCGCACAGCCTCGGCAGATACATCATGAAGGTCTTTTCGAACTGGCCGTAGATCTCCTTCTGCACCCCTTCGAAGTTGTAGTCGTGGCCGCGCTTCTCGAACTCGCCGCCGAGCATATCCTCCCAGTTGCCACTCCATTCGATCTTGTTGAGCAGCTCCCCCGTCACCAGCGAGCGGGGGCGCGCGGTGGGCTGCGCCTGCAGCTCGGGCGCGGACTGCAGCCATTCGTATTCGAAGGTGTAGGGCTCGTAGAAGTCGTCGATCTCGGGCAGGTGCGGGTTGGCGAACAGCTTCGACAGAATGCGCCATTTCGCGCCCTGTCGCGGTATGATCTTGCCGTTGCCCTTGCGGACCCAGCCGCCTTTCCAGCGTTCCTGGTTTTCCCAATCCTTGGGATAGCCGATGCCGGGCTTGGTTTCGACGTTGTTGAACCAGGCGTATTCGACGCCTTCGCGATTGGTCCAGACGTTCTTGCAAGTGATCGAGCATGTGTGACAGCCGATGCACTTGTCGAGGTTGAGGACCATCGCGATCTGGGCACGGACCTTCATTCCGCTGCCTCCCAGATCGTGGCTCGGCCGGTCCCGGTGCCCCAGTCGGCGGTCCCTCCTTCGACATTGGCGCTATCGTCGGCCGCCTTGTCGAACCAGTTCACTTCGCTCATCTTTCTCACGATCACGAACTCGTCGCGGTTTGCCCCGACCGTTCCATAATAGTTGAACCCGTAGGCGAGCTGGACGTAGCCGCCGATCATATGGGTCGGCTTCATATTGATCCGAGTGACCGAGTTGTGGATCCCGCCGCGCTGGCCGGTGATCTCCGAACCGACCGTGT
>CBDUBW010000276.1:0-2744 GCA_965365485.1 uncultured Aquisediminimonas sp.
TGGTGGGCGCGACAGGGATTGAACCTGTGACCCCTCCCGTGTGAAGGGAGTGCTCTACCGCTGAGCTACGCGCCCCGACCGGCGGGAAGCGGGCCGATACCCAAGCCCCGGCTGCGCGTCAAACCGTCAGTTCACCGAATCTTTGAGCACCTTGCCGGCGCGGAACTTGGGCTGCGACGAGGCTTTGATCTGCATCGGCTCCCCTGTGCGCGGGTTGCGGCCGGTCGAAGCCTTGCGGCGCGAGACCGAAAATGTGCCGAAGCCGACCAGACGGACTTCGTCGCCCTTCTTGAGTGCGGTCTGGATGGAATCGAACACGCTTTCGACCGCCCGGCTGGCATCGCCCCGGCTCAAGCCCGAAGCATTGGCCACTGTGACGATCAAATCCTGCTTGTTCATGTCACCCACCCCTCGCTGCGTTCCGCACTATGAGTCGCGGCTTTCTAGCTCGCGATTTAACTCCAAAGCCCGCGCACGAGTCAAAGTAAAATGCGTTGGCGTTTCGGGACAATCTCAGTGCGGCAGAGACTCAGGATTGGCGATGCTGCCCGGGGTCGGCTGCGCCGCCAGCTCGTCGGCTTCGGTCCAGTCGATCGCGTCGAGCTTTTCGGTGAGCGCGAGCGCAAGAACCTCATCGACATGCCCGACGGGAACGATCGTCAGCCCTTCAAGGATATTGGCGGGAATTTCGGCAAGATCTTTCTCATTTTCCTGCGGGATGATTACCGTCTTGATTCCGCCGCGCAGCGCCGCGAGCAGCTTCTCCTTCAAGCCCCCGATCGGCAACACACGACCGCGCAGCGTCACCTCGCCGGTCATCGCGACGTCGCGGCGAACGGCAACGCCGGTCAGCGTCGAGATCATCGCCGTGACCATGCCGATGCCCGCCGAGGGCCCGTCTTTGGGCGTCGCGCCTTCGGGCAGATGGACGTGAATATCCTTGCGCGCGAACAAGCTGGGCTTGATGCCGTAGGATGGCGCGCGCGCCTTGACGTAGCTGAGCGCGGCCTGGATCGATTCCCCCATCACGTCGCCGAGCTTGCCGGTCGATTTTACCTGGCCCTTGCCGGGAACCGTCACCGCTTCGATGGTCAGCAACTCCCCGCCGACCTCGGTCCAGGCGAGCCCGGTCACTGCGCCGATCTGGTTTTCGTCTTCGGACAAGCCATGCCGGAATTTCTTGACGCCCGCATATTCGGAGACGTTATCGGCGGTGATCTCGGCACCCTCGATCTTGCCTTCGAGAATGCGGCGCAGCACCTTGCGCGCGAGCTTGGCAATCTCGCGCTCCAAGGTGCGGACACCAGCCTCACGCGTGTAGCCCTGGATCAGCGCGCGCAGCCCGCCATCGGTCAGCACGAACTCATCGTCCTTGAGTCCGTGCGCCTCAATTTGCTTGGCGATCAAATGGCGCTTGGCGATCTCGACCTTTTCATCCTCGGTATAGCCCTCGAGACGAATGATCTCCATCCGGTCAAGCAGCGGCTGAGGAAGGTTCAAAGTGTTCGCGGTCGTGACGAACATCACGTCCGAGAGATCAATGTCGAGTTCGAGATAATGATCCTGGAACTTGCTGTTCTGTTCGGGGTCGAGCACCTCAAGCAGCGCCGAAGCGGGATCGCCACGAAAATCCTGGCCAAGTTTGTCGATCTCGTCGAGCAGGAAGAGCGGGTTCATCGTCCCCGCTTTCTTCAGGTTGGAGACGACCTTGCCCGGCAGCGAGCCGATATAGGTGCGGCGATGGCCGCGAATTTCGGCCTCGTCGCGGACACCGCCCAAAGACTGGCGGATGAACTCGCGCCCGCACGCCTTGGCGATGCTGCGGCCCAAAGAGGTCTTGCCGACACCCGGAGGGCCGACGAGGCAAAGGATCGGCCCTTTGAGCCGGTTGGTGCGCGCCTGCACCGCGAGATATTCGACAATGCGGTCCTTGACCTTTTCGAGCGCATAGTGATCGTCGTCGAGCACCGCCTGCGCCGCCGCGATGTCCTTCTTGAGCTTCGATTTCTTGCCCCAGGGCAGGCCGAGCAACACGTCGAGATAGTTGCGCGTGACCGTCGCCTCGGCGGACATCGGCTGCATCGCTTTCAGCTTTTTGAGCTCGGTGGTGGCGCGGGTCTTGGCCTCCTTCGAAAGCTTCATCGTCGCGATCTTCTGCGTCAGCTCGGCGATCTCGTCACCCTCGCCTTCTTCGCCCTCGTTACCGAGCTCGCGCTGGATCGCCTTCAACTGCTCGTTGAGATAATATTCGCGCTGGGTCTTCTCCATCTGGCGTTTGACACGGCCGCGGATCTTCTTCTCGACCTGAAGCACACCGAGCTCGCCTTCCATGAAGGCGAACGCCATCTCGAGCCGTTTGCCCGGGTCGAGCTCGACCAGCAGCGACTGCTTGTCGCTGACCTTCAATGACAGGTTGGCGGCGATCGCGTCGGCAAGCCGCGAAGGTTCGTCGATTTCGGAAAGCTGCACCGCGGTTTCGGCGGGCAGCTTCTTGTTGAGCTTGGCGTAATTCTCGAACTGATCGACGACCGAGCGCATCAGCGCCTTGGTCTCGGTGCTTTCGCCTTCAAGCTCGTCAACCGGATCGACCGTGCATTCGAGGCAATCGCCGCTGCCTTCAAGCGTCGCGAGCGAGGCGCGCCTCTGCCCTTCGACAAGGACGCGCACCGTACCGTCAGGAAGCTTGAGGAGCTGCAGCACGGTCGCGACGACACCCATATCGTAGAGATCGTCGCGGCCAGGAT
>CBDUBW010000277.1:0-2732 GCA_965365485.1 uncultured Aquisediminimonas sp.
TATATCTGATGGCTTGGGACCAAGACCCGCAAGTCCTCTCTCCCGTAGGCAGGCCAATGAGCGAGTTGCTCGAGGAGGGCCCGCCGCGCCAGACGCTTGAAGGCTTCGAGCCTGTCTACCGCGATTTCGTCGACTATATCGTCCGGTGCACGCATCGCATCTGGGAAGAGAAGAATGTCGGGCTGTGCCGCACTCACTATAGCGACGATTGCGTGATGCACACCTTGGCCGGTCCGTCGGTCGGCATGGAAGTTGTCACCCAGAACACGATTGGTTCACTCGCCAGCTACGCCGACCGCATGGTGATGGCCCAAGACGTGGTGTGGAGCGAGGATGCCCAAGGCACATTTTACAGTTCGCACCGGATCATCAGCCGCGCCACCCACTTTGGCGATGAACCCCTGATCGGGCACGCGACGATGCGCGGCAACGGGGTTTCGACCATTGCCGACTGCAAGGTCATCGCCAACCGCATCGTCGAAGAATGGCTCGTCCGCGACAATGCGACCGCGCTTTGGCAGGTTGGTGCCGATCCCCTCGCGATCGCCGCCGCCTCCGCAAAAGCGGATCGCACGGGTGATCAAGCGCGGCACGGCTGGCGCGCGGAAGCAATGGCAGAAACGCGCACCTTAGCAGACGTCGAAATTGAACCCGACCACCCGGCTGCCTCAGTTGCGGCCATGCTACGTGCCGCGTTCGCGGACGACCTTTGGGGCGACGCGGCGCAGATCTTATCGCCCGCCGCCGAGATCCGCTGGCCCTCGCGTCGCAACGGCTTCGGAAGAGGTTATTGGATTGGCTGCGTCAACCAGATCTCGAACGCTTTACACGATCGTGCCTTTCGCTGTGAGCATGTCGCGGCGCGCCCCCTGCCGCATGGTGACGTGGCGGTCGCCATACGCTGGTCGCTTGCCGGCGTGCATCGTGGCACTGGGCCCTGGGGCCCGCCTACCGGTCGAGACCTCTGGATCCTTGCCATTTCTCATTTCCGGCTTCGTGGCGGTAGAATCATCGAGGACTCCACTGTGTTCGATGAGGTCTCGATTTTGCGCCAGGTTGCCGGGGGGCTCGGAGCATGAGCGCAGTCGAGCATCTTCGCGCAATCGGACGCGGCGAAACGCCAACTGATGACGGTCTGCTTGGCAACGCAATCTGCTGCTGGGGGCAGGGCGAATTGATCGGGGCCGAGGCCATCCTTGCTGCCTTTTGCTCTCAACCGTTCCAGGAGGAGGAAGCGGTTGTGGTCGAAACCGCGCAGGGGGCTGCGCTGGTAGGCGCAAGCGATGCCCTGATCGCTGATTGCTATTCCGGGAGGATAGGGCGGCTGTGGCGCGTGGGTAAAGATATCTCACTACCCCACGAGCCAGCGATCGACCTTGCGTTCGATCCCGACATGAATCAGCGTCGAGGCAATCTGTTTGTTCGGATCGAGGATCACCCCGACCTCGAGGCTGACTGCGTGGACGCGCTGCTTGAAGCCGCCCGCCGTCATCTTGAAACGGTGCGGCGAGCGGGCGCGCTGCGCGTGCGAGCGTTCGTGGTTCGAGCGTTCGGCGGGGAAGGCGGGGCGGCGGCGCTTCTCGCGATCCACAAGATGAGCAACGAGCCTAGCCGTAGTGCCGGCTTCAACTATGCGGTTGTGGCCATCACGCCGAAAGAAGGTGACAGGTTCGTCAGCGACGACGGGCTGCCACGGCCATGGACTCCGCGGTTCTAACATGCCGCCAGTCGTGCTCATTCCCGGCAATATGTGCGACGAGCGGCTGTGGCAGCCCGTTGCTAGGGTCCTCAGCGAAGCGGGGCACACGGTACTCCACGCCCCACGTCTCGATCAAGCTTCGATCGACGAAATGGTTGATGCGGTGGCGGCGAGCGTGCCGGATCGCTGCATTGTCATCGGCTTCTCGATGGGCGCCATCGTCGCATGCAGCTTGGCCATCCGGATGTCGCAGAAAGTGGTAGGCCTTGGCCTTGTCGCCTTCAACGCCTCTGCGGATCTACCTGAACGCGCGGCCGTGCGCCCTGGGCAGCAGCAACGGGCGCGCGCGGGCGAGCTGGAGACCATCGTCGCTGACGAACTCAAGCCGAATTATCTTGCAGACGAAAATCGCGGCGATCGTGAGCTTCTCGACACAGTGATGCAGATGGCGCGCACGCTGGGCGCGCAAACGTTCATCGCGCAGAGCGAGGCTCTGCGCCTGCGCGATGACCTGCGGCCATTGCTTCCCCATCTGCCGATGCCGGTATTGCTGTGCTGTGGCAGCCAAGACAGGTTGTGCCCGCCCGAATGGCACAGGCGCTGGGGCGCGATGATCGGCGATAACGCCACCGTTATCGAAGTGGGTGACGCCGGCCACCTCGTGCCACTCGAACAGCCTGAGGCCGTCGCCAATGCGCTGCTTGGCTGGCTCACCCAGGAGGTACCATGCCAGACCGTATCCTGACGACACATGTTGGCTCGCTGCCGCGCGGCGCGGAACTTACCGACTTGCTCTTCGCTGCAGAGCGCGAGGAGGCCGTCGACGCCGCGCGCTTCGAAACCGTCGTTTCAAGCGCGGTTTCAGACGCCGTCCGCCGCCAGGTCGCAGCTGGGATCGACATCGTCTCCGATGGCGAGATGAGCAAGATCAGTTACGCGACCTACATCAAGGATCGGATCAGCGGATTTGCCGGTGATAGCCCGCGGCGCGCTCCAGCCGATCTTGAAGCCTTCCCATCCTTTCTCGAACGAC
>CBDUBW010000278.1:0-2698 GCA_965365485.1 uncultured Aquisediminimonas sp.
GGCTCCTCGCCCTCATCAGCCTGTTCTTCATTTTCGACGATGTTGACGCCCATTTCGTTGATCGCGGACATGATGTCCTCGATCTGCTCGGACGCCATCTGATCCTGCGGCAGCGCTTCGTTCAATTCGTCATAGGTAATGTAGCCGCGCTTCTTGGCGCGCGCGAGCAGCTTCTTGATGCTGGCATCGTTTAAATCGAGCAGAGGCGCGTCACCCGCTTCGGGCTTTTCGATCGTCTCGGCACTCTCGGTCTTGGCCATATTCACCCTGTCACTCAAAAATCCGGCGCCCCATAGCTGTCTTCAACCAAGCTTGCCAGCCTGCGTTCCGCGCTTCGCCGCGCCTCCAAGAGCCGGGTTTGCTCGCTGAACCCGGCCTCATCCCAACACTCGGTCAACCGTGCCGTGGCCGCCGCGAGCGCGGCATCGAGCTCGGGCCGGGCGGCAAGCGCCTCAATCGCCATCGCCAGATCGCGGCGGGCGACTTCAGCGTCGCCATCGCGTGTGAAGGAGAATGCGACCAATCGCGCCCCGGCGATCCGATCCAATTCCTCCGACAGCCCGGCTTCGGCGCATATGGGGGCGATCGCCGCCGAATCAAGCTGCGGTGCATCGAAGGCGGCGTCGAGCAGCACCGATCGCAGCCGCGCAAGCCCGGCATCGGCGATCGGAAGCGTCGCGATGGCATCGCTGCAGGCAAGGAGCATCGCCGGATGGCGGACAAGCCCGGCGAGAATCGCGCGCGCCATGCTCGGATCGATCCCGCCGCCGCCGATCGCCTTGGCGTGCGCGCCGGGGGCGGCTTCGGGCGGGGCGTAGCGCGCGCCGGGCTTCCATTCGCGGCGCGGCTTGGCGCCGAACTCGGTATCGAAGCGGGCACGGAATTCCTGGAGGTACTGCGCGCGAACGTCCGCGTCTGCGATGCTTTGCGCATGTTCGATCAGGCGGCGCTTGAGCCCCGCGCGCGCTTCGGGCGTTACCAGCGGCGCCGCCTCACGCTCATGCTGCCAGAGCCTCTCGACCAGAGGGGCCGCGGCATCGAGCACGCTTTCCATTGCCGGCTTGCCTCCGATCCGGATGAGGTCGTCGGGGTCCTGTCCTGCGGGGAGCGTCGCGAAACGCAGCGTGCGGGCGGGGGCGAGGCCGGGCAGGGCGCGCCCGATTGCGCGCACCGCAGCCTTCTGCCCGGCCGCATCGCCATCGAAGCAGAGGATGGGTGCGTCTGTCAGCCGCCAGAGCCGCTCGATCTGATGTTCGGTCAGCGCGGTGCCGAGCGGGGCGACGGCATCGCTGATTCCCGCCTGCGCGAGCGCGATCACATCCATATAACCTTCGACGACGATCGCCCGGCCCGTCTTGCGCGACGCGGGAGCGGCGAGATCAAGGTTGTAGAGCGTACGGCCTTTGTCGAAGAGGGGGGTGTCGGGCGAGTTGAGATATTTGGGCTCGCCTTCGCCGAGGATGCGGCCGCCAAATGCGATGACGCGTCCGCGCGGGTCGCGGATCGGGATCATGATCCTGCCGCGGAAACGGTCGTAGGGGTCCTTATCCTCGACCGAAATCAGCAGCCCCGCTGCGACCAGCTTGTCATCGCCGAACCGCTTGAGCGCGGTCTTGAGCTTGGAGCGGGTGTCAGGCGCGAAGCCGATGCCGAACGCCTTGATCGTCGCTTCGCTGAGGCCCCGCTTCTCGAGATAGGCTCGTGCGCCTGCGCCATCGATTCCGTTCAACTGCTCGCTGAACCACGCCGCCGCCGCAGCCATGACATCGTAAAGCGAGTTCGCCCGCTCGGCGCGTTCGGCGGAACGGGGGTCCGCCGCAGGCACCTCCATGCCAGCGGCCTGTGCGAGCTCCTTGACCGCATCGATGAAAGGCAGGCCCTGCTGATCGGTCATCCAGCGAATTGCGTCGCCATGTGCCGAGCAACCGAAGCAGTGGTAGAAGCCCTTTTCGTCGTTGATGTAAAAGCTCGGCGTGCGCTCATTATGAAACGGGCAGCAGGCCTTATACTCCCGGCCCGCCTTGGTGATCTTGAGCGTACGCCCAATCAGCGCGGACAGAGTGGTTCGCGCGCGCAGTTCATCGAGCCAGGCGGGGGATAAGGTCATCGCGTCAGGAAAGCGCCGCCTTAACCAGCCCACTAGCCTTGCTCATGTCGAGCGACGAGGCGTGACGCTCTTTCAGCAGCGCCATGACCTTGCCCATATCCTTGACCGAAGTCGCGCCGACCTCGGTCTTGATGCCCTCGATGATCGCCGCGGTCTCGGCCTCGCTTAGTTGTTGCGGCAGGAAGCTTTCGATGACCGCGACTTCCGCCGCCTCATTGTCAGCAAGCTCCTGACGGCCGCCCTTGGTGAACATATCGATCGATTCGCGGCGCTGCTTGACCATTTTCTGCAATACTTCGGTCACGAGCGTGTCGTCGTCCGCCGGGGCCTTGCCGGTGCGCGCTTCGATGTCGCGGTTCTTGATCGCGGCCTGGATCAGGCGGATGGCGGCGGTACGCGGCTTGTCACCGCTCTTCATGGCGGCAATCACGCCAGCGTTTATGTCGTCTCGAATCATCTGCTTTCCTTAACAGCTTTGCATTGACGCGGAAGCGCGGCCTCTCTAGCCGCCAAGCCTTAGCGACATCGCCAGCAACTCGATTCCCGGAGCGACCGAATCATGGCCGAACCTGCCACCATGCGCGCGCCTGA
>CBDUBW010000279.1:0-2692 GCA_965365485.1 uncultured Aquisediminimonas sp.
GGCGGCGAACCGCGCCAGATCACGCAGGGCGAGTATCATCACCTTGAAGGCGATTCGCCGATTTCATGGACTCCCGATGGCCAGAGTCTGGTCGTCGCCACGCTGATCCGCCCCGATGCCGACTTGAAAGGGCGGGAGTCCGATCTGTTTGTTTACCCGGTCGCGGGCGGGACGCCGCGCCAGTTGACCAAAGCCGAAGGCTATGAAGGCGAACCGGCAGTTTCTCCCGACGGCAAATGGGTCGCGTTTAGCGGTGCGGTCGACAAGCAGGCCTTCTACGTCAAGCCAGACCTGTGGGTGGTTCCCCTCGCGGGTGGCGAGCCACGCAACCTGACTGCGGCGCGCGATCGGCCGGTGCAAGCGCCGACCTGGTCGAAAAGCGGGCAACTCTACGGGCTGATGAACGACGCCGGCGTCACACGCGTCGTCGAAGTCGCACCGGCAACCGGGCGCTCGCGCATCGTCATCGAGAAGCTGGGCGGGACGCGGCTCTATCTGCCGTCGTCGGGCGGCGCGTTTTCGCAGGGCGGCGGCACGATCGCCTACACCACCGGCTTCGACGACCGCCCGGCGGGCTTGGGTGTGTCACGTGGCGGCAAGACCGTCGCGAGCATCGATTTCAACAAGGATTGGCGCGCGGGCAAGGATATCGGCAAGCTCGAGCGGCTGACCTGGAAGTCGCGCGCGGAAGGCCGTGAAATCGAAGGCTGGCTGCTCCATCCGCCGGGCTTCGACACGGCGAAGAAATACCCGATGATCCTCGATATTCATGGCGGCCCCAACACCGATTATGGGCCGTTCTTTTCGGTATCGCATCATCTCTACGCGGCGCGCGGTTATCTTGTGCTTTTCGCCAACCCGCGCGGGAGTATCGGCTATGGCGAGCAGTTCGCCAATTTCTATGGCAAGCCCTACCCGAGCGAGGATCATGACGACCTAATGTCGGGCGTCGATGCCGTCGCGGCGCGACCCTATGTCGACGCGCGCAACCTCTTCATCGTAGGCGGATCGGGCGGCGGCGTATTGACGCTGTGGGCGATCGGCAAGGAGCCCGACAAGTTCCGCGCCGCCGCAGCGATCCGCCCCGTCACCGACTGGACGGTGCAGGCGCTTTCATCCGATATTCAGGCCGTGACCGCGCAATATTGGCTCGGCGGCGAAAACCCTTGGGACGGTCACGAAACCTACTGGCGCCAATCGCCGCTCAGCCTTGTCGGCAAGGTCAAAACGCCGACGCTGCTGATGACCGGCGAGGCCGACTACCGCACCCCGATCGCGCAGACCGAGATGTATTATCAGGCGCTCAAGCTCCGCGACGTTCCCGCGATGAAGGTGCGGCTCCCCGAGGCCAACCATGGCATGGGGCGGCCGACGCAGTGGATCACGAGCAATCTGGCGGTGGTCGATTGGTTCGAGAAATATCGGATGAAGTAGCTGCTACCCCTCTCTATGGTAAGGATGCCCCGCGATGATGCTTGTTGCGCGGTAGAGCTGTTCGACCAGCATCGCCCTTACCAGCAAGTGCGGCCAGGTGGCTTTGCCGAAGCTGATTGACCAGTCGGCGGATTGGCGCTCGGCTTTGCTGAGGCCGTCCGCCGCGCCGATCAGGAAGCGGGTTTCGCGGACGCCGTTGTCGCGCCACCGTTCGAGCAGGCGCGCGAATTCGAGCGAGCCGAGCGGTTCGCCGCCTTCGTCAAGCGCGACAATGCGAGTATTGGAGGCAATCGGCGGTGATTTGCCGCCGCTGTCGGGCAGTTCAGTGATCGCGAAGGGCCAAGTGATGCGCTTGCCGTAGCGGGCGATGAGATCGGCTTCGGGGCTGTTGCCGATGCGGCCTCGGGCAATGATGTGAAGTTTCAAGCCGCAGCGGGCGGGGCAGGGGGCGCATCGCCGAACGCCCACATGCGTTCGAGATTGTAAAAGCTGCGCACTTCGGGTCGGAAGAGGTGGACGATGATGTCGCCCGCATCGATCAGCACCCAATCGGCGGTCGGCAGCCCTTCGATCCGCGGAGCGCGGCCCGATGCGGCCTTGATCTTCTGGCTCAGTTTCTCGGCCATCGACGCGACTTGGCGAGTCGAGCGGCCGCTGGCGATCACCATGTGATCGGCGAGCGACGATTTACCCGCAAGCGGGATCGTCACCGTTTCGATCGCCTGATCGTCGTCGAGCGATTTGAGGATCATGTGGTGCAAGGCGTCGACGCCGTCTTGCGGCTGATGCGTGCGGGCGGGAGATGCGGGCAAATTGTCTCTCAATCGATCACGCGGCGCGTCAAAGGATCGCGCAGGCGTTTGTGCTGGAGGGGGCGATACCAGTCGGGATCGGTCCGGCGGATCGCGGTTGCGGAGCTTGGGTCTGGGCGAAAGCGCAATAGCACGAGCGCCGGGGGTCTCCACGCCGTCCAGTGTCTCGCCTGGGCCGCGGGGTGGACGAATCTCCGCAACCAGCCGAAGGCGCGGTCCGCCTTCGAAAGCGCGTTATAGCCCGGACGTGTTACAACCGCAATCGGCAGCATTCTCGCGATGCGCCGCCAGTCGCGCCAGAGCGGAAACTGGACGAGATTATCCTCGCCCATCAGCCAGATGAAGCGACGCTTCGGGTAGCGTGCGATCAGCGCGGCGATGGTATCAACGGTGTAGCGCGTGCCAAGCGCCGCCTCGATCGCCGTCGGGCGGATGATGCTGCGCCG
>CBDUBW010000280.1:0-2670 GCA_965365485.1 uncultured Aquisediminimonas sp.
GCCGTCCCGACGACAATGCCGAAACGGTCCGCACCCGCATGGCCGAATATCGCGCGAAGACCGAGCCGATCCTCCCCGTCTACAAAGCGCGAAACTTGGTCCGCTCGGTCGATGGCATGGGTGAAATCGCAGACGTGACCGACGCGATCGAGTCGATACTGGCGAGCTAGTTGATTTCGCGTCCAGCGCCGTTAGGCTGCGGCGCGGGAGGTTGCCCATGTTCATCCTGCTCACCGCCGCGGTGCTCGCGGCCGAACCCGTACCCCCGATCGAAGCGGCAACCCGTCAGGCGATCGAAGATGAGATCGATCACGGCATCGACGCGACCAAGGACAAGAATATCGACGTCTATATGGAGACGGTGCCCGCCGACTACCGCATCGTCGAAAGCGACGGTTCGATCACCGATCGCGAAATGCTGCGCGCCAAGCAGTTGCAGGCGTGGGCGATCATCCCCCGCACAAACGCGCTCGAGATCGATGTCGAACGCGTCGTCGTGGGTTGCGATGGCGAGTGTGCAACCGTTTGGACCGATCAGCGCTGGGACCGCCAGATGATCGGGCGCGACGGCGAGAGCGAGCATAATGTCGTCACCACGCAGAAACACGAGGAGCGGTGGCAGTTGCGCGACAGCCGCTGGATCCAAACCGATATCAAGGAACTTGGCGGCGTCATTCTCGTCGATGGCAAGCTGCTTTGACGAGGTTCGCGGCTTTCAGCCTGCTGGTCGTCGCGAGCCCGGCGCTCGCCGAGGTGAAATCGAGCAGCGAGGCGGGTCTCGAAGTTTCGCACAGCGTTGTCGTCAGCGCGGCCCCGGCCGAGGCCTATGCGGCCATCGGGCGGATCGGCCAATGGTGGAATTCGGCGCACAGCTATTCGAGCGACGCGGGCAACATGACATTGCCGCTACAGATCGGCGGGTGCTTTTGCGAGAAGCTGCCAAATGATGGCGGCGAGGTCGAGCATGGCCGCGTCACCTATGCTCAGCCGGGTGTGATGCTGCGGCTCAATGCGGCGCTCGGCCCTATTCACCAGGAAGCCGCGACGGGCACGCTGACCTGGACGCTCACACCCGAAGGGGCCGGCACGCGTATCACGCAAAGCTATCTCGTAGGCGGCTATGTCCGCGGCGGAGCAGCGCGTCTTGCCGCACCGATCGATGGGGTGATGACCGAAGCGCTGACCCGGCTGCAATCCCATATCGACGCGCCAAAGCCGCTTTCCAAGCCGCGATAAGCTGCTAGGTTCCGCGCCGTCTCAACGGCCTCGAATCGAAGGCCGGATACGATCGACGGTCGCGCCGAAATCAATCGATCCCAGGGGGAGTTGTCATGGCCGAGCACGTCAATCTCGAAAAATTCATCGCGGGTGTCGAACGCCGCAATCCGGGTCAGCCCGAATTCGTCCAGGCGGTGCAGGAGGTCTCAGAGGATATCTTCGAGTTCCTGAACGGCGAAGGCAAAGACAAATATCACGAAGAGCAGATACTACGCCGTATCGCCGAGCCTGATCGCGTGGTGTCATTCCGCGTCTGCTGGGAGGATGATAATGGCAACATTCGCGTGCAGCGCGGCTGGCGCGTGCAGAACAATAACGCGATCGGCCCATACAAGGGCGGCATCCGCTTCCACCCGAGCGTAACCGAAGGCACACTTAAGTTTCTGGCTTTTGAACAGACCTTCAAGAACGCTTTGACCGGGCTTCCCATGGGCGGCGGCAAGGGCGGGTCGAACTTCAACCCCAAGGGCAAGAGCGACCGCGAAGTCATGCGTTTCTGCCAGAGCTTCATGAACGAGCTCTATCGTCACATCGGCGCTGATACCGACGTTCCCGCAGGCGACATCGGAGTCGGCGCGCGCGAAATCGGCTATATGTTCGGCCAATATAAGCGGCTGACCAATGAATTCACCGGTGTTCTCACCGGCAAGGGCCTTGAATATGGCGGATCGCTGATTCGCACCGAGGCGACGGGCTATGGCGCGGTCTATTTTCTTCTTAACATGCTCAAGACCAAGGGCCACGACCTCGTCGGCAAAACGGCGGTGATCTCCGGATCGGGCAATGTCGCAACGCACGCGGCAGAGAAAGTCACCATGCTTGGCGGTAAGGCAGTGACGCTTTCGGACAGCGAGGGCTTCATCCACGACCCCGCAGGGTTCGATCAGGAGAAGATCAACTGGGTCAAGAACCTCAAGAACGTCCGCCGCGGCCGCATTCGCGAATATGCCGACCAGTTCCCGGGTTCGACCTTTACCGCGGGCAAGACGCCATGGGGCGTGCCGTGCGACGTCGCGCTGCCATGCGCCACGCAGAATGAGCTCAATGCCGAAGATGCCAAAACGCTCGTCGCGAATGGCTGCATCGCGGTATCGGAAGGCGCCAACATGCCGACCACGCTCGACGGCGTCCACGTTTTCAAGGATGCCAAGATTCTGTTTGCCCCAGGCAAGGCGGCAAACGCAGGCGGTGTCGCGGTCTCCGGCCTCGAGATGAGCCAGAATTCGGCGCGGATCAGCTGGAAGGAAGAACAGCTCCAGCAACTCCTGATCGATATCATGGAAGGCATCCACAAGGCCTGTGTCGATAATGGCCAGATGGGCGGCGGCTATTGCGATTACGTCCGCGGCGCCAATATCGGCGGCTTCAAGAAGGTCGCCGACGCAATGCTCG
>CBDUBW010000281.1:0-2667 GCA_965365485.1 uncultured Aquisediminimonas sp.
TCCCCTCATCGACCGCCTCGAACTCCATCGTCGCCTTGTCGGTCTCGATCTCGGCGAGGATGTCGCCCGCTGCGACCTTGTCGCCTTCCTTGACCAGCCATTTGGCGAGCGTGCCTTCCTCCATCGTCGGGGAAAGCGCGGGCATCTTGAGTTCGATCGGCATCGGCGAGGGGACCTGTCCTGCGTTCGTGAATCGCGCGACCCGCCGTTACGGCGATTTTGCGGCAGGCTTGCACCAGCCCCGCGAATGACGCAACCTGTTACCCGCGAAAACATATCGGGGAGGCGAAGCGGGGGTCGCGATGCGGACCTATCTGGTGATCATCGATGAAACCGAGGAAGCCGAAATCGCTTTGCGCTTCGCGGCACGTCGCGCCACCAAGACGGGTGGTGCCGTGGAAGTGCTGGCGCTTCTGCCCCGCCCCGAATTCGTCGCCTGGGGCGGCGTGCAGGACGCCATCGAAGACGAAGCGCGCGACCGCGCCGAAACAATGGTCAGGAATGCGATCGACACGCTCAAGCTCGAAAATATCGTCAACCTCGTCATCAAGGTGAAGCAGGGGGATCCGATCGAGTTGATCCGCGAAACGCTGGGCGAGAATCCGGAGATCGGCGCCCTCGTTCTCGCCGCGGCGCGCGATGGGCATCCGGGGCCGCTGATCGCACACTTTGCGGGCGCGGATGTCGGCACCCTACCCTGCCCGCTGATGATCGTCCCCGGCGCGCTGAGCAACGAGGCGCTCGATCGGCTGAGTTAATCACGCACCCAGTCGCGCCGCGTCATCCCGACGAACCGGTCGTTCAATCCGGTCGAGTTGCGCACCAATATGTCGCGCAGCTTCTTGGTCGCTTCGATTTCGGCCAGGCCTTCGGCAGTGAAGGCGAGCGTGCGATTATAGGGATCGCCCCAAACGTGGCGCGAAAGCAGCGGGTTGGTGAGCGCTTGCGAGAACGCGTCCATCGCCACCATCGCCAGCAACAGATCGGGCAGCGGACCGTTCTTTTCGCGTGGTTCGGCGAACAGGCCGACATAGAATTCGACATTTTCGATCGCGCCGTAGAGGCGCTTGAGTTCGGCGGCGAGCGCGGTGCGTCGCGCCTTCTCCACCGGGTCATTCGATTTGCCCACTAGGTCGGCGAAATCGTCCGCAGGATCCTGATCCATCGCGCGGCGGTAATCGTTATAGCCCGCGAGATTGTTGTGCCGCGCCTGCTTCACTGCTTTTTCCTCGATGCCGATCAGGAAGTTGGCGGAATTGCCCAGCCCCAGCTCGGTCGCATTGTTATTGGAGACTTCGGCAAAGGCATTGGCCAGCCCGCCGCCGAGCAACAGCGAATTGTCCAGGTTCATCGCCGCGCCCGGCACCTGTTGCCCGCCCCAGCTGAAATTCTGCGGAATTAGTGAATGCCAGCGATAGAGCAGGCTGAATTCCGCCGTCATCCAGTTAGGCCGGTTCCACTTCGCCTTCCACGCGACCTTCGGATCGGCGCGGAACTTGAAGACCGAAGTGTTGATGTGGTTGATATATTCCTCGACCACGATCTTGATGAACATCACGATCGAAATGTTGCGCGCGACTTGGAAGACGCGCTCATCATCCCAACTTGGGTTCTTGGCCTCGATCAACCCTGCCAGCCGGTTGTGCTCTCGCAGGAACAGCGTGTTCATCATCGTGACTTGCGGATTGGCGTTGGCGCGGTCGCCCCCGACCGCGAACAGCGTCCGTCTCGTTGCCGGCGTGGTGTGATCGAGCCCAAGCGGCAGATCGAGGAGCGGCTTTCCCGCGCTGTCGCAGAATTGCGGATCAACCTTATCATTGGCCGCGAACAAAGGCAGCGGCCATTCTTCGCCGGCCAATGTCCGCGATTTCAATCGACCCTTGCGCCCCGCTGCGCTCGACTTGAGCCGAAGCACGTCGGTCTGCGTCTCGGTACGACCGTAGAGCGGACTTTGATCGATCTCGTGGTTCGATGTGGTCCGCCGCCGATCCTCGAAGCCGGTGCCGAACGGCGGATCGTTGGTCACCAGCGTACGGATGAAGCCATCGGTCAGATATTGCGCGAAGGCCGGGAAGAGGCAGGTCGATTTGGGGCACGGCCGCTGGCCGGCGGGCGAAGCCGCAAAAAGTTTGACGACATCGGCAAGCGGCGGTTTGCGCGTGCCCAGCGCCTCGGCAGCAGGGTAGGGTTTGGCGGGAAGCAGCCTCGCGTTGAAGCTGCGATCGTTTAGCCCCGGCCAACTGATATAGTCGTTGCGCGTGCTCCAGGGGTGCGGGCGGGTGCGCCCCTGATTGACGAGCTTGTCGATCAGGAACTCGTTGACCTCGTCATGACCGACGAACAGCGTCAGCGCTTCGAGCGCGAAATTTTCGAGTGAGCCCATCATTCCCTCCCCGCCTTGCGGTTGTGCGTTCTCGCGACGCAGACTGAGGATGCGGCCGTTTTGTCTGCTAAAGGTTTATCATGCCAGCGGCATCGATGCCAAGGGCGATCAGAAACCTTCGGGCATCGCGATGGGCCCAACCAGTTCGCGATAACGATTTATCGCATAGCGATCGGTCATTCCGGCGATAAAATCGGCGACGTGCCGCGACCGCGCAGGTTGCGCCTCGGGCAAGGTTTCGCGCCAATAATCGGGCAGAGTCGCAGGATCGGCCGCATAGGCCT
>CBDUBW010000282.1:0-2665 GCA_965365485.1 uncultured Aquisediminimonas sp.
GCGCCGTTTCCAGAAACGATCGTCGCGGTCACCGGCACCAACGGCAAGACCTCGACCGTCGAATTGACGCGGCAGCTCTGGAGAATGGCCGGGCATCACGCCGCATCGATCGGCACGCTCGGGATTACGACTTCGGAGGAGCGTGCAATGACCGGGCTGACCACGCCCGATATCGCGACCTTCCTTTCGAATATGGCCGGCCTGAAGCGCGAAGGCGTCAGCCACGTCGCCTATGAAGCGTCGAGCCACGGACTTCACCAGCATCGCGCCGAAGGGCCGCGCGTCGCCGCGGGAGCGTTCACAAATCTCAGCCGCGATCATCTCGACTATCATGGCGACATGGCGAATTACCTGACGGCAAAGCTGCGTCTCTTCTCCGAGGTGATCGCCGATGACGGCGCGGGCGTGGTCTGGACCGACGACCAGCACAGCGCCCGGTTCATCGATCTCGCGCGTGAACGCGGGCTGAAGCTCGTCACCGTCGGCGAACGCGGAGAGGCTCTGCGGCTGGTTTCGCGCGAGGCGACGACATTGGGGCAGACGCTCAAGGTCGAGGCGGAGGGCGTCGTCCATAGCGTCAAGCTGCCGCTGATCGGCGCCTATCAAGCGGCGAATGCCCTCACCGCGGTCGGACTAGTTATCGCGACCGGCGGCGACCTATCTGCGACGCTGAGTAATCTGACACGGGTGCAGCCGGTGCGCGGGCGCCTCGAACGCGCGGTCATCACCAAGACGGGCGCGCCCGTCTATGTCGACTATGCACACACGGCCGACGCAATCGAAGCGGCGATTACGGCGCTCCGGCCTCATGCCAAGGGCCGCATCATTCTCGTTTTCGGCGCGGGCGGCGATCGTGACGCGGGCAAGCGGCCCGAAATGGGCAAGGTCGCCGCGCAACTCGCAGAGACGATCATCGTCACCGACGATAATCCGCGCACTGAAGATGCCGCCGCGATCCGCGCGGAGATCATGCAGGGGTGCCCGCAGGCCGCCAATATTGGCGGGCGGCGTGAGGCGATCGCCGAAGCCATTTCGCAGGCTACGGGCGATGATATCGTCATCATTGCGGGCAAGGGGCATGAGCAGGGTCAGATCGTCGGCGACCGCAAGCTGCCCTTCGATGATGTCACGGTTGCGCGGGAGTGCGCGGGATGAGCCTGTGGACCTCTTCCGAGATCGCCGCGGCGACGGGCGGCATCGCTTCGCATAATTTCTCGGTCGATGGCGTGGCCTTTGACAGCCGCGAGGTCGGCCGGGGCGACCTGTTCATCGCCTTGAAGGGCGAGGCCACCGATGGTCATCGCTTCGTTGACCAGGCGTTCGCTCAAGGGGCGGGGGGCGTAATCGTCTCCGATCCCGTCGCGCACCCGCATGTGCTGGTGCGAGATACGGTGGCGGCGCTGAATGCGCTTGGCGTTGCATCACGCACCCGAACCAGCGCGCGGGTCGCAGGCGTCACCGGGTCGGTGGGCAAGACCGGAACCAAGGAAGCGCTGGCGGCAGCACTGGCGCGCGGCAATCGCGGGTCGGTGCATCGCTCGGTCAAGAGCTACAACAACCATACCGGCGTGCCGCTTAGCTTGGCGCGAATGCCTGCCGACACCAGCTTCGGCGTGTTCGAAATGGGAATGAACCATGCCGGCGAACTCTCCGCACTGACCCGGCTGGTGCGGCCGCACGTGGCGGTGATTACGGCAATCGCCGCGGCGCATATCGAGTTCTTTGCCTCAATCGAAGCTATTGCCGACGCCAAGGCCGAAATCTTCGAAGGCCTTGAGCCCGGCGGCACCGCGATCATTCCGCACGATAGCGATCACGCTTCGCGCCTGATCGCGCACGCGAAAAACCATACCGAAAATGTCCTGACCTTCGGGCGGAGCGAGGGAGCGGACATCCGCATCCTCCACGAAATCCCCTCGGCCAGCGGCACGATCGTCGCGCTCGCGCTGCCCGATCATGAGTTGAGCTTCACGCTCGCCCAGCCCGGCGCGCACTGGGTGTCGAACGCCGCCGCCGTGGTCGCTGCAGTTCACGCGCTCGGTGGTGACCTGGCGGCAGCGGGGCTGGCGCTTGCCGATTTCGGCGGCCTGCCGGGGCGCGGCGCACATCATCGTGTTGCACTGCCTGGCGGAGAAGCGCTGCTGATCGACGAAAGCTACAACGCCAACCCGACCTCGATGGCGGCTACGCTGGCGGTGCTTGGCGAGGCCCAAGCAACGCGTCGGATCGCCGTGCTCGGGGCGATGCGCGAGCTCGGTCCGGATAGCGACGCGCTTCACGCCGGGCTGGCCGACGCCGTGCTGGAGGCAAAGGTAGACTACGTGATTCTTGTCGGATCGGGGATCGAAGCGCTCGCAGGCGCGCTTGAGGACAAGACCGAAACCCGCCATGTGCGCGACGCCGACGCCGCGCGCGAATCATTGGCGGAGGTGATCGCTCCGGGTGATGCGGTGCTGGTGAAGGGGTCCAACGCGATCGGTCTGGGGCGGATCGTCGCCTCCCTTACGGGCGGAAACGGCTGATGCTCTATTTGCTTGCCGAATATCTCGGCTTCCCCGGATTGCTCAATCTCATTCGCTACCTCTCGTTCCGCACCGGCGGCGCAGTGGCGACGGCGCTGGTGATCGGGCTGGTGATCGGGCCCAAGTTCATCGGCTGGCTGCGC
>CBDUBW010000283.1:0-2656 GCA_965365485.1 uncultured Aquisediminimonas sp.
ACATTGTGGTGGCTTTTGATCGTCACCGAAGGTCCGCCGGTGAAGCTGACGCTCTCGATGACATCGGGGTAAAGCGTCCCCTGCGCGAGGAAATCGGCGCCGCCGAGCTTCGCCGCTTCCTCCTCGAACACAGCGATAAACTCGCTGCCGATGAATTTGCGCTTGGCCTCGGGATCGGTCACGCCCGCCAGCCCGGCCATGAACCGCGCCTGCGCATCGACGACGACTAGCGGAATGTTGTAATGATTGCGGAACAGCTCTTCGACTTGCGCGCGCTCGCCTTTGCGCAGCAGCCCGTGATCGACGAAGACGCAGGTCAGCTGATGGCCGATCGCCTCGTGAATGAGGATCGCCGCCACCGACGAATCGACCCCGCCCGAAAGTCCGCACAGCACTCGCCCGTCGCCGACCTGACTGCGGATGTCGGCGATCTTGGCGGCGCGGAACTCGGCCATCGTCCAGTCGCCCGCCAGCCCGCAGATCTTGTGGACGAAGTTGGAGATGAGCTTCGCGCCGTCGGGGGTATGCGCGACTTCCGGGTGGAACTGGACGCCATAGAACCGGCGCCCCTCGTCCGCCGTGATGGCGTAGGGTGCGCCGCGCGATGTCGCGATCGGGGCAAAGCCCTCGGGCAAGGAATCGACTTTATCGCCGTGGCTCATCCACACGATGGGCGCATCGCCTTCCGCCCAGACGCCATCGAAGAGAGGGCTTTGGCCGGTGATCGAAAGTTCGGCGCGCCCGAACTCGCCACCTGTCGTATTGGGCGTCACCGATCCGCCGAGCTGCGCGCACATCGTCTGCTGGCCGTAACAGATCCCGAGCACGGGCGTGGTGCCATCGAGAAAGCGATCGGGTGCCCGCGGTGTATCTTCCTCGGTCACCGAAGCCGGTCCGCCGGACAGGATGATGCCCTTGGGATTCAGCCGCGCGAACGCTTCTTCGGCGGCGTTGAAAGGTGCGATCTCGCTATAGACCCCAGCTTCCCTCACACGGCGCGCGATCAGTTGCGTCACCTGCGATCCGAAGTCGACGATCAGGATGGCTTCGGTCGGCTGGATTGTCATGCGCGGGCCGATAGGTTCGCCGTCGCTCGCTGTCCAGCGAAGCGGAGCGGCTTGACATCGTATCACGCTGTGGAACAAACAGCGCGGGCACGCATTCATCGCCCGGGCTCTGCGCGCGCCGCGAATGTGCATGCGGGTCTGATCAAAAGGGAAGGATATCAGATGAAGACATTTTCCAAGGCACTGCTGGCGTCGGGCGCCATGCTTGCGCTGGCTGCCTGCGGCGGCACCGGTGATGATGCGATGGGTGACAATGTCGCCGACGCAGCCGAAAATCAGGCCGACGCCCTCGAGGAAATGGCTGACAATGCGAGCGGCGCCACCGAGGCTGCGCTCGAGAATCAGGCCGACGCCGTGCGCGATGCCGGGGAAGCCAAAGAAGAAGCGATCGACGACGCCGACGTCAATGCGGCGGCCATGAAGAACTCGATGTAATCGATTTCGCTTCTATGAATTCGGGAAGGGGCCGGTTTTTCGGCCCCTTTTCATTGGCGGGCGTCTAAGCCTCAATGCGACTTGTGCGCGAAACGGTGATGAACGGCGACGATGATCCCGCCGATGATCACCCCGAAAATTCCCGAACCGATCGCGTGGACCACCCATTCGACCAGCCCTGAGGCTGCGGGCACTGACTCGCCTGCCGCATGCGAGGCATAATCGAGCCATTCGGGCAGCGGCGTGAAATGGAATTCATGCATGCCGTGCAGAATGATGCCGCCGCCAACCCAAATCATCGCGGCAATCCCGATGGTCGATAACGCGGACAAGAGTTTGGGCATCGCCTTTACCAGTCCACGCCCGACCGATTGCGCGCTCGCCGAAGCGCGTTGTGAGAGGTTGAGGCCGATATCGTCCATCTTCACGATCAGCCCGACGACGCCGTAAACACCGATTGTTATCGCGATCGCGACGAATAGCAGGATCGCCGCCTGCATCCAGATCGTGTTTTCTGAAACCTCGGCCAGCGCGATCGCCATGATTTCGGCGGACAGGATGAAGTCGGTACGGATCGCGCCCGAAACCATTTCCGCCTCATGCTCCGGGCTGCCCAAGTCGCTGACCTGGTCGGCGACGGTATTTTCGTGCGGCCTGATCGCCTCGATCAGCTTTTCCGCGCCTTCGAAGCAGAGATAGGCGCCGCCGACCATCAGGATCGGCGTGATCAAAGGAATTTTGAGCCACGCTTCGAGCGCGCTCAGCGCAAGCGCCGCGGGCAGGATGAAGAACAGCTTGTTTTTGAGGGAACCCTTGGCGATCTTGGCGATCACCGGCAGTTCGCGATCGGGGGTGAAGCCGGTGACGTAGCGCGGCGTCACCGCGGTATCGTCGATCACCACCCCTGCCGCCTTGACCCCAGCGCGCCCTGCCGCTGCGCCGACATCGTCGATCGACGCCGCCGCCAGCTTCGCGATCACCGCGACATCGTCGAGTAAGGCAGCCAATCCCGATGCCATGAAAATCTCCCTGAGTTTCGCGCGCTTTAGCGGGCTGGAAATGGGTGGCAATGCCGAGACAATTGTGCAGATAGCATCCGGAAAACGCAATCAGATGGAAGAGGCTATGCTCGATACCGAGGCGATCCGCGCTCG
>CBDUBW010000284.1:0-2649 GCA_965365485.1 uncultured Aquisediminimonas sp.
TATAGTCGACCGAATTGGCGGCGACCGTCCAGCCGGTAATCGCGGTCGAAGGAGCGGACAAGGTCGTGAAGCTGCCGGGATCGGTTCCAGCTTCGAAACTGCCATTGGTAACAAGTTCTGCGGCAGACGCCGGCACGGCAAAGGCGGCAGCGGCGATGAGGGCGATGGCAAGCTTGCGCATTATGATTCTTCCCTGGAGAGTCACCAACGAATAGCTCGACTGCAATCGGGTTACTACCCCGTTAACCGTGATTCGGTCCTTAAATTGTGCCGTCGCGGAACGCTTCAGACGTTCTTCGCCTGAAGCGCCGCAAACGCCTTCATCGCCGCGGCCGACTGCTCGGAGCCCGACATCGGTACCGTTTCGCCCTCGCGGTCGCTGATCGCGGCCCAGTTTTCCGCTACCGCCTCGGGCGTGCGCTCGCCTTCGGGTAGCGCGATGCCGCGCGTCAGCGTGACGTTGGCGACGCCGAAATAGCCGCCGCCCGCGCCGATGATCTGATTGGCCGGCGCGTCCTCGGACACGAGAAACAGCGCGGCGGGAACGACATTTTCGGGGCTGAAGGCCTTATACGCTTCCGCCGGGAAGATATCCTCGGTCATCCGCGTTCCCGCGATCGGCGCGAGCGTGTTGACCTTGATGTTGTTCTTGGCACCTTCGAGGTAGAGCGACTTGGTGAACCCGGCGAGGCCTAGCTTGGCCGCGCCATAATTGGTCTGGCCGAAATTGCCGTAGAGCCCGGTCGACGACGCCGTCATCAGGATGCGGCCGTAATTCTGCTCGCGCATAATGTCCCAGCATGCCTTGGTTGCGTTGGCGCTGCCAATCAGATGGACACGCACGACCGCCTCGAAATCGGCCATCTCCATCTTGGCGAAGCTTTTATCGCGCAGGATGCCGGCATTGTTGATGAGGATATGAACGCCGCCCCAGGCGTCCTTGGCCTTCGCGACCATTTCCACCATCTGGTCATATTCGGCGACATTGCCGCCGTTCGACATGGCGGTGCCGCCCGCCGCCTCGATTTCCTTGACGACTTCGAGCGCTGCGTCCGAATGGCCGGTGCCGTCGCGCGCGCCGCCGAGATCGTTGACCACGACCTTCGCACCGCGCTTTGCCAGTTCGATCGCATAGGCGCGGCCCAGGCCCCCGCCCGCCCCCGTCACGATCGCCACCTTGCCTTCGAACGAAATCGCCATGAACTTGTCTCCAGAGAAAACTTGCCGGGCGCGCTTAGCGAGCGATCACGCGCGCGCAAAGAGCGTTAATGCGCTCGACAATCGGCGGCCCGCGACCTTAAGGGAGGGGCGTGAGCGACGAGCAAAATGCCGCCGAGGGCCCCAATCGGACGCGCCGCGCGTTGATGCTCGGCGGGGCCGCGGCGTCGACTGTGCTGACGATCAAGCCCGCGCTCGCGCAGACAGCGGGCTCGGTGCTCAATTGCCAGATTCCGGTGCCCGATCCGGCGCGCAGTGGGCAATACGTCGCACCTGACGGAAAGCTGGTCGCGCCCGGCACGCCTGGAGCGTTCCGCCCCGCGATGCGGCCTTTCAGCGGCGAGGAAGTCAAGCGCGCGCTCCGCGGCGGAACGCTGCCCGGTACCGGCTATTCGCAGAGCCAGGCCTATCTCAACTACATCCGCCGCTTGCAGGCCGGACAATCGGGCTTCACCTGCTTCGCCTCGCTGCAGATGCCCGGCCGCTGATCTACCGCGCCGACCCGCCCGCGTCGCGCATCGCGACGTCGCTCGACGGGCTGACCGTCATCTACCACCGGCCTTCGGGGCAGACCCATGTCGTCAGCGAACCTGTGCCCGAGATACTCGATGCGATGGGCGGGAACGCGCTGGACGCTGCGGAGATTTTGGAGCGGCTGAACGAGCATCATGAGATCGGGGAAGGCTTGGAAGCGCTTGGGGCGCGGCTTGCCGAACTTTGCGAAAGCGGGCTTATCGCGCGGGCATGAGGCATGCGACGTTGATCGAAGTCGGCCCGGTGCGTTTTCGCATCGGTAGCGACTGGCGTGCGCCGATTGCCGGCCTCAACAGCTTCTATGCGACCTACCCGAAGCCTACAGGCCAAGTCCCTCATTTCACCGTACGACTTGAAGCACCGCGCTGGCGCCGCTTGATCCGTCCACAAGTCCTGATCGCGGGAGATTTCACCATCCCCGATGCGCTACCCCTGCCTCTCCCGCTGGGGCTGCTCGCGGCCGAAATGGCGATGAACCTTCAGGTTGCGCTCGGTGAGCGGCGCTTCCTACTGCTTCACGCCGCAACGGTCGAACGGGAGGGCAAAGCGTTGATTTTGACCGGCGAGTCCGGTTCGGGCAAATCCACGCTGGCGGCGATGCTCGGCGAACGCGGCTGGCGGCTGATGGGCGATGAGTTCGCGCTGATCGATCTCGTAAGCGGCGACGCCCTTCCCTTCCCCCGCCCGGTCAGCCTCAAGAATCAAGCCATCGCTGCGATGGAGGCGATCGCCCCGCCCGAGCGCTTCGGCGCGCTGCTGCGCGACACCCCCAAGGGTGACATCCGCCACCTCATTCCACGCGGCGATGCGCTCGCGGCGATGCGCACGCCGGCGAAGCCAGAGCTCATCCTGTTCCCGCGCTTCGGCGAGGCGAAGGACGTCCGTGAGGTCGGGCAG
>CBDUBW010000285.1:0-2640 GCA_965365485.1 uncultured Aquisediminimonas sp.
GCGCCGCGTCCGGCTGCGCCGCGAGCCGCCGCACCGCGCGCGACAGCGCCGGTAGCCGTCGCACCCACGCCGACTCCTCCGCGTGAGATTGTCGACGAAGTGCAGTCGGTGCCGGAGAATATTGTCCCCGTTCCCGCCGCTCCGCCCGTCGCTGAGCCAGCTCCCGCGGTTGCCGATGCCGAGCCTGCCCAGGGCGGCGGCGAATCTCCGTGGATGCTCATCGTCGGCGGTTTGCTGATCGCCGGTGGCATTGCCGCCTTCTTGTTATCGCGCAGCCGTCGCGGAGAGGCCGAAGTCTACCATGCCCCGATCAACGCCGAGGGTGCCCCGGTCGCCGAAGTCAATCTCAACGAGCGGCCCTGGATCCGCCTCGCGCTTCAGCCCAAGCCGGCCGAGACTGCGGCCGATCAAAAGGTCGAATATGAGTTGACTGTTGAAAATGAAGGTCGCGTCGCGGCGCATGATGTTCGCGTTTCGAGTTTCATGCTCGCTGGCAACGAGTCTACGGCTGAAGAGGCCATGCTGATCGATGATGGCCGAAATACGCGCCGTATCGACGTTCAGCCGGGAGAGACGGTCCGCCTTGCCGGGTCGTTCGACATTCGCGACTTCGTCGATCCGAAACTGATCGCAGATGCCCGCTACGCGCTTCCTGACGGCGGCGAAGGACATCTGGCGGCGAAGTTCGGCATCGATGTTGATGATCCCAACCGCCCGGCGCATGTCGAGGATGTGCTCGAGCGAGTTTGAATGAATGGCGGGGCTTTAGCCCCGCCACGCTAGGCGTCGATCGCCGACAACCCGGCGCGCGTCGCGTTCAATAGAGCGCGCGCGCGTTCGGTCGGGTCGGGGTATCCGTCGCGCAAAGCCTTCGATCGCAATTCGATGCTCAGCGGCAGGCCTGGCGGAAGCGCTCCCAACAGCGGCGCGAGCGGTAGCGCACCCTTTCCAACGTCAAGCCGCAGATCAAGCGCTTCGTGGATAATCGCCGCGACATCGCTCGGCGGCGGACCGGAAGCTGCTGCATCACAGAACTGCGCGTAATTAAATCGGTCTCGATCGACCGCGGCGACATCATTAGGCCTGCCCCCGGTCCGCGCCAGGTGCAGCGGGTCAATCAGCATCCCCGCCCCGCCTGCGTTCGCGAGAATGGCATCGGCCTTTGTGATGCTCTTGACCTCGGTGAACGCTGCGAACTCGAGCGATACTCGCATCCCGCGCTCCGCAGCGTGGGTTTGCAGGCGCGCCAACTTCGCGGCCGTTGCGCCGTCATCAGGATCGGAGCTGACCACGAGAACATTGCGCGCGCCGATCGCGGCCCCCGCATCGACGAGGCGGTAGTGATCGGGATCGTCGTCGCCAGGCTTTAGCCAGATGACCTCGACGTCCAGAATGACGATGCCGGCGTCCTGGGTTCGCGCCCATACTTCGGCGGCAATTGCGTCTGTCCAGGTGGCCGGATCCACCCAGATGCCAACTGCGGGCCATCCCGCCGCAATCGCCGCTTCGGCTGTCTCGATGGGGCCAAATTCAGGAAGAACACCTGAGGCGAGCGAGATGAGCCTTTGGGTCACTGCCCGCCTTGCGCGGCCATGGCGGCGGCGACCGACGCTCCGATCTCTTCGGGTCGAGGGTTTCGGCGCAGCGTCAGCCCGCCATTGATCTGGAGATTTTGGCCGGTCATGAAACAGTCGTCGCTCGCCAGCCATACGACCGCTGCGGCGATGTCTTCGGACGTGCCGATGCGACCAAGCGGATATTCCTTTGCGAAGGCGGCCTCCAAGCCGGGCGTGTTGATCGCTCCCGTTGTCATTGGTGACGATGTCAGTCCCGGCGAAACAATGTTCGCGCGAATGCCCTGCGGCCCATATTGATTGGCGACGCACCGAATAAGCGCCTCAGACCCGGCCTTGGTGCCTATATATGCGGCGTGATCGAAAATCGGCACCCGCGTCGTCGCGGACGAAACCTGCACGATAGAACCGCCATGCGTCATCGTTCGCACGCAGGCGGCAAGAAAATGATGCACGCCCTTGAATTGCAGCGCGACCATTCGATTGAGATCGTCTTCGGTCACCTCGAGCAGCGGCTTCATCAGCCCCCAGCCGGTGGCGTTGACCGCAATATCGGCTCTCACCGAGTCGAACAGCGCGTCGACCTCTGCTTTCGCCGCAACGTCGCAAAGCCGCCATTCGGCACCGCTATTCGCGGCAAATTCTTCCAAAGGCTCGGCGTTGCGCCCTGTCACGACGACGCGCGCACCCTCCGCCATCAGAGCGCGCGCGATGGTCTGACCCATATTGTCTTTGCCGCCCGCCCCTAGAACGATTGCGGTCTTCCCAGAGAGCTTTCCCATCACCCTACCCCATCGGTTTCAAATGTCGCCGTCGCCACACCGTCGCGATTATAGACCGGACCGGTCAGATCGCAGCGATACTTGCGCGTTTCGGCATGCAGGATCGTGTGCTCGCTTAGATGCGCGAGCATACCGCGGTAAGCATCACCATCCAGATGCGCCTGGAGATCGTCTGCCGTCTCCCACTCTTCGAAGACATGAACGCGCCCGATATCGTGCGGATCGGCGCTCCAGGCGTAATGGCGACAGCCGCGTTCAGCGAGGGCCATTTCAATCAGCGCCTT
>CBDUBW010000286.1:0-2629 GCA_965365485.1 uncultured Aquisediminimonas sp.
ATCGCGCTCTGGGCGCTGTCGCGCGGCTCGATCATCGCCAGCCCGGCGGTGACCCCGACCTTCAGCGAAACCCGCCCGAGATCGAGCGGATGCATCGCAATATGATCCGTCAGCGCTTCGGCCTTGGCGCGCGCGGCCGCTTCGTCGAGGTGGTCGAGAAGCAGACCGAACTCATCGCCGCCGATCCGCGCGACCATGTCGGTACTGCGGAGATTGGCCTGGAGCAGCCGCGCGACGTGGAGCAGCATGGCGTCTCCAGCCGGGTGGCCGTGAAGATCGTTGACGCGCTTCAGCCCATCGAGATCGACGAACACGATCGCCGCCTGCGTGCCGTGGCGTGCGCAGCCGGCAATGGTTTGATCGACCGCGCGCGTGAAAGCGCGGCGGTTGGGCAGCGGAACCAGCGTGTCGGTATCGGCTAGCGTTTCGAGCTCGGCCAGGCGCGCGCGCAGATCGCAGATCGCGGCCTTCAACCCCTCATTTTCCTCATGCAGTCGCGCGATGCTGTCCTGCGCGAAATCCACTTTACGCATCGTCTCCGTACTCGCCCCCGAATCGGCCCCCGCCGACTCACCATCGGCGCTCGATTATCACAAAGCGGTTAAGCGCGCGCGACCCGCTCGCTTCCCATTTCGGGATTCGCCGCTTAAGGCCGCGCGACGAAAGGGCGGGGCATGAGCGCGGTCGTTGGCATCATCATGGGCAGCACCTCCGATTGGGAGACGATGCAGCACGCCGCCGAGATCTTGGATGTACTCGACGTGCCGCATGAACACGCGGTCGTTTCGGCGCATCGCACGCCCGACCGGCTTTACGACTATGCAAAAGGCGCGGCGGGGCGCGGCCTCAAGGTGATCATTGCGGGCGCAGGAGGTGCCGCGCACTTGCCGGGAATGGCGGCGGCGATGACTTCGCTCCCAGTGCTCGGCGTGCCGGTCGAATCGCAGGCCTTGAAGGGCATGGATAGCCTGCTCTCGATCGTCCAGATGCCCGCCGGCGTCCCCGTCGGTACGCTTGCCATCGGCAAAGCTGGCGCGATCAATGCCGGGTTGCTCGCCGCCGCGATTCTCGCGCTTTCGGACGAAGCGCTCGGCAGCAGGCTCGCTGCATGGCGTGCAGCGCAGACCGACGGGGTTGCGAAGCGCCCGCAATGATTCCGATCGCGCCAGGCTCCAACATCGGCATCGTCGGCGGCGGCCAGCTCGGGCGGATGCTCGCCATCGCCGCCGCGCAATTGGGCTATCGCGTTCATATCTATGCCGAAGAAGCAAGCGGTCCCGCCTCGGACGTTTCGGCAAAATGGGTGCAGGGCAGTTACGGAGACGTGCGCGCGCTGGCGCGGTTCGCGCGCGACGTTGCGGTCGTCACCTTCGAGTTCGAGAATATCGAGCCTGGACCGCTGAAAGCGCTTGCCGATGCTGTGCCGCTCCATCCCAACCCCCGCGCGCTCGAAATCGGGCAGGATCGCGTTGCCGAAAAGCGTTTCGCCGCCGAATGCGGGGGGCGCACCGCCGACTGGGCGGAGGTCGATAGCCTCGCCGATCTCGAGGCGGCGCTGTCCAAAATCGGCACACCCGCAATCCTCAAGACCATCCGGTTCGGTTACGACGGCAAGGGCCAGGCGCGGATCAAGGACGCGAATGAAGCGGCCGCCGCTTGGCAGGCGCTCGGCGCGGCCGCTCCGCTGATCCTCGAGGCGCATGTCGACTTCGATCACGAGTTTTCGCTGATCCTCGCGCGCGACATGGCCGGCAGCGTCTCATTCTGGGATGCGCCCGAGAACGTCCACAAGGACGGGATCCTCGCCACTTCCACCGTTCCTGCGTCCGAAGATGTCCGCATCCAGGTCACCGCGGCCCGCGCGCTGGCGCGGCGAATGGCCGAACGGCTCGATTATGTCGGCGTCCTTGCGATCGAGTTTTTCGCTGGCGCCGAAGGCCCTGTCTTCAATGAGATGGCACCGCGCGTCCACAATTCGGGGCATTGGACGATCGAAGGCGCGTTCGCCTCACAGTTCGAAAATCACATCCGCGCGATCGTGGGGCTACCGCTCGCTTCGACGCGGCTTGCCGCGAGCGCGGTGGTGATGGAGAATCTGATCGGATCCGATGTCGAACGCTGGCGCGATCTTGCGGCGGACGGTCAATCGCACCTCCACCTCTACGGCAAGCACGATGCCCGCCCGGGCCGCAAGATGGGACATGTCACCCGGATCACGGTGTAGCGAAGGCCGCCGGAAGTTAGGTCTCGCTCGACCCGCGTGCCGGGGGCGTCGCAGACACCGTGCCGGTCTTGAGCGTCGTACCATCGGCCGCGACCATGATCTTGCCCTTCGGCCCGCTCCTCATGAACGACCCGTCGGCGCCGACCATGTACGAACCGTCCCCGTCCCGGCCCATGCAGGCGCCGTCCTACCGATCAATTCTTTCACTCGCGATCCCGCCTTAACTGTGTTCATTTGTCGATCCTTTCATGCCGAAACGACGCGGCTCTCCGCTGGTTCCGCCGCACAAGGCCGTCGCGCCGCTGATTGACGCTTGGCCAGAAACGATTACATCGCGGACGCCCCGGCAGGGGGCGCTTAGCTCAGTTGGTAGAGCATCTCGTTTACACCGAGAGGGTCGGCGGT
>CBDUBW010000287.1:0-2608 GCA_965365485.1 uncultured Aquisediminimonas sp.
GAGAGCGGGCCCGCCAGCGCGACCGCTTTCGCCATATCGATCCGCCAGGCGAAGGGTGCGTCGGGATCGTCCGCATATCGCCCGCGGCACGTTCCGGGATAGACCGGTGCCGTTTCGCCCTGCGGCGCGGAGGCGCTCGCGGCGAAATCGGCGCGAGTGCATGTGCAGCGATAGATCAGCTGCATCGCGTCTAGCCGGGCGAGCGCTTGGGCATAAGCATCGAGCCGCTGCGACTGGAATTTCACCTCTCCGTCCCAGCCCAGCCCGAGCCAGGACAGGTCTTCAAAGATTCCATCGACATGCTCAGGCCGAGAGCGTCCGCCATCTATATCCTCGATCCGCAAAAGGAACCGCCCGCCCGCCGCACGAGCCGCATCGTGCGCGAGCATCGCGGACCAAGCATGGCCGAGGTGCAGCCGCCCCGTCGGACTGGGCGCGAAGCGGGCGACTACATCTTCGGTCATTTACCCCCTTGACCACATCATATGGGTAATGCTGTCATGGCTGCGTAACAGGAGAGCGCGAATAGCGCCCCAAAGCGTCCAAGGGGAAGTGCAAGGCCATGCTCCACCCTGACCTGATCCGCCATCCCGAAGGGTGCCCGGCGCTTGTGCTCAATGCCGATTACACACCCTTGAGCTATTACCCGCTCTCGCTCTGGCCGTGGCAGAGTGCGATCAAGGCGGTGTTTCTTGAGCGCGTCAACATCGTCGAGGAATACCAGCGCGAGGTGCACAGCGCCAATTTCGCGATGAAGCTGCCTTCGGTGATCGCGCTGCGGCAATATGTGAAGCCGTCGCAATATCCGGCGTTCACGCGCTTCAACCTGTTCCTGCGCGATCGCTTCGCCTGCCAATATTGCGGCAGTCCCAAGGACTTGACGTTCGATCACGTCGTCCCGCGCTCGCAGGGCGGGCGGACGACATGGGAGAATGTCGCGACGGCGTGCAGCCCGTGCAACCTCAAAAAGGGCGGGCGGACGCCGAAGCAGGCGAACATGCAGCTGCACCTCGCCCCCATCCGCCCGACGAGCTGGCAGTTGCAGGATCAGGGCAAGAGCTTCCCGCCCAATTACCTCCACGAGAGTTGGCGGGATTGGCTCTATTGGGACATAGAATTGGAGGCATAGAGCGGGAAGGCTAAGCGGCGCTTAGTCGATCCTCGCGGAATGCCGGCCGGCCTTGGCTGGCCAAGGACCGACGGGGCGGATTTACTCCGCCCCGGGCTTGACCCTTTCGACAGCAGCGGCGCAAGGGCAGCGGGGCCCCGTGTCGAGCACCGGGCGACGAGATATTGGAGTTGTGAGTGAGCATGATCGAAGCCGAATTCTGGGATTATGAGGACGCCGACGAGCTCGCCGAGGCGGTCGCAGGTGATGTCGGCTTCATCGTCGAATCGGCCATCGACGCGCGCGGATCGTGCGTGCTTGCGCTGGCCGGCGGCAAGACGCCCGAGCCGATCCTGCAGAAGCTGGCCGAGCAGAAGCTCGATTGGAAACGCGTCATCATCATTCCGACCGATGACCGGCTGGTGCCGCTCGGCGATCCGCTGTCGAACGCGACGATGCTCGCCAAGATCTTCCTGCCCAAGGGCGCACGCGTCATCCCGCTGATCTCGGAAAAGGCTGCGGACTATAAGCTCGCAGGCAGCGCCGCGGCGGCCCGGCTTGACGATCTCCACTGGCCGCCGGACTTGGTCTGGCTCGGGGTCGGCGAGGATGGCCACACCGCTTCGATCTTTCCCGGCGCGGATTTCGACGATGCGCTCAACTCGCCCGCCAAGGCGGTAGGCGTCCTGCCCGATCCGCTGCCCAAAGAAGCACCGGTTGCGCGGGTTACCCTGACCCGCGGCGCACTGACCGCCGCCAAGGCGATCATCATCGTCCTCAAGGGCGAGAAGAAGCAGGTGCTGGTCGAAAAAGCGATCGAGGAAGGCGACAGCTCACCGCTGCCGATCGGCCGCGTGCTGGCAGGGCTCGAAACCCCGATCGATATTCATTGGAGCAAGTAGGGGTCAGCCCCCGTTACGGGCCAGCTCGACGACGTCCGCGCTCAGCGTCAGCGGAGCGCGTGGCGTGATCGCAGCGATCTGCACCGGCGCGGTCACCTCGTCACGCGCCGCGCCCGGATGAATGAAGCCCGAAACCGGGTAGCTCGAAATGCCGAGATCGCCCATGCCGGCGAACCAGATGCGGACGCGGCTCCAATCACCCGCTTCCGAAACATCGACCGCGCGGACATCCTTGTCGACACCGCCACGGCGCGACCAGTTGGCGTGGTTGAGCAGCACTTCACGCGGGCTGACGATCTTCGAGACCATCGCGACATGGCCGAGCCGCATCTTGCCATGACCGGGCATCGCCATCACCGCGCCGACGGCGGGAGTGCGGTTGCGCTCATATTTCCCGGCGGCCTGACCCCACCAGGTGTGGGCGTTGCCGCGAATCTGCACCTCTGAGACCGACCGGGCATAAGTGACGCATTGCCAGCCCTTGGCTTCTGCAACAGTCGAAACCAACGACGCGCAAACAACCGCTGCGCCCAGCAACATCTTATGCATGTAGTACGACCCTAACCCCGAACCTTGTGAGGTTTCAGTGGCTGTGACT
>CBDUBW010000288.1:0-2601 GCA_965365485.1 uncultured Aquisediminimonas sp.
AGCAGACGCGCATCGTCTCCATCCTCAAGCAGCCAGATCGCGCCGTCGGGGCCCTGTTCGACTTCGCGGATGCGCTTCATCGGCCATTGTTCGGCCTTGGTCGCCTTCTCGCCGTCGAGGTCGACGCGGACGAGCGCTTCGCCGCTGAGCGCGCCGATAAAGGCGTCACCCTTCCAATCCTTGAACAGGTCGCCCGAATAAATCATCAGGCTGCTTGGCGAGATTGCGGGGTTCCACCAGACTTTGGGCGCTTCGAAACCATCGCCGGGGGCGTGATCGGGGATGTCGCGTCCGTCATAATGGCTGCCGTTCGACTTGACCGGATAGCCGTAATTCGCGCCCTTCTTAATGAGATTGAGCTCGTCGCCGCCCTTGGGCCCCATTTCGATTTCCCAGAGCCGGCCTTCGCCGTCGAAAGCGAGGCCAAGCGGATTACGCTGGCCCGAAGACCATATCTGCGCGCGGATTCGGCCGGTATCGTATCCGGGATTGTCTGATGGGATCATGCCGCCGTCGCTCAGCCGCACGATCTTGCCGAGATTCTGATCGGGATTTTGCGCGGGATCGAACTTCTGCCGCTCGCCGCTCGAAACGTAAAGCATGCCATCGGGGCCGAAGGCGAGGCGGTGGCCGAAATGGCCGTTGCCATCGACCTTGGGCTCCTGCCGCCAGATCACCTGCAGACCCTCGAGACGAGGCGCGCCCTGGCCCGTGACAAGCTTGGCGCGGCCGACCGCTGCGCCCTTGCCGCCCTGGCCGGCTTCGACCCAGCTCAGATAGACGAAGCCGTTATTGGCGAAATCGGGATGGACGATGACGTCGCCCAGTCCGCCCTGGCCGCCGACCGATGGCGTCGGCCCGCCCGCGACTTCGGTTCGCTTGCCCGTCGCGATATCGAACCAGATCAGCTTGCCCGCCTTCTCGGTGATCAGCGCGCTTTTGCCGTCGGGCAGAAAAGTCATCGCCCAGGGCTCCGAGAATTTAGCGACTTCCTGGGTATTGAAGCCTGCTGGCTCGGCATTGCCGGTCGCGGCATTGGAACAGGCGGCGAGCGCCAGGGCGGTGGCGGCAGCTGATACGATTTTCATCTGAAACTCCTTGAACGCACGACGCAGATAGGGTTTCGCAGATGCGACCGCCAGAGGGTCTTGCGTGCCGCATAGGCCGCAGCTATATCCCGGGCTCTCTCGACATCGTCAAAAATGTTGGGCCGGGGCCGCGAGGCGCCGGTTGCCGAAACCCCGTTGCCGGAACCTCATGGTCGATATTGCCGCTCTGACCAGAATGATTGAACCCCATGCCGAAGCGATGGGGCTTTCGCTGGTGCGTGTCGCGATGTTCGGAGGGACGAGCGATCCGACGCTGCAGGTGATGGCCGAGCGCCCCGATACGCGGCAATTGGTGATCGAGGATTGCGCCGAGTTGTCGCGTCGCATTTCCGAAACGCTCGATATCGAGGATCCGATCGAGCATGCCTATCGGCTCGAAGTCTCGTCGCCGGGGATCGATCGGCCGCTGACCAGGCTTCAGGATTTCGCCGATTGGGCAGGGTTCGACGCACGGATGAAGCTTGTTGAACCCGTCGACGGCCGCAAACAGTTCGATGGCCGCCTCGATGGGGTCGATGGCGAGATCGTACGCTTTGTCGCCGCCAAGTCAGGAGCCTTGGTGACCGTGAACATTGGTAATATTGGCAGCGCCAAGCTGCTGCTCACCGACAAGCTTATTGCCGCCACCGCCCCGGTATCGACCGAGGGCGTCGATACGATTTCTCAGGAGAGGTAGTTTCATGTCCACCCCGATTTCCGCCAACAAGGCCGAATTGCTCGCGATCGCCGATTCGGTCGCGCGCGAAAAGCTGATCGACAAGGCCATCGTCATCGAGGCGATGGAAGATGCGATCCAGCGCTCGGCCAAGAATCGCTATGGCGCGGAGATGGACATTCGCGCCAAGCTCGATCCGCAGACCGGCGATCTCCGCCTGTGGCGCGTCGTCGAGGTCGTCGAGGAAGTCGACGATGTGTACAAGCAGGTCGATCAGAAGGCGGCGCAGAAGCTGCAGGCCGACGCCAAGCTCGGCGATTTCATCGTCGATCCGCTGCCGCCGATCGAGTTCGGTCGCATCCAGGCGCAGGCTGCCAAGCAGGTGATCTTCCAGAAAGTCCGCGATGCCGAACGTGAGCGGCAATATGAGGAATTCAAGGATCGCGCGGGTGAGATCATCACCGGCGTCGTCAAGTCGGTCGAATTCGGCCACGTCGTCGTCAACCTCGGCCGTGCCGAGGGCGTTATCCGCCGCGATCAGCAGATTCCGCGCGAGGTGCTGCGCAAGGACGATCGCGTTCGCGCGCTGATCCTCAAGGTCGTGCGTGAAAATCGCGGTTCGCAGATTTTCCTGAGTCGCGCCCATCCTGATTTCATGAAGAAGCTGTTCGCGCAGGAAGTGCCCGAGATTTACGATGGCGTCATCGAGATCAAGGCCGCGGCGCGTGATCCCGGCAGCCGCGCCAAGATCGGCGTCATCAGCCGCGATAGCAGCATCGATCCGGTTGGCGCCTGCGTCGGCATGAAGGGCAGCCGCGTCCAGGCGGTCGTCCAGGA
>CBDUBW010000289.1:0-2589 GCA_965365485.1 uncultured Aquisediminimonas sp.
CCGTCGACGAACTTCACCGCACATACGGCCTCGCCATATTCGGTCGACCAGTCCTCCTCGCTCGCCCAGCGGACGCGGCTATCGAGCGCGACGATTTCGGGCGTGCCGCGCAGCTCGCAGCCCGCGTCGAGCAGCTCGGAGAGCACTGGACGAGGGTCGCTGAAGCCGCGATCGATCAGGATCGTCTCGGTCGCGCCGCAGACGCTGGTGCGGCGCATCTTGGCATTGAGCGCGATCTCCGCCGCCATTTTTGGCTGGGCCGCGCGATCGATATATGTGTGACAGACACCTTCGAGATGCGCGAGCACGGGCACACGCGCATCGGCCTGAACGCGGGCGACGAGCGATTTGCCGCCTCGTGGCACGATCAGGTCGATCTGTCCGTGCGCCGCGAGCAGCTCGCCGACTAGCGCTCGGTCGGGCGAGGTGACCAGCTGCACCGCGTCTCCGGGCAGGCCGGCGCCAACCAGCCCCTCGACGAAGGCGCGATGGATTGCGCGGTTCGAACCGAGCGCTTCGGATCCGCCGCGCAGGATCACCGCATTGCCCGATTTGAGGCAGAGGGCCGCGGCATCGGCAGTGACGTTGGGGCGGCTTTCGTAAATGATTCCGATCACCCCGATCGGCACGCGGATGCGCGAGAGTTTGAGACCATTGGGGCGAACATTCTCGTCGATCACTCGCCCGACGGGGTCGCGCAACGACGCGACGTCCTCAATGCCGACGGCCATGGCTTCAACGCGGCCTGGGTCGAGCATCAGCCGATCCAGCATCGAGGCGGATAGGCCATTGCTCTCGGCACGGCCCATGTCTTCTGCATTGGCGACGATTATCGCGCGCTCGTTTCGGCGGATCGCGTCAGCGCAGGCGATCAAGGCATCGGCCTTGCGCGCCGACGGGGATCGCGCCAAACACCGCGCGGCTGCCCGCGCGTGATGCGCCATCTGCGCAATCGCGCCCGGGTCGTCGGGGGCCGCCATAACCATCGGCGGCGCGGCTAACATAATCGCGAGGGCGGCGCAAAACCGCTTTCCGGGGTTCGAAAAGGGTGCGGCCAATGTCCGAACTGGAGACGGCGGGCGGGATCGCAACCGGCACGATCATCGCCCGCGCGATTGAGCCGAAGCGCGGCGAGGATAACGGCCGTACGCATGAGACCGCCTGCCTCAATTGTGGCGCGCCCCTGACCGGCCCCTATTGCGCATCGTGCGGGCAACAGGCGCACGTCCACCGCACGCTGACCGCACTGTGGCACGACATTGCCCACGGCGTCTTTCATTTCGAGGGGAAGGTCTGGGAGACGCTTCCATTGCTTGCATGGCGGCCGGGGGAGGTGACGCGGCGCTACATCCATGGCGAGCGCGCGCGCTTCATCTCTCCACTGGCGTTGTTCCTGTTTTCAATCTTTCTGATGTTTGCCGTGTTCAACGGCATTGGCGGCCCATTCGGCCCGCTCAGGACAACCGTCCCGGCGGGGGTACAGGGAAGCGATGTCGAGGCCCGGTTGGCAGCCACAAGAGCCGATGTCGCGAGGATCGAACGCACGCGTCGCGATGCGGTGCGCGAACGCAAACCACTGGTTGCGATCGACAAGGCGCTTGAAGAGGCGCGCGGCGAGGAGATGGTGCTGGCGGCAAGCAGCCGGCTCCAGAACGGGCTCGATGGCGGCGGCTTCAGGAACGCCTTCACGGTCAACACGGGATCGGCGGCGTTCGACGAACGAGTGAGGGAGGCGCTCGGCAATCCCAAACTGCTTCTCTACAAGATGCAGTCGTCCGCGTACAAATTCGCCTGGGCGCTGATCCCGATCTCGCTGCCGTTCATGTGGCTGATGTTCGCGTGGCGCCGCGAATATCATCTCTACGACCACGCGGTGTTCGTCACCTATTCGCTGTCGTCAGTGGTGCTGCTGCTGGTGATCATGGCGCTGGTCGCGGCGATCGGGTGGCCGTCGGAAATGTTGCTATTTCTGATACCCATCCACTTTTACCGGCAACTTAAACAGGCCTATTTGCTGACGCGAGGAGGGGCGCTGTGGCGGACCGCCGCGCTGCTCGGGGCGGCGACAATCGTCATCAGCGCATTCGGGCTGCTTCTGCTTGGCCTAGGCCTTTCGAACTAGCAAAAGGCCAGGCCGCTTCAGGCCCCCTGCGCGGCCGGACCCCCGAGACCGCCAAGCTTGCGCGTCTTGGGGATCGATGATCCGCCGATGCCCAGCGAGCGCGGCTTGCCGAGATCGACGCCCGAGCGATCGGGCGGCGTGCCGTTCTCGAGCAAAGCGGTGATCTCGTCGCCCGAAAGCGTCTCATATTCGAGCATCGCCTCCGCAAGCGTGTGGAGCTGGTCGATATGCTTTTCGAGCAACTCCTTGGCGCGCGAATGGCCGCCTTCGACGATCTTGCGAATTTCCGCGTCGATCGCCTGCGCGGTCTCGTTCGACATCTGGCGTGATCGGTTCATCGAATAGCCGAGGAAAACCTCCTCATCGGCTTCGGCATATTGCAGCGGGCCGAGCGCGTCGGACATGCCCCAGCGCGTGACCATATCGCGCGCAAGCCCTGTCGCATACTGAATGTCCGACGAAGCGCC
>CBDUBW010000290.1:0-2583 GCA_965365485.1 uncultured Aquisediminimonas sp.
GCCCCGAGCGTCTTCTGCGATTCAATCGGCGGGGAACGGTTGCTGGTCGATCAACTGGTTGCGGCGGGGCATAAGCGCTTCGTTATCCTCTCTGGGCCCTCCGACAGCTACGTAGGCAATCAAAGGGTCGACGGCGCCCGGGCACGCTTGGCGCACCACGGATTGACGGCGAAGGAATTTGCAGGTCGCTTCGATCATGAAAGCGGCGCGGATGGCCTCCGCCAAGCGATGGCGATGAAGCCGCGCCCCGATGCGCTTATTTGTGCAAACGACCTGATGGCTATCGGCGCGGTGGATGCCGCACGCGATGAATTCGGTCTGCGAATTCCGGACGATCTCTCGATCGTCGGTTTTGACGGCGTGGGTCCGGCCGCTTGGCCCAGCTATCGTTTAACAACGATCCGTCAGCCCGTACGCAGGATGACCGATGCCGCCGTCACGATGTTGCTCGAGCGTGTCGCCAACCCGGACTTGCCGCCTGAAACGAGAAGCTTCAGCGGGTCGCTTATCGAAGGCCGTTCGGCTCGCCTCTTGAAGCAGGCTTCACGCGTGGCGGCATAGCCCCAAGATTCCTCACTTCTCTGTCACTGATATTTAAAGGCTTCTCGACCACGCAGGGGTGGCGAGTCTTGACCCGCAACGCTTTGGCTGGTGCCATTCTTGATTGCCAAGTCACAGTTTAAGAATCACCTAAAATCAGTCGCTTCCGCGCTCTCAACGTCCGTTTCGACAACTCGCTGTATAAAAAACTGGTCACATATTGCAATCGCAGTCAAAATCTGACACGTTTCGGACAAGCCGCCTTCATGTGCGGTTGAGGGAGGAAAAGGATGACGCTCAAGGGTCCGCGAGTCGCAGGTTCGTTAAAGATAGCGCTTTGCGCATCGGCCGCCTGGATGGCGCTGCCGGGAGTCGCACTGGCGCAGGATGCAGTAACCGCTCCGGCCGAAGCAGAAGAGGCGGCTGTCGGCGAAATCGTCGTGACGGCGCAACGCCGCGAGGAAAATCTTCAAGACGTCCCTCTGTCAATTACCGCGATAACCGGCGAGCAACTCCGCAACGCAGATATTCGTGACGTGACGCGGCTTGAGCAGGTGACGCCCGGTCTGCGCGTAGGCCGTTCGGGCCCGGCCGGTCGTCCCGCGATCCGCGGCACTTATTCCGAGGCCATTCAAGCGAATGCCGACCCCAGAATCGGATTCTACATCGACGAAATCTATCAGTCTCGATTGCAACAGACGACGGCGGCCTTTGTCGATTTGGAGCGGGTCGAAGTGCAGAAAGGCCCGCAGGGCACTCTGTTCGGCCGCAACAGTCTTGGCGGCAACATCGCGCTGATAACTGCACGTCCGACCGATACGTTCGACGGCGGGGTTGCGCTGACAGTCGGCGATTACAAGCGCGTCAAGGCCGAAGGCTTCGTTAACCTCCCAATTACCGATAGCCTGGCATTGCGCCTGGCCGGCGCCGTCGATCGCCATGATGCCTTCTATGAAAGCGTCGTGGACGAGTCGGCCGATATCGGCGATTTGAGCTACCAGTTCCTCCGCGCCAGCTTGCGCTTTGCACCGGCAAGTATGGATGACCGACTCGAAGTCATCGTTCGCGGTTCAATCTTCAACGAAGACGATGCCGGGTTGAGCTCGTTCAACGCCAAGAATCTGGGCGCGCTGATCGATCCATCGCTGATCACCGCTCCTGGCGGCAGCGTGACGTTCAATAACGTCACCTACCCATTCCCTTTCGGCTTCAACGGCGGCAACTACGCGACTGGCAGGCTCGTGCCTTTCAGCCCGGTATTCCGCGACGCCATCCCCGACATAAACGGCGCGGACATCGGCATCCCCATTCCGGGCAAGTACAAGGTCCTAAACGACTTCCGCGCCTACAACCGGATCATCGGGAAGAATGGCGCTGCGACCATCAACTTTGAGGTCAGCGACGATATCAGGTTGCGCTCGATCACCGGCTACACGGACTTTTTCTTCGCCAACCGCAGCGATGGCGATGGCAGCCCTGCACCGTTCAGCGAATTCTATTTCATTACCGAGGCTGAAACGTTCACGCAGGAGTTTCAGATCCAGTCAGCGAATGCGCAAAGCCCGCTCCAGTACACGCTTGGCGCCTATTACATGAACGATAAGATCGGCGAGGGCAGCGGCACTGTCTTCTCGAACACCAATTACGCAACCGTCACTGCCGCGGCGAATGGCCAGCCGGTATATTACGGAAACGGCGGGACCTGCGGCTATAGCTTCTCGCCGCTCAACGCGCCGTTCTCGTGTAATTTGAACAATCAGGCGTCGGCAGATAGCGCGAGCCCCGTTTTTGCGCGGACGAAATCCTACGCCGGCTACGGGCAGGTGTCGTACACGATCGCCGATAAGCTGACCCTCACCGGGGGTGCTCGCTATACGGTCGATGACAAGGATTATCGCAGTGTTGGCCAGCCCGGCGGCGCACTGACTCAATTCGTCGGACCTTTTGTCACCGCTCAGAACGCGGCGTTTCTCGCTGCAAATCCAGGGGCGACCCAAGCCCAGCTGCCATTCCCGGGTGACGCGTCCGCCGCGACCCTCACTC
>CBDUBW010000291.1:0-2573 GCA_965365485.1 uncultured Aquisediminimonas sp.
TATCTGGCGAAGCCGGTCGAGCTGACCTACACCCACAAGAAGCAGTCGGGCGGCTCGGGCCAGTTCGGCGAAGTGAAGGTCAAGGTCACGCCGGGCGAGCGCGGTTCGGGCTTCGTCTTCGTCGACGAGATCAAGGGCGGCAACATTCCGCGCGAATACATCCCGTCAGTTGAAAAGGGCATGCGTGAGACGGCGGAAAGCGGCGCGCTGATCGGCTTTCCGATCGTCGATTTCCAGGTCCAACTGATCGACGGCAAATATCACGACGTCGACTCGTCGGCGCTGGCGTTCGAAATCTGCGCGCGCGGTGCAATGCGTGAAGCCGCCCAAAAGGCCGGGATCAAGATCCTCGAGCCGATCATGAGCGTCGAGGTCGTCACGCCCGAGGATTATCTCGGCGACGTCATCGGCGACATGAATTCGCGGCGCGGACAGATTCAGGGCACCGACACGCGCGGCAACGCCCAGTCGGTCGCAGCGCTGGTGCCGCTCGCCAACATGTTCGGCTACGTCAACCAGCTGCGCTCGTTCACGCAAGGGCGTGCGCAGTACACGATGCAGTTCTCGCATTATGACGAAGTGCCGAGCAACGTTGCCGAGGAGGTGAAGGCGAAACTGGCCTAAGCCAGCGCCTTCACCGAAGGGGGGCCCGTGGTCCGCCTGACCATGCGGGTTCTGCTCCCGCGTCGGTCGTGACATCAAGGAACTTCTCTGCGCTCCGTGAGCTTCTCCGAAGATCATTTCGGAGAGCGACAATGTACATCATCATGGGTGGAACGGGCCATGTCGGCTCCGCCACCGCGCAGGCGCTGCTCGATCGTGGCTGTGAGGTCGCGATCGTCACGCATGATCGCAGCAAGGCTTCCGGGTTGGCCGCCGAGGGTGCGGGGTTCCTTCAAGCGGACGTCAACGATTCGGCATCGCTGCGAGATGCGTTTCGACAGGGCAAACGCGCGCTCCTGCTTAACCCACCCGCTGACCCGTCCAGCGACACCGATGCGGAGGAGCGCCGCACGGTCACCAATATCCTGACTGCGCTCGAAGGTTCAGGTCTTGAAAAGGTCGTGGCCGCATCGACCTATGCCGCGCAGACTGGCGATCGGATCGGCGATTTAAATACGTTGTGGGAACTCGAGCAAGGGCTTGCCCAGCAAGCTATTCCGGCGGCAATCAATCGCGGTGCCTATTATATGAGCAACTGGGACGCGCTGATCGACGCGGTGCGTAATAGCGGGACGCTCCCGACGATGTTCCCACGCGACCTGGCGCTGCCGATGGTGTCGCCGATCGATCTGGGAAAGGCGGCCGCGGCACGGCTCCAGTCAAATGAAGACGATGTGGGCACGATTCATGTCGAAGGGCCGGCGCGGTACACGCCGGAAGACGTCGCTGCCGCACTCGAGCAAGTTCTTAGCCGGCCGGTGACGGTGGCCGTTACACCGCGCGCGCAGTTCAGCGAAACCTTTCAGACACTGGGCTTTTCGGAGGTGGCGGCGCAATCCTATGCGCGCATGACCGAAGTGACGATAGACACCGATATGCGACAGATCGAGCCGGACGTCCGCGGAACCGTTACGCTTCAAGGGCATTTCGATTGTACAGTGTAATCGCACCAAACGTGAATTGCCCCGCCTTTTTCGATTACAACGTTCGCATCAATCGATTGGACAAATGAGGCGGCGGGGCCGATCACAAGCATATCGAATCCAGATTTGAGAGGAATCCCCCATGGCCGATATCGAACCCAATGAAGCATCAGGCTGCCCGATGGGGGGCGGCGGAGAGATCAAGGTGCGTTCGCTGCTCGGGCGGCGGAACAATGATTGGTGGCCCGATGCGCTGCCGGTCGAAATTCTTCACCAGCATGGCACGTCGCCCGATCCGATGGGCGAGGATTATGATTATGCCGAGGCGTTTTCGAAGCTCGATTACGCCGCGCTCAAGGCCGATCTCACCGCGCTGATGACCGACAGCAAGCCCTGGTGGCCTGCCGACTACGGCCATTACGGCCCCTTCATGATCCGCATGGCGTGGCATGCCGCGGGCACCTATCGCGTCACCGATGGCCGTGGTGGTGCGGGCAGCGGCCAGCAGCGCTTCGAGCCGCTCAACAGCTGGCCCGATAACGGCAACTTGGACAAGGCGCGGCGGCTGCTGTGGCCGATCAAGCAGAAATACGGGAAGCATATCAGCTGGGCCGATCTCTTCATCCTCGCAGGCAACGTCGCGATCGAGAGCATGGGCGGGCCAGTGTTCGGCTTCGGCGGCGGCCGCAAGGATGTCTTCCAGTCCGAAGGCGATACCTATTGGGGCAGCGAAGAGCTATGGGTGAACCAGGGCGTCAAGACGCGCATCATCCCCGAAGAGGGAGCCGAGGACCTTGAAGGCCCGCTCGCCGCGATCCAGATGGGCCTGATCTACGTCAACCCCGAAGGGCCGGGCGGCAACCCGGATCCGCTGCAATCGGCGCGGGACATGAAGGCGACCTTCCTGCGCATGGCGATGAACAGCGAAGAGACGGTCGCGCTGACCGCCGGCGGCCACGCCTTCGGCAAGGCGCACGGCGCCAAGCC
>CBDUBW010000292.1:0-2542 GCA_965365485.1 uncultured Aquisediminimonas sp.
CAGCCGCCCTACGATCCCGCCATGCCGCACCAGGCGATGCCCGAAGCGATGTACCGCGCGATCATCGCCGCGCCCGACGAAGCGATCTGGAAAAGCGCGTCCTACGCCGAACCGCCCGTGCGCGAAGACGCCTAGGCCGCGCGGATCGCGGGCAAATTGCCGCCCTCGCGCATGCCCTGTGCCGTGATGTACCCGACCAGATAATCGATCATCGCGCGAACGTGCGGCTGCTGGCGCGCCGCGTCGGTTGTTACAAGCCAGCCGGGCGTCTTCAGCTCGGGAACGGGCGGGAAAAGCCGCACCATATCCTTCATCGAATCGCCGATCAGGCAGGGCATCACCGATGCGCCGAGCCCGGAACGCGCCGCGGCGATCAGCCCGGACAAGGTGTTGGATCGATGCACGAACTCGGCATCGGCGCACACATCGGCGTACCAATCGCTGATCTGGCTCGGAATATCGGGGCTGAACCCGATCAGTGGGAAGCGCGATAGATCCGCATAGCTCGCGGGTTTCCCCAGCCGCACAACCATTTCGCGCTGGCAATAAACGCTTTCCTCAAGATCGAAGAGATGGCGTATGATCAGCGCGTCCTCGGTCGGGCGCGGGCCGAAGCGAATGGCAATGTCGGCCTCGCCGCGCGTGAGATCGAGGTTGCGCTCGGTGACGATCAGTTCAGCGCGCACCTCTGGATGGAGTGCACGAAACCCGCCAAGCGCAGGGATCACCATCTCGTTGGCGGCGCCCTCGACGGTGGTGATCCGAACAATGCCGGTCAGCCGGCGGCGCTCGGCATCGACGACCACGTTGAGCGACTCGATCGCCGCCTCGACCGTTTCCGCCGCGGGCAATATCGCCTCGCCACGCTGGGTCAGGCTGTAGCCGTGTGGCGCGCGCACGAATAATATCGCACCCAGCGCTTCTTCGAGCACGGCTATCCGTCGCGAGACCGTCGCCTGAGCAACGCGCATTCGTTTCGAGGCTGCCAGCGTGCTGCCTGCTCGCGCGACCGCGAGAAAATAGCGCAGATCGTTCCAGTCGAGCATCGCGCCCTCCCCGAGGGCTATTCATATCTGCATAGCCCGTCCGCAACAACAATGCTCACACTCGTTCGCGCGATCGGCCTACCCATTGGTCATCGGAAGCAATCAAGCTTCCAGACCAAGAATTGGAGTGAAGACAATGACCACCGCGCAACGTTTCAGCTACGGCGTCTATTCCCTGGCCGCCACCATCGTCAGTGTTCTCGTGGCAACGCTGCCGCTCTCCGGTCTCGCGACGATCGCCTGATCGCATGCGGGACGATGCTAGGGCTCGGCACCAACCCCCTGTGCCGAGCCCTTTCCATGTCCGATCAACTCACCTAGCCTTGGCAAGACATGACAGCCGCCATCACCCCGTTCGACCCCAGCGACACCGCAATCTACGTCGAGGATCGGTGGGAAGAGCCGTTCGCTGCATTGCGCCGCGACATGCCTGTCAGTTTGCGTCCCGAAAGCCCATACGGCGCCTATTGGTCGGTCGCGACGCTCGACCTGATTCAACAGGTCGAAGCCGATCCCGACACCTTTTCCTCCGCTGACGAGCTCGGCGGCATCACCATCGGCGATTCGAACATCGGCGAAGGCTTTCCGAACTTCATCGCCATGGATCGCCCGCGCCACGCCGAGCAGCGCAAGGTCGTCCAGCCCGCTTTCAACCCCAGCGAGATGACTAGGCGCGAAGCCGAGATCAGGCAGCGGACTCGTGACCTTTTCGACGCATTACCCGTCGGCGAGACCTTCGACTGGGTCGATCGCGTGTCGATCGAGCTGACGATCGGCATGATCGCCATCCTTTTCGATTTTCCGTGGGAAGACCGCCGCAAGCTCAAGCACTGGTCCGATCTCGCGAGCGACGTCAGTCCTGATCAAAGCGATGAGCGCCGCGCCCATTTCGCGATGGAAATGGCGGGAATGCTTACCGCGTTCGATGCGCTGCTCGAAGCCAAGCGCGCGCAACCGCCGAGCGGCGACCTGCTTTCGCGGATGATCCACAGCGAAGCGATGGGCAATTTGACGCCGATCGAACGCGTCGCCAACATCGCGCTGCTCATCGTCGGCGGCAACGATACCACGCGCAACTCGATGAGCGGTTTCGTCCACGCCTGCGCGCTTTTCCCGGAGGCGTTCGAGACGCTGCGTGCCGATCGCTCGCTGATCGCCAATACCGCGCAAGAGGCGATCCGCTGGCAATCGCCCGTCACGCACATGCGCCGCACCTGCACTACCGATACCGAACTGGCGGGTCAGCAATTGCGCAAGGGCGATCGCGTCGTGTTGTGGTATCTCTCCGGCAATCGCGATGAGAGTGTTTTTCCGGACGCTGCGCGTTTCGATCCGGCGCGGAGCAACGCGCGGCGGCACGTCGCCTTCGGCCACGGCGTCCACCGCTGCGTCGGCGCCCGGCTCGCCGAAATCCAGCTCGGCATCCTGTTCGAGGAAATCTTGGATCGCGGCATCCGCATCGAGCCGGTGGCCGAACCGACGCGGCTGGCAAGCTG
>CBDUBW010000293.1:0-2472 GCA_965365485.1 uncultured Aquisediminimonas sp.
ATCCACCCGGACGGCGCAGCCTTTGCGAACTGCCCGTCCGACTCGATCGACTATGCCGTGATGGAAAAGGCTGATCGTGTCGCGGTGGTGCCGGTCTCTATGGGCTGGTCCGATGTCGGGAGCTGGGATGCCCTCCATGAAATCGGCGACAAGGATGATGACGGCAATGTCCTCCGCGGCAACATCCGCCTGTTCGACGGTCACAGCAACCTGATCGAAAGCGACGGCATCCGCATTAGCGCGTCGGGTATCGACAATCTCATCATCATCGCCAGCGGCAATGAAGTGATGATCCTGCCGCGCGGCCAATCGCAGGATGCCAAGCGCTTCAGTGCGCCCTAGCCCAAAAGGACGTTGACGGGCACGGACGAAAAGTATCAATCCGCAACTCGAAAAACGCCCCGACTCACAGGAGAGACCCCGATGGACAGCTATCTGAAGCATTATATCAACGGCGAATGGGTCGACAGCATCGGCGGCAAGCGCCACGAAGTGATCAGCCCTTCGACCGAGGAGGCCTGCACCGAAATCACGCTCGGCACGCAGGCAGACGTCGATGCCGCGGTCAAGGCAGCGCGCGAAGCGTTCAAGAGCTGGTCACAGACCAGCCGCGAGGAGCGGCTCGAGGTGATGGGCCGCATCGTCGACGAATATAAGAAGCGCATTCCCGATCTCGCCAAGTCGATGGCGAACGAGATGGGCGCGCCGCTGTCACTTGGTGCGGCCGCGCAGGCGCCCGCCGGGCTCGGCGCCTTTTTCGGCACGATCGCCGCGTTGCAGGATTTCAACTTCAGCGAGCAGATGGGCGCCAACACGATCGTCTATGAACCGATCGGCGTCGTCGGCATGATCACGCCATGGAACTGGCCGCTCAACCAGATCGCATTGAAAGTCGCTCCCGCGCTCGCCGGCGGGAACACGATGATCTTGAAGCCGAGCGAGGAATGCCCCGGCAACGCGGTCATCTTCGCCGAGATCATGCACGCAGCCGGCGTCCCCGCGGGAGTCTTCAACCTCGTCAACGGCGATGGCCCGGGCGTCGGCGCGGCGATCTCCGCCCATCCCGATATCGAGATGGTCAGCTTTACCGGATCGACCCGCGCGGGCATCCTCGTCGCCAAGTCGGCGGCCGATACCGTCAAGCGCGTCCACCAGGAACTGGGCGGCAAATCGCCCAACCTCGTTCTCCCCAACGCCAAGTTCGAAGAGGTGCTGCCCGCGACCGTGTCGGGTGTGCTCGTCAATACCGGGCAGAGCTGCATCGCGCCGACCCGCATCCTCGTCCCCAAGGAGCGCGAGGCGGAAGCGGTCGGCTTCGTCAAGGCGATGTTCGAAGGGACGCAGGTCGGCGATCCGCTGACCGAAGGCGCGCATATCGGGCCCGTCGTCAACAAGACGCAATATGACAAGATCCAGGATTTGATTCAGTCGGCGATCGACGAGGGCGCGAAGCTCGAAACCGGCGGCACCGATCGTCCGTCGAACGTCAATCGCGGCTATTACATCAAGCCCACGGTCTTCTCGGGCGTCACGCCAAACATGCGAATCGCCAAGGAAGAGGTGTTCGGGCCTGTCGCCACAGTGATGACCTATGACGATCTCGAACAGGGCATCGAGATCGCCAACGACACCGCTTACGGGCTGTCGGCGGTGATCTCGGGCGATCCTGCGGAAGCCGCCAAGGTCGCACCGAAGCTGCGCGCGGGCATGGTCGCGGTCAACAACTGGGGACCCGCACCGGGCGCGCCTTTTGGCGGCTACAAGCAATCGGGCAATGGCCGCGAAGGCGGGCTGTTCGGCCTCAAGGACTTCATGGAAACCAAGGCGATTTCGGGAATACCGGTCGCGGCCTGATCGCGCGCCCCGCGCCGTTCCCGACTAGGGAGCGGCGGCGGGCGCTTGCTCGTTGGTGACAGGCGCGTCGGCGATCGGCGCGTTGGGCATCTGCCCGATCTGCGTCAGCCGCTGGATGAGGTCCTCCTTCCACGGCGCGTCGTCGGGCGCGCGCGATAAAAGGCCGCGCCAGACATCTCCCGCTTCGTCGGGCTTGCCGCTTTGCGCCAGCGCCAGCCCGAGGAAGAAGGGCGGGCCGGGATGGTTGGGCGAAAGCTGCGCCGCTTTCTCGAACGCATATTGCGACGCGGGCGACATCTGCCCTTGATTGTGGACGACGAGCGCATTGCCCAGCCCAACCCAGATATCGGCGTTTTGTGGCGCCCTGCGCGATCCCTCACCCAGAATCGAGGCCGCCTGACGGCTGCGTCCGATGCGCATCAACGCATCGGCCAGCGCCAGCCACTGCCCCTCGCTATTCTGCGACGAAAGGAAGGTCTTGCGCAGCGATTCATCGGCAAGTTCGGGCGGCACCGGCTGTTCGTCGGCCGCCGCCACCGGGCTCCCCGCCTGGCCCGGATTGCCCTGCCAGGCATAGCCCGCGAGCGCGAGCAAGGCCGCCGCCCCGCTCAGTTCGAG
>CBDUBW010000294.1:0-2464 GCA_965365485.1 uncultured Aquisediminimonas sp.
GCAGCAATCCGCCCGGCGCGGCGGCGATGTCAGCGATCGCCTTGACGATGCGCACGCCCAATGGACGCGCATCGTCGCCCGGCTTGCCAAGTGTCTCGGTAAAGCGCAGCCATTCGGCGCGATAATCATAGCGGTGCGCACGGAAATGCTTGGCGTAGCTGACGCGCAGCCAGGCACGGGCATGGTCGAATCTCGCGATCATCGCGCCCCCTCCGGCCAGAGCACGACGCGCAGCGTCTGCAACAGGATCAGCACGTCGAGGAAGGGCGTGTAATTTTTCGCGTAGTAGAGATCATATTCGAGCTTGTGGCGCGAATCGTCGAGGCTGGCGCCATAGGGGTAGTTGATCTGCGCCCAGCCGGTGATGCCGGGTTTAACCATGTGGCGTTCGGCGAAATAATTGAGCTTGGTTTCGAGATCGGCGACGAATTCGGGCCGTTCGGGGCGCGGACCGACGAAGCTCATATCGCCTTTCAGTACGTTCCATACTTGCGGCAGCTCGTCGATGCGCAGCTGGCGGATGCACCGGCCGACACGTGTTATGCGCGGATCATTTTCCTGCGCCCAGACCGCACCTTCGCTCTCGGCATCGATGCGCATCGAGCGCAGCTTGACGAGGCTGAAGGGCGTCCCGAACAGCCCGATCCGCACCTGTTTGTAGAAAGCACCGCCCGGGCTATCGAGCGCGACGAGAATGGCGGTCAGCAGCACCAAGGGAGCGGTGAGCACGAGCAGAATGCTGCTCACGACAATGTCGAAAAGGCGCTTCGCCATCGACGACATCCGCCTTCCGCTCGAAAATCCATCCGAAAAGATCAGCCATGACGGGTTGACCGAATCGAGATCGACGCGGCCCGTTTCGCGTTCGAGAAACGAGCTGATCTCGTTGACGTGGACGCCGGTGGTGCGGACGCGGATCAAGTCGTCGAGCGGAAGCGCGTTTCGCCGCTCTTCGAGCGCCAGCACCACCTCGCTTGCGTTGAGCAGCGTCGCGTGCGCGGGCAGGCTCTCGATATGAACGCGGTCGATCGCGGTCGGAATGACGGGCTCGCAATCGCCCATCGCGACGTGACCGACGACGACGAAACTCGCGCCCGGTTCGGCCGCCAGCTTCTTGATCCGCAACGCGCGCGGCCCCGCGCCGAGCACCAATACGCGGCGCTTGAAGCCCTCGCTTCCGAGCAGGCTGCCAAGGAGCGCGCGGACCGCGATCAGCAAAACATAGGCGATGGCCATGGCGTAAAGCGAGTTCGAACGCCACAGCGTCATCCCCGGTAGCGCGAAGAACATCATCGAGAGGAAAATGACGCCGAGCGAAATCGCGACCAGCAGCCGCGCCGAAGCGAAACGCAACGAAAGCAGCGAATCCATGCCGTAAACGCCGACCGCGACCATCGCCAGCTGAAGCGCGACCGCGAAACTCAGGAGCGGCACCATCCGCGCCGACATCGGATCGACATACATGCCGATCTGATTGGCGCGGATCACCCAACCGAGTTCCGCCGCGCAGATGAGCAGGATGAAGTCGATCAGGCCCAGAAGCAGGACCGAATTGGGAATGTAATGCTTGAACAGGCGAAACACGCGTCAACGCACCCCGTGGCGATACAGCGTCAAATTTTCCGACACTTTCCCCGCTGTCGCTGAAATTTACAAATTTTTGCTGAAGGCCTCGAAACTGCCATCGCGGCAACTTAAGTCAGCCGCATGTCATCCGTTAAGAACAGGGTCGTTCCCGTCATCCTTTCGGGCGGGTCGGGGACGCGGCTGTGGCCGATGTCGACGCCCGAAAAGCCCAAGCAGTTTCTCTCGCTCACCGCCGACGAAACGATGTTTCAGCTGACCGCTGCGCGCGTGGCCGATGATAGGCTGTTCGAAAAGCCGATCATCGTCGCCAATGCCCGCCACGCGGATGTTATCGCATCGCAGCTTGCCGAAAGTGGGGCTGAAGCGAGCGCGATCATTCTCGAACCCGCCGCGCGCAACACAGCGCCCGCGATCGCGCTCGCGGCGCTTCAAGCCGGCAACGCGCCTCTGCTGGTCATGCCGAGCGATCATGTGATCGCCAATGTCGCCGCGTTTCATGCCGCGATCGCTCGCGCGCTGCCGCTGGCCGATGACGGCTGGCTCGTCACTTTCGGGATCGCTCCAGATGGCCCGGAGACGGGCTACGGCTATATCCGCATCGGCGACGAACTCAGCGAGGGCGTTCATCGCGTCGCCAGCTTCATCGAGAAACCGGATCGTGAACGCGCCGAAGCAATGCTGGCCGAGGGCAATCACGCCTGGAATGGTGGCATCTTCCTGTTCCGCGCCGATGTCTATCTGGGCGCGCTCGCGGCGCATTCGCCCGACATGCTCTTCGCGTCGCAACAGGCAATGGGCGGGGCCGAACATGACGGGGCGATCATCCACCCGGACGGCGCAGCCTTTGCGAACTGCCCGTCCGACTCGATCGACTATG
>CBDUBW010000295.1:0-2427 GCA_965365485.1 uncultured Aquisediminimonas sp.
AAGAAGCGCAGCTTCCGCGCGCTGTGGATCCAGCGCATCAACGCCGCGGTCCGCGCGGAGGGCCTGACCTACTCGCAGTTCATGCACGGCGTGAAGCTCGCCGGGATCGAGCTCGATCGCAAGGTGATGGCCGACATCGCGATGAATGAAGGCGGCGCCTTCACCGCGATCATCGGCCAGGCGAAAGCCGCGCTGCCGAACTGAACGCTGCCAGTCGATTGTCAAGGGCGCGAGGGCGATGGCCCCGCGCCCTTTTTCTTGCGCCTGCCATCCTAAGCATGCAATGAAATTGCCCCAATGGGGGCACAGAACCTTCGGGCGCGATTCTTCGCCCCACCGGCGCAGCTGGCGGGTTGCTTCACCAGCTTCTACCTTGTCGAGGTCGATCTGGCGGGAGGTGAGCCGCTGGAGGATTACCTCCAGCCGGAATGGGCGAACTTGCGCTTCTTTTTCGGTGGTCTGCCGGAAACCGAGGGCCGTGACGGCCGAGTGCTCAAAGACACGGTCTTTACCGCGACAGGTCCCAGCTCGTGCCCCGTGCGCTTCAGGGCGCCGGCGACGCGCGTATGGGGCATCGGGCTACTGCCGCTCGGTTGGGCAAAGTTCATGGATGTCCCCGCGAGCACGCTGGCGGACACCGTAATCGACGGCATGACGCATTCCGCGTTCACCGGATTCAAGCCGCTTTACGAAGAGCTTCGCGCCACCAACGCAGATGAGGATGGCCAGGCCGAGATCATTTCCGCATTCTTCCTCGCCCGCGACCGCCCCGTGCGAAATGCGGCGCAGATCGCGGCGGTGCACGAGGCACTGGTCGATCCGGAAGTGCACGGAGCCGGCGAGCTCGCAAGCCGCGCCAATATCACGCAACGCACGCTCGAGCGCTTGTGCGCGCGTTGTTTCGGCTTCACCCCGCAGCACCTGATCCGCCGCCAGCGGATGATGCGCACGCTGTCCGCGTTCATGCTGGCGGACCGGGCGAACTGGTCGGAGGTGATCGACCTCCACTATACCGATCACGCGCATTTCACGCACGAGTTCCATGCCTTCATGCGCATGAGCCCGAGCGAATATGCGGCGCTCGACCATCCGGTGCTGGCGGCCTTCATGGCCGAGCGGGCGCGGATCATGGGCTCGCCGGTGCAGACACTCGACCGCCCCCGCTGAAGCCAAAGGCAGGGTGGCGCTTTTCGCCATCGCCGCTAAATGCGCCGCGATGAATTCCGAACACGACACCCTGGCGCAGGAGGCCCTTCACCGCATCGCCGCCGCGGCGAGCGGCGAGGCGGTCGAGGCCGAGCGCATCGCCGCGCTCGGCAAGCAGGGCTGGCTGTCGGCGCTGATGAAGACGCTCGGCGGCATGAGCTTGGAGGAGCGCCAGCGGGAGGCGCCGCGCATCCAGGGGCTGCGCGCGCAGATCGCGGATGCCATCGAGGCGAAGAAGGCCGAGCTCGAGGCCGCGGAGCTCGAGCGTCGTCTCGCGAGCGAGGGGCTCGACCTCACTCTCCCCGCCCCTGAGGCTCCGCGCGGTTCGGTGCACCCGGTGAGCCAAGTAATGGACGAGCTGGCCGAGATCTTTGCCGACATGGGCTTCTCGGTCGCGACGGGGCCCGAGATCGAGGACGACTGGCACAATTTCACCGCGCTCAACATGGCCGAGACCCACCCGGCGCGGGCCATGCACGACACCTTCTACTTTCCGGACGTCGATGCCGAGGGGCGTCGCATGCTTCTGCGGACCCACACCAGCCCCGTTCAGATCCGCTCAATGGTCGAGCAAGGCGCGCCGCTGCGCATCGTCGCGCCGGGCCGGGTCTACCGCTCCGACAGCGACGCCACCCACACCCCGATGTTCCACCAGATCGAGGGACTGGTGATCGACGAAGGCATCCATTTGGGGCACCTCAAGTGGACGCTCGAGACCTTCCTCAAGGCCTTCTTCGAGCGCGACGACATCGTGCTCCGGCTCCGCCCGAGCTATTTTCCCTTCACCGAGCCCTCGGTGGAGGTGGATGTCGGCTGGCAGGACGTCGGCGGTCGGCGCGCGCTCGGCGGGGATGGCGACGCGCCGGGGCACGGGTGGATGGAGCTGCTCGGCAGCGGCATGGTCAACCGGCGAGTGCTGGAATTCGCCGGGCTCGACCCCGACAAGTGGCAAGGCTTCGCTTTCGGGGTCGGCGTCGACCGGCTGGCGATGCTCAAGTACGGGATGGACGACCTGCGCGCCTTCTTCGACGGCGATAATCGCTGGCTCACGCATTACGGCTTCAGTGCGTTCGACCAGCCGACGCTCAGCGCGGGCGTGGGAGCGCGGGCATGAAGTTCTCGCTCGAATGGCTGCAGTACTTTCTCGAGACCGATGCTTCGGTTGCCGAGATCGCCGCCGCGCTCAACCGCATCGGCCACGAGGTCGAGGGGATCGAGGAC
>CBDUBW010000296.1:0-2411 GCA_965365485.1 uncultured Aquisediminimonas sp.
AGTGTGCGTTTCATGATTGTCATTCCTCGTATCGAGTGTGATAACCATGACCGCCCGCCCCCGAAGAGAGGGGTGGTCATAGTCGTGACTGACTTCCCTCGCGCGTCGGAGCTGCAACTCCGACGCGTGATTTGCTCGCGACATGATTGGCGACGCTGCAACGTCATCCGCTCATCCCCCTGGCTCTTTATCTGTCGGTCACGGCGCCAGGCGGCCGCTCCGATCTTTTCTTAGGTGCCTTCGCGACAGGTCACCGAATTTGGCTACCCAATTATCGTGACGAAATGGGGACCTCCCTCTGCTCTATGAACGGAGGAGGCGACTTGGGTAATTCCTTCGGCGGCACGCGACGTGGAGCCTCCTGCTGCATCGCGTTGCGCACCTGCGCGGCGGAGAAGACGCCGTCGCGCTCCTGCTTGTAGCGCCACAGCATCGCGTGGCCCGCCTTGGGATCTGCGAAATCCCAGAGCTTGAGCTCCACGCCTTCCATCACCAGCGCGTGCACCGCCTTTTCGATCGCCTGCTGCAGCGCGACTTGATCGGGCTCGTTGGTAGTGATCCCGGCTTCGGCCTCGAGCAGTTCCTTGAAGGCGACGAATTTGAACGCGCTGCCGCCGAGTGATTGTGAGGCGATCGTCTTCGACGCGGTCACCGAAGTCAGCACTTCGCCGGTGCGGACCGATACCGCGCGCAGATAGACTGTCACCGTATCCTGGCGATATTCGGAACGCGCGCCGATGCCGAGAAAGGCAGCGCCTGCGCCCCCGGTCAGAGTGTTGGTATCATAGCCGACGATCCCGCCTTCGAGGATGATGCCGGCAAAGAGCAGCGAAGGCAGCGCCTGCGCGTTGATCGCGGTTTCGCCGAGATAGCGTTCGCGCATTTCGCGGATGATCTGGCGCTCGTTGAGAAGGTTCTTGAGCGATTCGCGCTCGACGATCGTGAACCAGCTGCGATTGCCGACGTCCTGCAACGCCTTGACCAGGATCGATCCACCGCCCTGGCTGACCGCGCGCGAGAGCGTCTGCCCTTGTTCGCTCGGCTTGAACTGGCCGGTTTGGTCGGTGAAACCGTAAACCGCGACCGCCACCTGGCGCGCCGGCGGAGGCACCGCTTCGAGCAAACGCTGGGTCTGGGTTTTTTCGGGCAGAACAGCGAGGCTGCCATTCTGCGGGATCAGCGCGCGGCCGCTGCCTTCCACCGTAGTGCAGCCCGCGGCGAGCGCGCACAGCAACGACAATGCAACACTCCGCACCATGTCAGTTCACGTCCAGGAAGGTTGGAACGACGATGGTCGTGATTTCACCGGTTTCGTCGTTGGTGATGGTCAGCGTCACATTCTCCAGCCCGCGTTCGAAGCGGACGGTCTGGCCGCCGAAGGTAATCGTGCCGCTCTCCTGCGGATTTTCACCGAAGATCGCGTCGACGATCTGCGATGACAATGCGGAGAGCAGACGAGACTGAAGCTGACGCGCGAAAATGTCTGCCTGGCTGCTGGTGCTGGTGACCGAATTGGGGTCACGGGTCTTGTTCTGCGCGCCGGCTATGCCGAGCAGATGTGCCGAATTGAAGGGGTTGCCTCCAAAGGTCGGATTAACGGGCTGGTAGACGATGTCTTGGGCCATGACCGGCGCCGCAACGATACTTCCACCGCAAGCCACAAGCGCGCCGAAACGCGCCAATTTACGCACCCAGAACATCCTACCCCCGTTCGAATCGACGGCGCCAGTGCACCGCGACTCGGCTGAAATCTTAATCCTGTGTTAATCTATAGCGCAGTGGACGGATACGACAAATGTGGCTTAAGCCATTCGGCGTCGTCGTCCGCAGAACGTTCGGAATTGGGACAATGCGACCGGGCTCGACGTCTTCCACCGATCGGCCGCGTCGGCCTGTGGCGCGTCAAATGACTAAAGTCGGGCTTTGCGCGCGGCGTATCGGGCGTCGCGGGCCGCTTTCATCTCGGCGGCGCTCGGCGGCTTGAGCCGCGCCGCCTTGAGTGCGCGCGCGGCTTCTTCCTCCGCAAGCTTGGCCGCCTTTGCAGCTGCCTTTTCGGCCTTTTCGTCAGCCCGCGCCTTGGCGGCGGCAGCACGTTTTTCGGCGAGCGCCGCATCGCGCTTTTCAGCCTCCTGGCGTGCAGCGGCGGCAGCGGCCTCGTCGATCGGGGGCCGCGCCTTCAATTGCTCGAGCGCCTTGCGGCGGGCGTTCGCCGCCGCATTCTGCCGGTCCTGAAATGAAGGATCCTTGAAACCGGGCACGACCGTCCTTTGTCACTGCGATATATTCCCGCGACCCTCTATGCCGCGAGGATCGTGCTTTCAAGCCGCGCGTTGGAGCGCCTCTCCGTCGCGCTGGCGAAGCCAGTTGTGCGCCTTGGTCGCCGCGATCGCGCCATGGCCCATCGCCACGCT
>CBDUBW010000297.1:0-2373 GCA_965365485.1 uncultured Aquisediminimonas sp.
TCGCTGGTGGCGAGGCCGCGGATCAGCTCGATCAGCCCCATCACCGGGACAGGATTGAAGAAATGGACGCCGATGAAGCGCGCAGGATCGGGCGAGGCCTGCGCCAATCGTGTGATCGGGATCGATGAGGTGTTGGAGGCGAGGATTGCATCGGCACTCAGAACCTGGCCAACATCCTCGAAGATTTTGCGCTTGATATCCTCACGCTCGGTCGCGGCTTCGATGACGAGATCGGCTTGAGCGAAAGCGGCGCTGCCCGCGATCGGTTCGATCAGTTCGAGCGCCGCGTCTCGTGCGTCCCCCGTCAGCTTCTCCTTCTCGACGAGACGGTCCAGGCCCTTGGCGATGCCCGCCTTGCCTGCCTCGGCCCGCACCTGATCGACATCGCTAAGCAAAACGCGATAGCCTGCCTGCGCCGAGACTTGCGCGATACCCGCGCCCATCTGCCCCGCGCCGATGACGCCAACGGTTTTCATCAATTCGCTCCCGCGTTAGTCTCGCCCAATGTCACTGCTCATCGCCCTTGCCGCCGCCGCCGGGTCTCCGCAACCCGGAGAGCTCAAGACCTTTACCGACTGGATCGTGGGCTGCGACAATGGCCGCGCCTGCCAGGCGGTCGCTCTGATGTCCGACGATGCGATGGATGGCGCCACGATGGTTGTCGCGCGCGGCCCAGAGCCGCAAGCGACGCCGAGCGTCACGATCAACCTTCCGGAGGGCAAGGCCGCGGGCGTTGCAATCGACGGCAAGCGGCTCCCGATCCGCATAGCGAACGCGGACGGTTCTGCCAGCGTCGATCGCAGTCAGGTGAGCGAGCTTATCGAAGCGATGCGGTCCGGCCGGACGATGGCAGTGCTCGACGCGGGCGGCAAAACGATCGGCGCACCTTCCTTGTCGGGCATCAGCGCGGCTTTGCTCTACATGGACGATCAGCAACGAAGGGTTGGAACACAAACCGCGCTTGTCCGCAAAGGCAGCAAGCCCGCGAGCGCGGTTCCGCCGCCACCCGCCCTCCCCGTCGTCGCTCGCCCTGCGGTGCCGGCAAAACCGCCCAGGACGATCACGCCCGCGCGCGCCGAAGCGCTGATCGGCCCGGATAATGCGCGCTGCGAATACGCGATCGGCAAGGTCGAGCCCAAGGCTTTCCGGCTCGACGCGAAATCGAGCCTCGTGCTCGTCGATCACCCGTGCGGCAACGGCGCCTATAACCTCTTCAGCAGCGCCTTCATCGTCGATGAACGCGGCGGCATCCGTCCGGCGCGCTACGATACAGACGTCGCCAACCCCAAGGACGGCGAGAATCTCGGCCTGGTCAATTCGGACTATGACCCCAAGACGCGGCTTTTATCGAGCTTCATGAAGGGCCGCGGGCTCGGCGACTGCGGCAGCGGCGAGGAATTCGCGTGGGACGGGACGCGATTCCGGCTGGTGAAAGCGATCGCGATGGGCGAGTGCCGCGGCAGTCGCGATTATATCACGACTTGGCGCGCGACTGTGCGCTAGCGGCTGGCGCCCGGCACCCACAAAATATCGTTCGCGCCATTGCCATTCTCCGCGCGGCTCATGACGAACAGATAGTCGGACAGCCGGTTGAGATATTTGAGCGCTTCCGCATTGAGCGACACTTCGCGCGCCGCGGCGACGGCGGTCCGCTCGGCACGGCGGCAGACGGCGCGCGCGAGGTGGAGCGCAGTGCTGGCGGGGGAACCGCCGGGGAGGATGAAGCTCGTCAAGGGCGGGATGGGATCGTTCATCGCGTCGAGCTCGGTTTCGAGCCGTGCGACCTGCGCGGGGACAATGCGGAGCACTTCCCAACTATAGTCGCCCTCGGGTGTGGCGAGATCGGCACCGAGATCGAACAGATCATTCTGTATCGTCCGCAACCGCGTGAGCGCCTCGCCCGTGCAGTGCAGCACCACCGCGCCGATCGCGCTGTTGAGTTCATCGACATCGCCGATCGCCGCCATGCGGGGCGCATCTTTGCGCGCGCGACTGCCATCGACGAGGCCCGTGGTGCCGTCGTCGCCGGTACGGGTATAAATCTTGTTGAGCTTGACCAAGCTCAGCCGCGCGAAAGCAGCAGCAAAAACACAACGATCACGATCGCGCCAGCCTGGAAGAGGATGCGATGCATCATCATCCGGTTCTGTTTGACGCCCGATGCGCTCGGTCCGGCGCCCTCGCCTTTGAGGTCGGCCTCGGTCGTCTTGAGGAAGGCGACGATGCCGCGCACCAGCGCCACGACAGCGCCGATCATCGCGAGGATCAGCAGGATGGTGAGGAATGTCGTCATGGCTTCTATTTAGGGTGTCAGCGGCGCGAAACCAGATGGAAAGCGGCCTTTGCGCATATCTTCGATCAAATCGCGGCCAT
>CBDUBW010000298.1:0-2368 GCA_965365485.1 uncultured Aquisediminimonas sp.
CGGCGTCTGGGCGATCTACCGTTTCGAAGTGGCTCGCTTCGCACGCACCGTCGCGACCAGCCTGGTGCTGCCCGTCATCACCACCTCGCTCTATTTCATCGTGTTCGGTTCGGCGATCGGATCGCAGATGGGCGGGATGGACGGCGTGCCCTACGGACTGTTCATCGTGCCCGGCCTGATCATGCTCTCGATCTTCACCGAGAGCATCCAGAACGCCTCGTTCGGCATCTACATGCCCAAATGGTCGGGGACGATCTACGAGCTGTTGAGCGCGCCCATTTCGCCGATGGAGACGGTGCTTGCCTATGTCGGTGCGGCGGCGACCAAGTCGCTGATCATCGGCCTCATCATCCTCGCCACCGCCAACTTGTTCGTAGAGGTCCGGGTCGAACATCCCGTGCTGATGTTCGCGTTCATGGCCGGGATCGCGATCGCCTGCTGCCTGTTCGGCTTCATCATGGGGCTGTGGGCGCAGAGCTTCGAGCAGCTCCAGATCATGCCGCTGCTCGTCGTTTATCCGCTGACTTTCCTCGGCGGCGCTTTCTATTCGATCAGCGTCCTGCCCCCGGCGTGGCAGGCGGTGACCTTGTTCAACCCCATCGTCTACCTGATCAGCGGCTTCCGTTGGACCTTCTTCGGCAAGGGCGATGTCGCCATCGAAGCGAGCCTTGCGGCGCTCGCCATCTTCTACGCGATCTGCCTCACGGTCATCACCTTCATCTTCAGGACCGGCTATCGCCTGAAAACTTGATGCCGCGCGGAACCAAGCGGGGGCGGCCCCGGTTGCCCCAGCCGTGTCTCCCAAGCGTATCCGCCTTGCCAACAAGCTGCTCGAACAGGCCTGGAAAAGCGGCCTTGCGCAACGCCCGTCGCTCGATCCCGCCGATCTCGCGAACGCTGCGGGGGGAGCCGGCAGCGATTTCGGCCCGAGCAGCATCTGGTGGCCCAATCTAGAGCTGCTGACCGCTAGTCTGGAAGATGAAGCCCGGCTCAACCCGCTCGGTCGCGTCATCGCCCACGGCCAGATCGTCTCCGCGCTCAAGAGCCGAGTCCGCGCCTACGCATTGTGGCGCCAGCATCCGGAGATACTGACGCGGGCTCTCCCCCGCCCCGTCATCATCCTCGGCCAGATGCGATCGGGCACGACGCGGTTGCAGCGCATGTTCGCGAGCGATCCCGGCTTCGCGGTCACACGTTTCTACGAAGGTTTCAATCCGGTTCCCTTGCGGAAGCGCCGGTGGAGCGACGACCGCATTGGCCGCTCCGCCGTTGGGCTTGCCCTCGCCCGCGCGCTCAATCCGAAATTCGGTGCCATCCACCCGACCGGCGTATTTGCGGCGGACGAGGAGATCGGCCTTCAAAGCTTCTCGATATTCGGTTCCGCTTTCGAAGCCCAGTGGCGCATCCCTACGTTCGCGCGGACGCTCGAACAAGCCGATACCCGCCCCTTCTATTGTGAGTTCGCGGCGCTGGTGCGGATGCTCGCATGGCTGCGCGGCGATGCCGAGGATCGCCCCGTCGTGCTCAAGCTCCCGCAATTCGGTCAGGATATTGACGCGCTTCTTGCGGCCTTCCCCGATGCCCGCATCATCCGGCTCGAGCGCGAACCCGAAGCGACGATCGCCTCTTCCGCGTCACTCGTCGAAAACCAGATGCGAATCCAGTCCGATCACGTCGACCCGCGCTGGATCGGGCGCGAATGGACGCGCAAGACGGCGCTGCGCCGCGCGCGGATGGATGCCGCCCTCGCCCGCCCCGAAATCGACGCGCTCGCTGTGCCCTATGACGCGATGGGCAGCGACTGGCGGAGCGTGATGCGGCTGATCTACGCTTTCATCGGCCGCCCCCTGACGCCGGAGACAGAGCAACGCATGGCGATCACCGTCGCCCGCGACAGGCACGGCAGCTTCCACCAGCATCGTTACGATCCGGAGCGCTACGGCCTACCGGTCGCGGCTTAAGCTAAACCGTCGCGCTCATCCTGAGGAGCGACTGAGCCTGTCGAAGGCGCGTCGCGAAGAACCCGACTCTCAATCCACTCCAGCACCAGCTCGCGCATCTCCTCCCCGCCCTCATCGTTGAGCAGTTCGTGCCGCCCGCCTTCGATCAGGTGCATCGTCTTGTCCGCGGCGCCGACCTTCGTGAACAGCTTCTGCGCGGGGCGCGGCGGCGCGTAGCGATCGTCGCTGCCGTGGATGATCAGCGTCGGCGCGCTCCAGTCGCCGAGCCGTCGCGAAAGCGCCGCGACCTCCTTGACCGCGGTCGCGCCGAGCAGGGCGGGGATCTTGCGCTTGAACACCAGCGGATCGCGGACATAGGCCTCGACCTCTTCGCGCCGCCGCGAGATGCCCTCGGGCGGCCCCAGCGA
>CBDUBW010000299.1:0-2343 GCA_965365485.1 uncultured Aquisediminimonas sp.
AGCGATATTGCCGAAGTCGTGCTCGTCGGCGGGATGACCCGCATGCCGCGCGTTCGCGAAGTCGTGAAGGATTTCTTCGGCAAGGAGCCGCACACCGGCGTCAACCCCGATGAAGTCGTGGCGATGGGCGCCGCCATCCAGGCGGGCGTGCTCCAGGGCGACGTCAAGGACGTGCTGCTTCTCGACGTGACTCCGCTCTCGCTCGGCATCGAGACCTTGGGCGGCGTGTTCACGCGGATGATCGATCGCAACACGACGATTCCGACCAAGAAGAGCCAGGTCTATTCGACTGCTGACGACAATCAGCAGGCCGTGACGATCCGCGTCTTCCAGGGCGAGCGCGAAATGGCGGCGGACAACAAGCTGCTCGGCCAGTTCGACCTGATCGGCATTCCGCCGGCGCCGCGCGGCGTGCCGCAGATCGAAGTCACCTTCGATATCGACGCCAATGGCATCGTCTCGGTCCATGCCAAGGACAAGGGCACCGGCAAGGAGCAGCAGATCAAGATCCAGGCCTCGGGCGGTTTATCCGACGCCGACATCGATCAGATGGTCAAGGATGCCGAGCAGTTTGCCGAGGAGGACAAGAAGCGTCGTGAATCGGCCGAGGCGAAGAACAACGCCGAAAGCTTGATCCATTCGACCGAGCGCCAGCTCGCCGAGCATGGCGACAAGATCGACGAAGCGACCAAGGCCGAGATCGAAGCTGCGATTGCCGAAGCCAAGACCGCGGTCGAAGGCGGCGATGCGACAGTGATGGCGGAAAAGAGCCAGGCGCTTGCCCAGTCTGCGATGAAGCTCGGCCAGGCGATTTACGAGAAAGAGCAGGCCGCGGCCGCGTCTCCGGGTGGCGATGCCGCAACGTCGCAGGATGACGATGTCGTCGATGCCGAATTCTCGGAAGTGGATGACAGCAAGAGCTAGACCGCACAGATCGTCATTCCCGCGCAGGCGGGAACCCATTCGCTTCAACGGGTGAGATTGGTGTCAATGGGTCCCCGCCTTCGCGGGGATGACGACTGGGGGAAATAAGTGCTTATGTCCGACGACTATTACGAGCTGCTGGAGATAGATCGAACCGCCGATGACGGCGCGATCAAGTCTTCATACCGCAAGCTCGCGATGAAGTTTCACCCCGATCGCAATCCGGGGTGCAAGGAATCGGAAGCCAAGTTCAAGGCGATCAGCGAGGCGTACGACGTCCTCAAGGATCCGCAAAAGCGCGCGGCTTATAATCAATATGGCAAGGCCGCTTTCCAGCAGGGCGGGGGCGCGCAGGATTTCGGCGGCTTCTCCGATATTTTCGACAATATCTTCGGCGAGTTCATGGGCGGTGGACGCGGCCGCCAGCGCGGACCGGCGCGCGGCGCTGATCTGCGCTACGATATGGAAATCAGCCTCGAAGACGCGTTCCACGGGCGCAAGAACGAGATCAAGGTCACCGTCGCGGCAAGTTGCGAACCGTGCGGCGGATCGGGCGCCAATCCCGGCACTTCTGCCAAGATCTGCGGCACCTGTGGCGGGCGCGGCCAAGTTCGCGCGCAGCAGGGATTTTTCGTCGTCGAGCGGCCTTGCCCGACTTGCCGCGGCGCGGGGCAGGTGATCGCCGATCCGTGCAAGTCATGCCGCGGCATGGGCCGCGTCGACAAGGAGAAGACGCTGAGCGTATCGATCCCGCCGGGCGTCGATGATGGTACGCGCATCCGGCTGTCAGGCGAGGGCGAGGCGGGCGAGCGCGGCGCGCCCCCGGGCGATCTCTACATCTTCCTGCATGTGAAGCGGCACCAGCTGTTCAGCCGCGAAGGCACGAGTTTGTTCTGCCGCGCGCCGATCAGCTTCACCACCGCGGCGCTGGGCGGTTCGATCACGGTTCCGGGGCTCGATCGAGAGCCGCATGAGATCCGCATCCCGGCGGGGATTCAATCGGGCAAGCAACTGCGCCAGCGCGGCGCGGGAATGCCGGTCCTCAATGGTCGCGGCACGGGCGATCTGGTGATCGAGGTCGAAGTCGAAACGCCAACCAGGCTGACCGCCAAGCAGAAGGAATTGCTCGAAGCGTTTCGAGACACCGAGACCGGTGCCGAATGCCCCAACAGTGCCGGCTTCTTCGGCAAGCTCAAGACGATGTGGGACGATCTGACCTAGCGAAAGGCCCGCCGGCCTTGCGCCGACGGGCCTCGCCTGGGAGACGAGCGCGGTCTAGCGGAAAACCAGACCGAAGAGCACGACCTGCGAGAGCAGTGCCACCAGAACGCTCGCCGTCCGCGTAATGAACACGGTCATTGGAGGTTCCCTGTTGCGGAAACGGAACCATATCCGTTTCGATGCGCAACCTATTGTGCA
>CBDUBW010000300.1:0-2307 GCA_965365485.1 uncultured Aquisediminimonas sp.
CGTAGCGGGTGTTGTAGATGCCGTGGCTGAAGAACTCCCAGCCGCGCGCATTCGCATCGGCGACGACTTCGGGGTGGTGCTGGCAGAGCGCGACCGACAGGCTGACCGACCCCGGAAAGCCGTTTCTGGTCATGACGTCGGCCATTCGCCAGTGCGAGACGCGGTTGCTGTGATCGCGGTGCGAATAGCCGACGACATCGGGATGCGGTCGGCCCCAGGCTTTGCGGCGCGGGTGCGGCGGCGGATCGATTTCATAATATTCGAGATTTGGCGCGACCCACACGGCTACTTGCTTGCCGCCGGGCCACTCGACCCTCGGCCGGTCGCGATAGGGCGAAAACTCGTAAAGGCCGGGATCACCCCGCATCCGGCCTCGCTTCCAGCCAGTCGATCACGGTCCGCACCGGCTCGACATCGGCATATTTGAGCTGAAGATCGGTCAGGTTCGCGAAATGGTAGCTCTCATTCTTGTCCGCTACGCACTCGATCGGCACGATCGTGCGATACCCGTGGCTGACGCTATCGACCGCCGTCGCGCGGACGCAGCCGCTGGTGCTGCCGCCCGTCACGACAACGGTATCGACCTTGTTGTAGACGAGCCAGCTGCACAACGGCGTTTCGAAAAAGGCGCTGGGCATGCGCTTGGTGTAGATGGCGTCCTTGTCTGCGATCACATCACAGCGCGGATCGAACTCCCAGCGCTCCGATCCTTTGCGGATGCGCTGCAGCGAATCGGGAGTGTCAGTGCGCGTACCCCACACCCCGGCGTCGCCGCCTCCCGCCATATAGCCGACACGCGTCCATACCACCGGCATGCCCTTGGCACGTGCCAGCGCGCTGATCCGGTTGACATGGTCTATCTGGAGAGGGTCGGTTTCGTAGGCCGTCTTGAAGGCATGAATATCGGTATAGGCGCGCTGGAGATCGATGTTGACGATCGCGAGCTTGTCACCAAATCCGAATTTGTTGCGCTGCGGATCGGCAATCACCTCTTCGAAGATTTCGCGCGCCGTCCGTGTCTCCCCCTTCATTCGCGTGCCGACCAGTTCCATCGCGCATGTTCCTTGCTTGCTTCGTGTTTGACCAGTGATTATGGCGTTGTCGAGTAGAATTTGTCCGGACAACTTGGCCATGATCACGCGGCATTATCTTACGGTTGGCGGCCGCCGCGTGCATTATCGCAGGTGTGGCAGCGGGCCGCCTTTGCTCATGATCCACCAAAGCCCGCGCTCTTCCGCAGAATATGAGCCGCTGATGCGGGCGTGGGGCGCGCATTTTACGTGCATCGCGCCCGACACTCCGGGATTCGGACAATCCGATCCGCTAACCAATCCTACGCCCGAGATCGACGATTTTGCCGACGCGATCCTTGAATTCGCGGATGCGATCGGGATAGGCAAGATCGCTGGCTATGGTTTCCATTCTGGCGGCATTTTGCTCGTCAACGCGATGAAGCGTCGCCCGGATCGTTTCGCCGCCCTCGCCATCGGCGGATATGCAATCTGGAACGCGCAGGAGCGCGAAACGCTCGGCGAGGTCTACATCCCGCCCAACCCGGTCAAACCCTATGGCGAGCATCTTGTCTGGCTGTGGAATCGCATACTCGAACAGAGCTGGTATTTCCCTTGGTATGCGCCGCAGGATGCGACGCGGATGCCGGGCGCGCATGACGATCCGGAGCGCGTCCACGCCATCATCCTCGAAATGTTGGCTTCGGGCGACAACTACCGGCTCGGCTACGGCGCCGTGTTGCGCGGCCCGCGCGACATCCCCCCGCCCGATGCGGTGACGCCGCCGGTTTTGATCACCGCCTATGATGGCGATCCCTTAAAGGCGCATATCGAGCGCTTGGGCGATCTGCCTGCCGGGTGGGAAGCACACCCGGTCGCCACGGCTGCGGAGCATCAGGCGGAAAGTCTGGCCTTTTTGCAGACACATGCGGCCCGCGATGAGGTCGAGCTTCGAGAGGATGCGCATCAAGGGTTCTTGCCGATCAAGACGAGCGACTTCGACGGCATCATCCACTGGCAGGGCGATCCGGCGTCAGGCGTGATGACCGTCCATGCGCCGGGGCGCGAGGCGGGGCTCGTTGCGCGAAACACGCTCCGCATCGACTTGCCGGAACATGGCCTTTCGAGCAGGTGGCCGGTCGATGCGCCGGAAAACTGGAAACCCTGGCAGGACGTTATCGACGCGGTCGTGTCTCACTTCGGCCTTGGGCGAGTTGATTACGAGGCATTGCAATCGGGCGATCCAGACCGGCTTTTCCCCGATCTCAATCCCGATCGCTTCGGCAATTATCTCACC
>CBDUBW010000301.1:0-2303 GCA_965365485.1 uncultured Aquisediminimonas sp.
TGCCCTATCTGTTCGGCGCGATGGGCATGACCGCGGTCGGCCGCGCGGCGGGCGAAGTCGTCAAGGACGTGCGCGAACAGTTCAAGGCCGATCCCGGCATCATGACTTATGAGAGCAAGCCCAACTACGCGCGGACGGTCGATCTGGTGACCAAGGCAGCTATCAAGGAGATGATCATCCCCTCGCTGCTTCCGGTGCTCGCGCCGATCGTCGTCTATTTCGTGATCAGCGCCGTCGCCGGCAAGGCCAACGGTTTCGCGGCGCTGGGCGCGTTGCTGCTCGGCGTGATCGTCGGCGGGCTATTCGTCGCGCTTTCGATGACCTCCGGTGGCGGCGCGTGGGATAATGCCAAGAAGTACATCGAGGACGGCAATCACGGCGGCAAGGGCAGCGAGGCGCACAAGGCCGCGGTGACGGGCGATACGGTCGGCGACCCTTACAAGGATACGGCGGGCCCGGCGGTCAACCCGATGATCAAGATCACCAACATCGTCGCGCTGCTGTTGCTCGCAGCGCTGGCGCATTCGGCCTAAGTCGGGCAGGGGGCGCCGCGCCCCCTTACTTGGACCTCGCCGGCTGGCGGATCATGCTGGTCGGCGCGATCTCGTCCGACGCTATGAGACTGTTTTGGTGCCGGAAAGCGGCACAAATCCGACATCCTGTCCCGCTTCGGCACGTTTCAACGCATCCCGGCTGTAAATCGTCGTTATCAAGGTTAACGCTGCGCTAACCGTGCTTGACTCGATAGGGGCTGCGTGGTGGTGTTTCGCGAAACAACTATCGTCGAATGAAGTCTCGCCGTCAGGCGGGCAGAAGGGGTGTTCGATATGAGCAAAGTCATTCTCGCAGTGCTGGCCACAGTAGCGGCCGTTGCACCTGCGCAGGCGGCGACCGTTATTTTCTCGGATGATTTCGAAAGCTACGCGCCCAACCAGGTTCCGTGGAATGGTGGCGGTGTCTGGTCGACCGGGAATTCGGTCGATCTCGTCCAGACCGGAAGCTTCAGCCTCACCTGCGCCGGCGGCACGGGCAAGTGCGTCGATCTGAGCGGCAGCGCTCCTGGTTCGATTAGCCGGACCCTCACGCTTGGCCCGGGACGCTATTCGATCTCGTTCGATTATACCGGCAATCAGCTTGATGCGATCGGCGGTCCGCGCCCGCAGGTCGGATTCATTGCCGCCGTTGGATCGGTATATAATTTCAACACCGGGCCGCTCGCGAACGACAGCACCACCTTTCAGAACCAGACAAGCGACTTCGTCGTGTCAACCGCGGGAAGCTATGTTCTGTCATTCACACAGGATGCTGGCGGCGACAATTTTCGTGGCAGCATCCTCGACAATGTTTCGATTTCGGCGGTTCCCGAACCCGCGACGTGGGCGATGATGATCATGGGCTTCGGCCTGATCGGCGCTGCGGTGCGGCGCACTAAAGCGCGGGTGAACGTCGCTTTCGCTTGATCATTCTCTGAATTCGAACGTGCAACAAGGAGCAGTCGACATGAAGAAGTTTCTTCTCGCAGCCGTCGCGGCAGGGGCGTTCGTGGCTCCCGCGCAGGCAGAGGTTTTCGTTGTGTCCGCGGCGGGCAACAGCTCGAGCGGCGGCACCGCGCTTGCGACCGGATTGACATTCGCGGTGGGTGACGCCTTCCGCGTGTTTTCGAGCACCAACGACCTATGGTCGGCCGGGGAGCTGCCGCGCTTTTCCGATGGAAACGGCCTCATCGCCGATCGCTTTGCGACCGCTGCCGATGACAGTGGCCAGCCGGTCGGCACGCTGATCGGTACGAACTTCGGGCCCTATACGCAGGACGGTTTCACCGCCGCCTTCGGCACGCTCGTCGGGCGCATCGGCGGCACCTATTATAATCTCGGTGCGAATAACAGCTTGGTCACCACGAGCGCGGGGGAGCTCGAGCTCTTCTACTGGGATTCGAACAATGGCGACAATTCGGGCTCGATCAGCTTCAACATTCTCAACGGCGTGCCCGAACCCGCGACCTGGGCGATGATGATCATGGGCTTCGGCCTGATCGGCAGTGCGATGCGGCGCGCCAAGCCGCGCGTCGCGGTCAGCTTCGCCTGATTCAATATTTGTCCGGCGCGTGGAGCGCTTTTGGGAGTTTGGTGTATGAAAAAATTCCTCCTCGTCGCTACGGCAACTGCCGCGTTCGCGGCGCCGGCATCGGCCAAGGTTTTCGAAATTGGCGATTTCGGAAATCCCGTCTTCACGTACGCGCAGCATAATGGCGGATCGAGCTTCACAGTCTTCTCGACGCCATGCGAACTGGGCGGCGGCGCCTG
>CBDUBW010000302.1:0-2282 GCA_965365485.1 uncultured Aquisediminimonas sp.
TCGAACGCCCAGGGGTATTCGAACGGCTTGTAGGCTTTGTTGGCTTGGAGGAGGGGCATGGGTCAGGCTCCTTGGGATGCTCAGTCGCGGACGCGGATCACGCGGTCACGATAGACGGTGTGGGACTTGCGGGCACCGACGCCGAACACGACGATGCCAAGGAAATAGCCAAAATCGTACCAGCCGCCGTTGTTGGGCACGGCGTAGAGAGACACGGACTCGACAAACAGCGAGACGAGCCAGGCAACGGGGAAGATGAAGCCGTGCCAAAGGCCGAGCCAGAAGCCCGGTGCGTCCGGCGCGACGGCCGCAGGTGCCTGAGTGGCGGCGCAGGCAGTCAGCAGGACGGCCGGCAAGAGCGCGAGCAGCATCCTCATCGCGGCGAGCTCCCGTTGCCCGAGACGAAGCCCTTGTCCTCGAGCGGGGTGACGTCGGGGGCGGTGGCGCGCGTCTCGGCCTGGAGGGTGAGGAAGACGAGGCCGGCAAGGCCCCAGGCGAGAAAGTGGACGCAGATGGCGGCGATGATCGCGCCCTTGCCCGCCGTCTTGCGGTCGCTGCCCGGGCCAACGACCACCTCGCTGTCGCCGCCGCGAAAGATGCGGGCGACGGTGCGGGCGTTGACCGCGATGTAGAAGAAGGTCGCGAAGACCACGGCCAGGCAGACGGCGATGATGGCAAGACCGGTGCTATACGGCATCACTTGCTTCCCGTGTTGAAGTCATACGGCTCCGTCGTCGCATAGGCGATGGCGAAGCCGGACAAGACAAGGCCGAAGGCGAGCACCATCATGCCGGCGATCAGCTGCGCGGTGCTCTTGCGGCTCTCCCCCACCCGGCCGCGCAAGGCGGTGACGAGCATGGCAAGGCCGATCAGCACCGCGAGGCCGCCGACGATGATGAAGAGGATGTTCATGTCAGATGATGTCCGCTGCCAGGAGCGCGAACACCGCGCCCGACAGCAGGAACAACGCCCCGGCGGTGCGACTGTTCTTGGCCTTGAGCGGTGGGTCCATGCGCGCCGCGCGCACGATCTGCACCACCCCGACGAGGGCGAGCAGCGCGGCGGCGAGCCACTGGAGGAGGGTGGCGGTGGTCATGGGTGCGCGCTTGCCCTCGCCCACGCGGCGGCGGGGGTGCATCTCCCCCACTCACCGCCGCGTCGCACGTCGGGAGCTGGATTCCGGCCTTCGCGGGCATGACGTGGAAGGCTCACTGGCATGCGAGGCATTCGTCGTAGTCCGTGGTGGCGAGCTCATACTTGGGCGCTTCGGACGTGTTGTCCGCCTCCACCCCGCCGGCGAAACCGGCGCGCTGCACCGACTTGGACCGGAGGTAGTAGAGCGACTTGATGCCCAGCTCCCACGCGCGGAAGTGGAGCATCATCAGGTCCCACTTGTCGACGTCGGCCGGGATGAACAGGTTCAGCGACTGCGCCTGGTCGATATAGGGCGTGCGGTCGGCGGCGAGTTCGAGCAGCCAGCGCTGGTCGATCTCGAAGCTGGTCTTGAACGTGTCCTTCTCGTCCTGGCTGAGGAAGTCGAGGTGCTGGACCGAGCCGCCCTGCTCGAGGATCGAGTTCCACACCTGCTCGCTGTTCTTGGACTTTTCGGTGAGCAGCTTTTCGAGGTGCGGGTTGCGGATGGAGAAGCTGCCGGACAGCGTCTTGTGGGTGTAGACGTTGGCCGGGATCGGCTCGATGCAGGCGGAGGTGCCGCCGCAGATGATGCTGATCGATGCGGTCGGCGCGATCGCCATCTTGCAGCTGAAGCGCTCCATCACGCCCATGTCCTGCGCGTCGGGACATGCCCCCCGCTCCTGCGCCAGCATCATCGACGCCTCGTCTACCTGCGCCTTGATGTGCTTGAAGATCCGAAGGTTCCAGCTCTTGGCCATGGCGCCTTCGAACGGCAGCCCGCGCGCCTGCAGGAAGGAGTGGAAGCCCATCACGCCAAGGCCAACCGAGCGCTCGCGCTCCGCACTGTACTTGGCGCGCGCCATCTCGTCCGGTGCGCGGGCGATGTAGTCGGACAGGACATTGTCGAGGAAGCGCATCACATCCTCGACGAACTTCTTGTCGCCGTTCCACTCGTCCCAGGTCTCGAGGTTCATCGACGACAGGCAGCAGACGGCCGTGCGGTCGGCGCCCAGATGGTCCTTGCCGGTCGGCAGGGTGATCTCGGAGCAGAGGTTGGAGGTCGACACCTTGAGGCCCAGGTCGCGGTGATGCCTGGGCATCGACCGGTTCACCTGGTCGATGAAGATGATGTAGGGCTCGCCGGTCGC
>CBDUBW010000303.1:0-2247 GCA_965365485.1 uncultured Aquisediminimonas sp.
GTCGAGCAGCAGAACGGAACGCTTAAGGGCGTGATCGTCCAGTTCGGCGGGCAGACGCCGCTCAACCTAGCGAAGGCCTTGGAAGCGGCGGGAATACCCATCCTCGGCACGCAGCCCGATGCGATCGATCTGGCAGAAGATCGGGAGCGCTTCGCGGCACTGGTCGAAAGCCTCAAGCTACGTCAGCCCGCCAACGGCATTGCGCGGAGCCGTGAGGAGGCGATCGCAGTCGCCGACAAGATCGGCTATCCGGTGCTGATGCGGCCAAGCTATGTGCTCGGCGGGCGGGCGATGGAGATCGTCGATACGCAGGCACAGCTGGAAAATTACATCCAGACCGCGGTGATCGTTTCGGGCGACTCGCCGGTGCTGATCGACTCCTATCTGCGCGACGCGGTCGAGGTCGATGTCGATGCGATTTGCGATGGCGACGACGTCGTCGTCGCGGGCATTCTCCAGCATATCGAGGAGGCCGGGGTGCATTCGGGCGACAGCGCCTGCTCTCTGCCGCCCTACAGCCTGCCGCCCGCCATCGTCACAGAGATACGCCGTCAGACCGAGGCGCTCGCGCGGGCGCTTGGCGTCGTCGGGCTGATGAATATCCAGTTCGCGGTGAAGGACTCTGCGGTCTATCTGATCGAGGTCAACCCGCGGGCATCGCGGACGGTGCCGTTCGTCGCCAAGGCGATCGGCGCGCCTATCGCCAAGATTGCGGCGCGTGTGATGGCGGGAGAGTCGCTTGCCGATTTGCCCGCGATCGATCTCGACGTTGCCCACATCGCGGTCAAAGAGGCTGTCTTCCCGTTCAATCGCTTCGCCGGGGTCGATCCTGTGCTTTCTCCCGAGATGAAGTCGACAGGAGAAGTCATGGGCATCGACGCGGACTTCGCGACCGCTTTCGCCAAGGCGCAGATCGGCGCGGGGACGATCCTGCCACACGGCGGCAAGCTGTTCGTTTCGGTCAAGGATAGCGACAAGCCGGTGATCGTTCCTGCGGTGCGCGGGCTGATCGATCAGGGTTTCAGTGTCTGCGCGACGGGCGGGACGGCGGACTATCTCGCCGCGCAGGGGATTGAGGTCGAGCGCGTCAATAAGGTCGCGCAAGGGCGGCCGCACATCGTCGACAAGGTCATCGATGGGGAGATCGCGCTGATCTTCAACACCACCGAAGGGTGGCAGAGCCTCAAGGACTCAGCGGCGATCAGGCGTTCGGCGCTGGTCAATAAAGTGCCGCAATTCACCACCGCGGCGGCATCGCTGGCGGCGGTCGAAGCGATCGCCGCGCTCGCGTCGAGAGAACTTGAAGTCCGCACGCTTCAATCCTATCATTCCACCCGCGCGCACTGATCCCCACATTTCGTGACGTTGCGGGCGGCCCTCCATAAGGGGACCGCTTGGGAAAGAGGTTTTGACGAAGGGTCGTCGCATGGCGTCAGTTGAGAAAATGCCGATGTTGCTCGAAGGGCATCGCAAGCTTCAGGCCGATCTCAAGCGGTTGAAGGCAGAGCGCCCCGAGGTGATCGATGCGATCGAGGAAGCCCGTGCTCACGGCGATCTGTCCGAGAACGCCGAATATCATGCGGCGAAGGAACGCCAGGGCCAGATCGAGGCGATGATCGCCGACATCGACGATCAGCTCGCACGCGCGGTGATCATCGATCCGAAGACCTTATCGGGCGACAAGGTCGTGTTCGGCGCGACCGTTACCTTGCTCGATGAAGATGACAAGCCGGTGCGCTACCAGATCGTCGGCCAGGCGGAGGCCGACGCCAAGCAGGGCATGATCTCGTACAATTCGCCGATCGGGCGCGCGCTGATCGGTCGCAAGGTCGATGACGAAGTGGAAGTCACTGTGCCTTCAGGCGACAAATATTATCTTGTGTCGAAGATCGAGTTCGTCTGATAGCCGCGGGTCATGAAGACCCGCGCCGCCGTCGCTTTCGAAGCCAAGCAACCGCTCGAAATCGTCGAGCTCGATCTCGAAGGCCCTAAGGCAGGCGAGGTGCTGGTCGAGCTTAAGGCCACCGGCATCTGCCATACCGACGCGTACACGCTCGACGGGTTCGACAGCGAGGGACTGTTTCCGAGCATCCTGGGCCATGAGGGCGCGGGGGTGGTGCGCGAAGTAGGTTCGGGTGTCACGAGCGTCGCGCTCGGCGATCACGTCATCCCGCTTTACACGCCCGAGTGCCGCCAGTGCAAAAGCTGCCTCAGCGGCAAGACCAATCTCTGCACCGCGATCCGCGC
>CBDUBW010000304.1:0-2247 GCA_965365485.1 uncultured Aquisediminimonas sp.
ACGAAGTCGGCGCATCGTTCGCCAATCATGATGCTCGGCGCATTCGTGTTGCCGGAAACGAGCCGCGGCATCACGCTCGCATCGGCGATGTAGAGGCCATCGATTCCGCGAACCCTGAGGCGCGTGTCGCAGACGGCGTCTGCATCCGGCCCCATCCGTGCGGTGCCGACGGGGTGATAGACGGTATCGGCGCGATTGCGGATCAACTGCTCCAAGGCGGCATCGTCGTCGAGCGCGCTGTTGTGCCGATCGTGACCCTTGTAGGCGGCGAGCGCCGGAGCCTGCGCAATGCGGTGGGTGAGGCGGACTCCGGCCTTCATCACGTCCATGTCGCGATCGTCGTCGAAGAAATTGGGGTCGATCGCGGGCGGCGCTGCCGGGTCTGCCGAGGCGAGGCGGACGGTGCCGCGGCTCTCGGGTCGCAGCACGCAGACGTGAATCGAAAAGCCTGCCTCGGCGACGCGCGTGCGCCCGTGATCCTCGAGCATCGCAGGCACAAAATGGAACTGGATGTCGGGCACCGCGACATCGGGCCGCGTCTTCGCGAAGCCGCCCGCCTCCGCATAAGGCGTCGTCAGCGGCCCCGAATTGTCGCGCCACCAGCGAAAGACATTCTTGGCGGTGCGCCAGATCGTCCCGAAATTGCCGCCCGAAAAGATATTGCCGCCGGTCTGGTAGCAGGTGACGTAATCGATGTGATCCTGCAGGTCCGATCCTACCGCAGGCTTGTCGAGCACAACGTCCACCCCATGTGAGCGAAGATGCTCGCCAGGCCCGATTCCCGAAAGCATCAACGTCTGTGGCGTGCCGAACGCGCCGCCCGAAACGATCACCGCCCCTCGAGCGCGGATCGTCCGCTGCTTGTGGCCCTGGCGAACGACTACGCCCGCCGCGCGCCCATTTTCGATCAGGATGCGCTCGACCAGCGCGCCGGTCTCGACATGTAGCCGCCCCGCCGCGCGCTGCGGCTCGACGTAAGCGCGCGATGCGGACCAGCGCTGGCCCTTCTTCTGCGTCACCTGGTAGAGCCCGACGCCTTCGAACTGCGCGCCGTTGAAATCGGGATTGCGCGGCAGCTGCAATTCGGCGCCCGCTTCGACAAAGGCTTTGCTGCCTTCATTGGGCCATTGCTGGTCACTGACCGTCAGCGGTCCCTCGGCGCCATGGTATTGATCGGCGCCGCGAACATTGCCCTCGGCGCGCTTGAAGTAGGGAAGCACGTCCTCATAGGACCAGCCGTCGCAGCCGAGCGCGGCCCAATTGTCGTAATCCCAGGCACAGCCGCGAATATAGACCATCGCGTTGATCGCCGAAGAGCCGCCCAGGCCCTTGCCGCGCGGCTGGTAGCCGGTGCGTCCATTCAAGCCCTTTTGCGGCAGCGTATCGAAGCGCCAGTTCGATCCCTTGGGCACGAAGGCGAGCATGCCCGGCGCGCGGATCCGCCAGCTGCTATTGTCGCCGCCCGCTTCGATCAGGCAGACGCTGCGCTTTCCATCCTCGGCAAGCCGCCCTGCGACCGCGCTGCCGCCCGATCCGCCGCCGATGACGATGATGTCGAATTCAGCCATTCTGTCGATCTGCCCACCGCGTCCGGATCATGTCGCTCGTCTCCCGGCTTCCGTCATGGCTCCAGCCGGGCTCGCGCCAGAGATAGGAGAATTTGTGCCGCCACGGCGCGCGCCAGACGTCGCGGGCGATTCCCACCCATTCGTGGAACACGTTCCACAGCAGGTTGAAGCTGCCCAATTGCTTGACGATCCCGTAGCGGATCGGCTCATCATCGACTTCGGGCGCGAAGGTGCCGAACATGCGGTCCCAGACGATGAAGGTGCCCGCGTAGTTGCGGTCGAGATAGCGCGGGTTGACCGCGTGGTGGACGCGGTGGTGGCTCGGCGTGTTCATCACCGCCTCGAACCAGCGCGGGAAGCGTCCGATCGCCTCGGTATGGATCCAGAATTGGTAGAGCAGGTTGATCGCGCCGACGAACAGTACCATCGCCGGGTGGAAACCGATCAGCACCAGCGGTGCGCGGAAAATGAAGCTCAGCGCGAAAAACCCCGTCCAGGTCTGCCGCAGCGCGGTCGATAGGTTGTAGTGCTGACTCGAATGATGATTGACATGGCTTGCCCAGAACCAGCGGACGCGATGCGCGCTGCGGTGGAAAACATAATAGGCAAGATCGTCGAGGATGAAGCAGGCGATCCATGCCCACCACGTCCAGGGCACGGTCACGAGCCGGAAATCGTA
>CBDUBW010000305.1:0-2235 GCA_965365485.1 uncultured Aquisediminimonas sp.
GGCGCATCGATGTCGCGGACGAGAAGGCGACGCTCGATATCCTCTCGACCGTCTACCAGATGGGTTTCCGGCTTTCCTCGCTTGCGGGCGGGGCGCTGGCGCTGATCATCGCCGAGCGGATCGGCTGGCCGCAGACTTATGTGATCATGGGCGGGCTGCTGCTGGCGATCGGTGCGGCGGGGCTGTTCGCGCCCGATTCCGAGCGCGGTGCGAGCGCCGAAAGCGACGCCGAGGTCCGCGCGTTGCGCCGGGCGGGCGAGCTCTCGCCAAAGGTCCGCTACCGCGCGCTGGCTGTCGTCGGCGTGCTGTGGGCGGGCGCGATCGCGGTGCTGCTCAACTTTATGATCCGCTCGATGACCGCGCTGCCCGAGAACCGGCCCGACCCGACCGAGTTCACGCTCAACTGGGGGCCGTGGGTGATCGTCGCTACGATCGTTATCCCAGCGCTGATCGCGGGATGGCTGGCGGGCCAGCAACGCAAGGGCGAGAACCTCCTCGCCGAAGACGCACCGCCTGCTACGGGAAGCGCCTTCGCGCTGGACCATCTTTACCGTGCGCTGGTGCTGCCGCTGGTCGAGTTCGTCGGGCGGATGGGCTGGTCGCTGGTGCTGATCCTGGCGCTGGTGCTGACCTATCGCATCTGCGACGCGATTTGGGGCACCTTCGCCTACCCGTTCTACCTCGGCGAATTGCAGTACACGAAGGATGAGGTGGCCTTCGCCTCCAAGTTCTTCGGCGTGGGTGCGATCGTGCTCGGCCTCGCGATCGGGGGCTGGATGCTGACCGCCATCGGCCGGATGCCGACGCTGCTGATCGGCGGCGTGCTCGCCGCGCTCACCAACCTGCTTTACGCCGACATGGCCTCCGGCGGGCGCGTGATGGGCGCGGTCGCAGACGGAACCGGCTTTTCCGCTCTCGTGGCGAGCTTCCCCGGCGGCAGCGAGAAGCTGGCGCGGCTGATGGTGACGATCGGCGGCGAGAACCTCGCCATCGGTATCGCTGGCGCGGCCTTCGTCGCCTGGATGTCCTCGATCGTCTCGAAGCAGTTCGCAGCGGTGCAATATGCGCTGCTCTCCTCGCTCACGCTGCTGGTGGGCACCCTCGGCCGCGGCGCGCTCGGCCAGATGATCGAGCGGCAGGGCTTCTACGACGTGTTTATCCTGACCACCTGGATCGGCGTCGGCGCGATGGCGCTGGTGCTGGTCGAATGGTGGCGCGAAAGCAGGCCCGGCGCGAGTGGCGTCGTGGCGCCGGAGGCAAGGGAAGTGGCGGCGGTTCCGGCAGAATAGCCTCACCTCCACCCCGTCACGCCCGCGAAACCCATTTCTGTCTTCCCCGCGAAAGCGGGGAGCAAGTTGCATCCGTTGCGCTTCAGAGCCGACTGGGCCCCCGCTTTCGCGGGGGTGACGAATAGGGCTTATGTTGTCAGTCCGGGGCTTCGTCGTTCAACCGCAGGACTTCGCCCGCTAGATAGAGCGAGCCGGCGATCAAGATTGGATAGTCGTCCGCGGGGAGGTACAGTAATGCCGCTTCTACATTCTCCGCCGATCGCGCCAGCGGACCAAAGCTTTCCGCTGGATGGCTTTCGTGTCCCGGCACGGGAACGATAACGAGGCTCCGGATTCGATCACCAAACGGCTCGACGATCGAGAGAGGATTCTTGTTGGCGAGCATCCCGAGGACAAGGTGAAATTGCCCGGCAGTGTTGTCGGCGAGCATCTGCCCAGCGCTAGGGTTATGTCCACCATCCAACACAATTGATTGATCGGGAGCGAGGACTGAGAGTGGGCCCTCGCTCAGAACTTGCATCCTACCGGGCCATTTCGCTGACCGGACACCGGCGATGAGTGCGGATTCGCTTATCGTGATCGCATCCTGATGCCGAAGCATCGCGATCGCCAACCCTGCATTGAGAAATTGATGCTCGCCATTGAGTGAGGGATCGGGAAGTTCGAATTCGGTGCCGAAATCGCCGTACTCACCTCCGATCCAATCATCGCACCACCAATGGTAGCCGAACTCGTAGAGCAAAGCTCCGGCGCGCTTGGCTACTTTGGTGAGCGCTTTTCGGGCACTCTTCGGATAGGTTGCGCCTAGCGTCACCAGCGGCACGCCCGGCTTGGCGATGCCTGCCTTCTCGAAGGCGATGCGCGCCAACGGCTCGTCGGGCGTTCCTAGCTCCGGCGCGAGGAGGAAGCGTTCGTGGTCGATGCCGAGGCTGGCGATACCGCAGGC
>CBDUBW010000306.1:0-2233 GCA_965365485.1 uncultured Aquisediminimonas sp.
GGCGCGGACATCCGCATCGTCCATCCCGAAACGCGGATCGCGATCATGGAGATGCGCTGGGGCCTCGTTCCCGATGTCGCGGGCATGGCGTTGTGGCGCACGCAGGTCAGCGACGATGTGCTGCGCGAAATGATCTACACCAACCGCGAATTCAACGGGACCGAAGCCAAGGCGATGGGCTTCGCCACCCATGTCTCCGACGATCCGCACGCTCACGCCATGGAACTGGCGCGGACGATCTCGCTCAAGAATCCGCACGCGATCCGCGGCGCCAAGCGCCTGTGCAATGCGCTCGCCGACGCAACCGACGCCGAGTTGCTCCAAGCCGAAAGCGACGAACAGACGAGGATCATGCGCACGCCCAATCAGATGGAAGCGGTGATGGCGCACATGCAGAAACGTGCGCCCGCGTTCGTCGACTAGGCGGCCGCCAGAGCCTCTTTCTCAATGACGCGTTCGAGATAGCGGACAAGCGTCTCGGCCTCCTGCGCGCCGGGAATCATATATTTGTCGTTGACGATGAAGGTGGGCACGCCGGTGATGTTACGATCCTGCCAATAGCCCTCTTCGGCGCGGACGTGGTCGCGATATCGACCCTCCGCCAACACCGCGCGGGCTTCGTTCGCATCGAGACCCGCAGCCTCGACCGCGTCTAGCAATACCGCCTCATCGGCAATATTGGCCTGATCGGTGAAATAAGCGGTGAAAAGCGCGATCTGGAGCCGGGTTTGCCCGCCCGTCTCCCCCGCCCAGGCGAGCAGGCGGTGCGCGTCGAAGCTGTTGTAGATGCGGCTTTCAGGCGTGTAGCGGAAGTCGAGACCGGCCGCCGCACCCGCTTTGACGATGCGGCTGCGGCTCGATCGCGATTGCTCGGGTGTCGCACCATAGCGTTCGCGGCTGTAGTCGCTGAGCAACTGTCCCTCGGGCGGGGTATCGTGCGCGAGCTCAAACGGGTGCCACTTGACCGCGATCTCGGCCTTTTCGCCGAGCATCGCGGATGCGTGCACGAGCTTGGCATAGCCGATCGCACACCAAGGGCAGACAACGTCCGAGACGATATCGATGCGAAGTTGGGCGGGCATTGCTCAATGCTAGCCGGCGCTCGACTTCAAGTCCATTTGGATGTTTTCGAGCGACTTAATGCACTTGCGTCGCACCCGCGAAGAAAAGCCTGCATGTAGCCGGATTCGCGGTTGGCACATCGCGACTATGCGCCTAAGCGCTGCGCCAACACGGTCGCGCACGCACTCCACATCAAGCTACAGGGGACCGGACACATGGCACGCAAGAAGATCGCGCTCATCGGCGCTGGCAATATCGGAGGCACGCTCGCGCACCTCGCCGCATTGAAGGAACTCGGCGATATCGTCCTGTTCGACGTTGTCGAAGGTGTGCCGCAGGGCAAGGCGCTCGATCTATCGCAATGCACCCCGGTCGACGGCACCGATGCCAAGATCACCGGCACCAATGATTACAAGGACATCGCGGGCGCAGACGTCATAATCGTCACCGCCGGCGTCGCCCGCAAGCCGGGGATGAGCCGTGATGACCTGATCGAGATCAACCTCAAGGTCATGAAGGCGGTGGGCGAGGGCATAAAGACCCATGCCCCAAACGCCTTCGTCATCTGCATCACCAATCCGCTCGACGCGATGGTCTGGGCGCTGCGTGAGTTCTCCGGGCTGCCGCATCATATGGTCGTCGGCATGGCGGGCGTTCTCGATAGCGCGCGCTTCAGCCATTTCCTCGCCGAAGAGTTCAACGTTTCGGCGCGCGACGTCACCACCTTCGTTCTCGGCGGCCACGGCGATACGATGGTGCCCGTCGTCCAATATTCGACGATCGCGGGCATCCCGCTGCCCGACATGATCAAGATGGGCAAATCGACCAAGGAGCGCGTCGACGAGATCGTCAAGCGCACCCGCGGCGGCGGCGGAGAGATCGTTGCGCTCTTGAAGACCGGCAGCGCCTATTACGCTCCCGCGACCAGCGGCATCGCCATGGCCGAAGCCTATCTTGGCGACCAGAAGCGCCTTCTGCCCAGCGCCGCCTATGTCGAAGGCAAATACGGCCTCGACGGCCTCTATGTCGGCGTCCCCGTCATCATTGGTGCAGGCGGCGTCGAGGAAATCGTCGAGATCGAGCTCGACGATGAGGCGAAGGCGAACCTTCAGGTCAGCGTCGACGCGGTCAAGGAACTGCTCGTCGCTTGCCGAGGGATCGACAGCTCGCT
>CBDUBW010000307.1:0-2220 GCA_965365485.1 uncultured Aquisediminimonas sp.
ATGGAGAAGCCGATTCGCGGCATCGAGTTGATGCGTCGTGGCCTCTTCGTTGTGCTTGACGACGGATGCTGTGTCGAAATCTCGCGTGGGGGAGAAGCGGCAGTCCATAGCAGCATCCATCTGGAGCCATCTCAGACGGTCACCGCTACAGCCGTTCGCCCGGACGGAACTTTATGGCTCGCGGTCCGGACCCAGGAAGGGGGCGCGATTTGTTTGGTCGAAGGAACTGGCGCTACGGTCCAGACAGTCTTGCCCGATCCAGTCGATGCGATGGTCTGGTCTCCAGACAGCGCCCACCTCATCGCATCCGTCGCGGCCTCAGGCACGATTTACAGATTATCTGTCGGCACATGGCGGCGGCAAGTCATTGCTCGGGTTCTGGATGGCTCAGGACGCCCCCAGAGCTTGGCGCTCGACGCCGATGGTGGCCTGTGGGTAGCGCTAGCCGACGGCTGGGCAATTGCACATATAAATGAGCTGGGAGAGACCGATCAGTTGATCGCTATTCCGGTGCCCACGGCGTCCGGGCTCGCCTTCGGCGGACAAGAATCCAATCGGCTTTATATAGCCACCGCAAGGCACGGTCCTCGACTCGACAGCCTCGCAGCAGCACCGGCCGCTGGTCGGCTGTTGATGCTTGAAACTTCGGTGAAAGGCATTCGACCGGCCGTGCTCGGGGCGACGTGATCTCAAGCTTTCATCAGGGCATCCCAATCGACCCGTCGCATCGGCAGCACGGTTACTTCGCCCCAGACCCCCTCGGTGGCGTAAATCTCTTCGCTCAAATAGGCGTCCAACGCGGCGCGGTCTGGGAACTCCAGGAGCATCGCCGATCCGGCCATCTGACCGTTGGCATCGAGAAGCGCTCCGCCGTCGATGATCCAACCTGCTGCCCGCCCGCGCTTCACCCCCTGCATGTGCGCGTCGCGAACCCTTAGTCGATCCTCAACGGCCTCGGGCTTGTCGCGGGCGATAAGGATAAATTGCATACCTTCCCCTCTCTCCATCCGCTGAATCGCAACCGCTTCGCGCAAGGCTAGGAGCGGTGCCCGGCGATTTGCCGGAAATGCTCGCACCGACTAACCCGGCGGCCGCAGATGATACCCCCGGGCTGCGTAATCAAATCCAACGAGTTCATTTATTAGCGTCGAGCGGTCCGCCGGAGAGGCATAAAACGCGCGGATCTCCCGAATGAGCCCTGTCTCCGGGCAGAAGTCGTACCACTCGTCGCCGCGCAAGGCCGTGTTCGATGCGGTCTTCCAATGCGTCCATTCGGCAACCGCTTCCGGGCGAGTCGCGGACGCGATGACGCGCTCGATGGTCCAGCGTGACCCAAGGGTCTCAACGCACCAGATCCATCCACGCGCGATGGCGTCGCGACCTCTCCACGGCACATCGGGCAACCCGGCAGGAAAATAGTGCACTGCGTCTTCAGTGAAGCAAGCGACCAGCGTTTCATAATCAGCCGCGTTGCATGCGTCGAAATAAGCGCGGATTCTCGTTTCCATCTCCTCAGCTGACTGCATGGCGCTCCCCTTCACGAATCACGGTCACCTCGCCCGGTTCTGACCCAGCCGCGACCCATGCGGCATACTCTGCCAGGGTCTGTTCGTTGGGTGGATATACTCCGTAAAGGTCTTCTCCCGCTGCGATACGCAGGTGCAAATAATTCTCGAGCCGATCACGCTTCTCGCATGCGTCAGCCAACTCCGCGGCCAAGAAGCGCGGCACGACGGTGACGCCATCGCCGTCGCCGACTATGATGTCGCCAGGATAGACCGCAACATCGGCGCAGCCGATTGGTACCTGTAGGTCGGCCACCCGGTGGTAGGACAGGCGAGTCGATGCGACCACGTCGCGGCAATATGCCGGGATCCCCATTTTGGCGATTTCCTGACCATCCCGAAACGAGCCATCAGTGACGACCCCCGCGACGCCTCTTAGCATCATCCTCGTCAGCAGCATGTTGCCCATCGAAGCTGCGCGTGTGTCCTTGCGGCTGTCGATAACGAGCACGTGGCCTGAAGGAATCTGCTCAACGCCTTCCCATTGTAGATTGTCCGGATTGGCGAAGGGAGTGAGCGTCTCGTAATTATCCTTGTCATGCCGCGCCGGCACGAACCGCATAGTGTACGCCTCGCCCGCGAAGCGTGACGCGCTTGGGTTCAGGGGCCGCAAGCCAACGAGAAAACATTGAAGAAAGCCGCGCTTGTAAAGCTC
>CBDUBW010000308.1:0-2204 GCA_965365485.1 uncultured Aquisediminimonas sp.
CGCGCATTCTCGTGCTGACCGAAGGGATTTTCCGCAATCGCATTCAGGCCGATCCCGAACTGACCGGAATATCGGCGGTGCTCTTCGATGAAGTGCATGAGCGCAGCCTCGACAGCGACTTCGGACTGGCGCTGGCGCTCGACGCGCAGTCGGCGCTGCGTCCCGATCTGCGATTGGTGGCGATGTCGGCGACGCTCGACGGCGGGCGCTTTGCCGCGCTCATGGATGCGCCGGTGATCGAAAGCGAGGGGCGTAGCCACCCCCTCGTTCTGTACCATATCGGGCGGCATGCCGAGGCCCAAATCGAGAATGAAATGGCCACCGCCATCCGCCGCGCCTTGGCCGATGCGGAAGGCGACCTGCTCGCCTTCCTGCCGGGCGTTGCCGAAATCGAACGCACGGCAGAACGGCTGAGCGGGGTCGCGGCGGAGATCCATCGTCTTCACGGCAGTCTCGATCCCGCCGCGCAGCGTGCCGCAATTCGCAAGGGCGCAGGCCGCAAGATCATTCTCGCGACCAGCATCGCTGAAACCAGCTTGACCATCGACGGGGTGCGGATCGTCGTCGACTCGGGGCTGGCGCGGCGGGCGCGTTACGATCGCGGCGCGGGAGTGACGCGGCTGGTAACCGAACGCGCAAGCCAGGCGGCGGCGACGCAGCGCGCCGGCCGCGCGGCGCGGCAGGGGCCGGGTATCGCCTATCGGCTGTGGGGAGTGGCGGCGACTGCGGGACTGCCGCGCTTCGATCCGCCCGAAATCCTCGAAGCCGATCTGTCGCCGCTGCTCCTCGATTGCGCGATCTGGGGCGTAACTGACCCGTTGAAGCTGCAGTGGCTCGATCCGCCCCCGGCGTCCGGCATTGCCGAGGCTAGAGCGCGATTAGGCGCACTTGGCGCACTCGATACGAGCGGCATGGTCACCCCACACGGACGCGCAGTCGCGAGGCTGCCGCTTCCGCCAAGGCTTGCCCACATGATTTTGACGGCAGAGCAACGCGGCTTCGGCGCGCTCGCCTGCGAGGTCGCGGTGCTCATGGTCGAGCGCGGCTTGGGCGGCAACGATGTCGACCTGGAGGAGCGCCTGGTGCGGTGGCGGCGCGATAAGGGTGCACGGGCTCATGCCGCCCGTGGCCTGGCGAAACGCTGGGCACGGGCGATCGACGCAAATGGGGATGGCGGTTCGGTGGCCGAGGCCGTCGCGCTTGCTTTCCCCGATCGTGTCGCGCGGCGTCGCGATGCGAGCGGCGAGCATTGGCAAAGCGTGGGCGGTCGCGGATTCCGGCTCGATCCCGCGCATCCGCTGGCGCGAAGCCGGTGGCTTGCGGTGGGGGATATTCAGGGCATGGCCGCGGGCGCTCGGATTCTGGGCGCGGCAGCGATCGAGGCGAGCGCGGTCGAAGCACTGTTCGGTGATCGAATCGAAAGCGGGACGCGCGTTGCGTTCGATCCCGCAAGCGGCGGTGTCCGGGCCGAGATGGGGCGCAGGCTCGGCGCGATCATGCTTGCCAAGGGCAACGCCGTGGTACCCGATCCGGAAGCAATCGCGGATGCCCTGATCGTGGGGGTCCGCGACCATGGCGTATCGATCCTGCCCTGGTCCGAAGCTGCCACCCGGCTGCGCCATCGCGCGGCCTGGGCGGGGGTCGATACGCTCAGCGACGAGGCGTTAACGGCGTCGGTCGACCTTTGGCTTCCGCCGCTTCTGATCGGCAAGCGCAGGCTTGGCGACATCGATCCCGGGGCGCTGATGAACGCAGTGACCGGCCTGCTCGGCTGGGACGGGATGCAGATGGTCACCAAGCTGGCGCCCGACAGCTTCAGGTCACCTGAAGGAAGCGAGCACCCCATCGACTATGCCGCGGATGCCGGGCCGACGGTCACGCTGCGCGTCCAGGCGCTGTTCGGGCTGGCGGAGCATCCGGTGATCGGACCCGATCAAGTGCCGCTGATCCTTTCGCTGACCTCACCTGCCGGAAGGCCGATCCAGACGACGCGCGACCTGCCAGGCTTCTGGCGCGGCAGTTGGGCCGATGTCGCCAAGGAGATGCGCGGGCGATACCCCAAGCACGCCTGGCCCGACGATCCGACGGCGGCTGTCGCCAGCCTCAAGACAAAGAAGGCGCTTGCGAGGGGCCGCTGAATCGGGGAAACGGCGCGCATGGTACAGGCACGCATCATCCAGAAAACGAAGAACGCCATGCAATCG
>CBDUBW010000309.1:0-2180 GCA_965365485.1 uncultured Aquisediminimonas sp.
TCCTTCCACACGCCTTCGTAAAGGCAGTTGTGGAAGTAGAAGAATTCGAGGTTCTTGAACTCGCTTGTCGCGGCCGAGAACAGCTCTTCGCAAAGCTTGATGAACGGGTCCATCGATCCGCCGACGTCGAGGAAAAGCAGCACCTTGATCGCGTTTCGACGTTCGGCGCGCATATGGATGTCGAGCCAGCCCTGCCGCGCAGTGCCGTCGATTGTCGCAGGAATGTCGAGCTCATCCTGCGCGCCTTCGCGAGCGAACTTGCGCAGGCGGCGCAGCGCGATCTTGATGTTGCGCGTGCCAAGTTCCTTGGTGTTGTCGAGGTTGGCGAACTCGCGCTTTTCCCACACCTTCAGTGCGCGCTTGTGCTTGCTCTCCCCACCGATGCGCACGCCTTCGGGGTTATAGCCGCCATTGCCGAAGGGTGAGGTGCCCCCGGTTCCGATCCACTTCGATCCGCCCTGGTGCCGCTTCTGCTGTTCCTCGAGCCGCTGCTTGAGCGTCTCCATGATCTCGTCCCACGAACCCAGCGACTTGATCGCCTCCATCTCTTCCTCGGTCAGGAATTTCTCGGCGACCGCCTTGAGCCATTCCTCCGGAATTTCCTGCTGGTTGACGCCGTAATCGGTGAGCAGGCCCTTGAAGACCTTATTGAAGACCTGATCGAAGCGATCGAGCAGCCCTTCATCCTTCACGAACACCGATCGCGAGAGGTAATAGAACTCCTCGGGCGTCCGCTCGATCACCTCACGGTCAAGCGCTTCGAGCAGCACGAGATGCTCCTTCATTGAAGCCGGGATGCCCGCGCTGCGGAGTTCGTCGAGGAAGTTGAAGAACATGGCTCAGGCCTTTGGCGGAGGGGCGGGCGGGGCTTTCGGAAATCGCGGAAGGCTCGGGTCGATCGCGGCCCATCGTGGCGCGCTATCGGTCCAGATCACCGCCTGTGGAGCGATGACGTTCGTGTCGTCGAGCATGCTGAGCCGTACGCCGCGCAAGTGCGGCGCCCCCGCGCCCTGCGTAAAGACGTGCGATCCGCAAAGCGGACAAAAGGCCCGACGGGTCGAATTGCCGCTATCGGCAATGCTGTCGTACCAGGTGAGCTCGCCAATAAAGCTGATGTCATCGACGCGGAAAAAGGCGTTGGTCGTGCCATTGCCGCCCCCGAATTTCTGACAATCTCTGCACCAGCACGTCCGGGCCCCAATCGGATCCGAACCGATCGAAATCGTCACGGCGCCACAGAGGCACTGGCCCGTGTGCGCCGTCATTCTAGGCCTGCCGCCGCGCCATGAAGGCCAGCCGTTCGAACAGCATTACGTCCTGCTCGTTCTTGAGCAAGGCACCGTGGAGCGGGGGGATCGCCTTGGTCGGATCACGGTTCTGCAGCACTTCGAGCGGCATGTCTTCGGCGAGGATGAGCTTGAGCCAATCGAGCAACTCGCTGGTCGATGGCTTCTTCTTGAGGCCCGGCACGTCGCGGACTTCGTAGAAGACATCCATCGCCTTCGAGACCAGCATCTTCTGGATGCCGGGGAAGTGAACGTCGACGATCTTCTGCATCGTCTCGCGATCGGGGAATTTGATGTAATGGAAGAAGCAGCGGCGCAGGAAAGCGTCGGGCAGTTCTTTCTCGTTATTCGAGGTGATGACGACGATCGGGCGTTCCTTCGCGGCGATCGTCTCGTGCGTTTCGTAAACGTCAAAAGCCATGCGATCGAGTTCCTGCAACAAATCATTGGGAAACTCGATATCGGCCTTGTCGATCTCGTCGATCAGCAGAACAGGGAGCTGCGGCGCGGTAAACGCCTCCCACAGCTTGCCCTTCTTGATATAGTTGCGGATGTCGTGGACGCGCTCATCGCCAAGCTGGCCGTCGCGTAACCGCGCCACCGCGTCATATTCGTAAAGCCCTTGCTGCGCCTTGGTCGATGACTTGATGTTCCAGGTGATCAGCGGCGCGCCCGCGGCCTTGGCGACTTCCTCCGCGAGCACCGTCTTGCCCGTCCCCGGCTCCCCCTTGACGAGGAGCGGACGGCGGAGCGTCACCGCGGCGTTGACCGCGACCTTGAGATCGTCCGTCGCGACATAATCATTCGTGCCTTCGAAGCGCATGCGAGTTCCTTGACGTGAACGTAAAGTCCGCAGTTCGTTGGCGCGAAAGCTGCAGCTTCGCAACCATTAAA
>CBDUBW010000310.1:0-2129 GCA_965365485.1 uncultured Aquisediminimonas sp.
CTGCCGGAATTTTTACTAAGCGATGCTGCGCGAGCGCACAATCGACGACGATCCCTTCACGATCGCGCTGCAGGCGCTTGCCTGGACGCTCGGCGAGGAACGACGTGCCGAGCGTTTCCTTTCGCTGACGGGCATCGATCCCGACCAGTTGCGTGAGCGTGCTGGCGAGGCCGGGATGCTCGACGCGGTGCTCGGCTTTCTCGAAGCTCATCAGCCCGATCTGATTGCTTGCGCCGAGGGGACAGGCATTGCTCCAGAACGGCTTGTCGCGGCAAGGGCCAGGCTGGCATGAGCCGGCCGTTGCTGATCACCGACTGCGACGAGGTGCTGCTCCACATGGTGGTGCCCTTCGCCGACTGGCTCGACGAAGCGCATCACATTCATTTCGATCTCGATAGCGGCAATTTCGTCGATGCGCTGCGGCACAAGGCGACCGGCGATCTGATCGAGGCGAGCGGTATCTGGCCGCTGCTGCGTGGCTTCTTCAAGACGGAGATGCACCGGCAGCAGCCCATCACCGGCGCGGTCGAAGCGATCACGGCGCTGGCGGATCATGCCGATATCGTCGTGCTGACCAATTTGACCGACGACGATCGCGACGCCCGCGCGGAGCAGCTTCGCGCCGTCGGCGTCGACTTTCCCGTCTTCACCAATCAGGGTGGCAAGGGCGAGCCGCTCGCGCGGATCGTCGCCGATTACGCGCCGAGCGTAACCGTTTTCGTCGACGATCTCGCACACCAGCACCAATCGGTCGCCGAACACGCGCCAGACGTCTTCCGGCTGCACATGGTGGGAGAGCCGCGGCTGCAGGCTCAGATCAAGACGCCCAAATGCGCCCATGCCCGCATCGATGACTGGCCGCGCGCGCAAGCCTGGATTATGGATCGTTTCGCAGGAGCCCCATTGTGACCAACCCGCCGCCGCTGACGATCAACCCGGCCGAGCCCGCCGCGACCATCGATGATAGGCTTGCTCAGCTCGGCATCGCCTTGCCGTCGCCGAACCCCCCTGTCGCAGCCTATGTGCCGACGGTCGAAGCGGGCGGGCTGTTGTTTGTTTCGGGCCAGATTCCGTTCAAGGACGGCAACCCGATGCTCGGGCGGCTGGGCGAGGATCGCGATCTGGAATTCGGCAAGGCGGCGGCGCGCGCATGCGGACTGATGGTCTTGGCGCAGATCAAGGCCGCGCTCGGTTCGCTCGATCGGGTCGAACGGGTCGTGAAACTGGGGGTTTTCGTCAATTCGGACCCGCGCTTCACCGATCAGCCCAAGGTCGCCGATGGCGCGTCGCAGCTGATGGTCGATGTCTTCGGCGATGCCGGACGTCATGCCCGCGCGGCGGTCGGCGCGCCGACGCTGCCGCTTGGCGTCGCGGTCGAGGTCGATGCGATTGTCGCCATTAAGCCTGCTTGATCAAAGGCTTGCGCCGCCGCCCGATCCGGCGCGGCTGGCGTTTCTGAAGGCGCAGCCGTTCGCGCATCGCGGTCTTCACGGGCCGAACATAATCGAGAATAGCCGCGCCGCGTTCAACGCTGCGATCGCCGCCGGACACGGCATCGAACTCGACGTAAGAACGCATATCTACGACGGAGTGTTCGTCTTCCACGACGAAACGATCGAGCGGCTGACCGACGGCTGCGGACGCTTCGCCGATCTTCCTACAGCCACGCGTGACGCGTTGCGATTGAAGGGCAGCGACGAGACCATCCCCCGGCTGTCAGAGATTCTCGATCTGGTCGCAGGCCAAGTGCCGATCCTGATCGAAATCAAGGCCCCCGAAATGTCGGTCGGCGCGCTCTGCCTCTCGGTCCGCCGCGCGCTCGAAGGCTATCGCGGCGCGGTCGCAGTGATGTCGTTCAATCCGGGCGTGGCGCGCTGGTTCCACGATCACGCGCCGCGCATCGTCCGCGGGTTGGTGGTGACCGAAGAGGGCAAGAGGGGGCTTCGCGGGCGGTGGGAACGGCACCTCTCGCTGTGGCGCGCCAAGCCCGATTTCCTCGCCTATGACATTCGCGACCTGCCTTCGCGCTTCGCGTCTTCGCAACGCGCGCGGGGGCTGCCGGTGCTAACCTGGACAGTGCGGACTGCGGAACAGCAGGCGACCGCCAAGGCTTATGCCGAGCAACCGAT
>CBDUBW010000311.1:0-2128 GCA_965365485.1 uncultured Aquisediminimonas sp.
TGCTCCCACTGGCGCGCGTCCATGATCTGCGGGGTCTTGACCTCCTGATAGCCCGCGGCGTCGAGGCGGCGGCGCATATAGGCTTCGAGTTCGCGCCAGATCACGAAGCCCTTGGGATGCCAGAAGACGCTGCCATGCGCTTCGGCCTGGAGGTGGAACAGGTCCATCTCCTGCCCGAGCTTGCGGTGATCGCGCTTGGCCGCTTCCTCGAGCCGCGTCAGATGCGCTTCGAGTTGCTTCTTGTTGAGCCAGCCGGTGCCGTAGATGCGCGACAGCTGCGGGTTGTTCTGATCGCCGCGCCAATAGGCGCCCGCCACCTTGGTGAGCTTGAAGGCCTGCGGGTCGAGCTTGCCGGTCGAAGCCAAATGGGGCCCGCGGCACATGTCCATCCATTCGCCGGCGCGATAAACGGTCAGTTCCTCGCCCTCGGGCAGCTCGCCCGCCCATTCGGCCTTGAAGCTCTCGCCATCGGCGCGCCATTTGGCGATCAGTTTGTCGCGGTCCCACACTTCGCGCACCAGCGGCTCGTCGCGCGCGATGACGGCGCGCATTTCTTCCTCGATGCGCGGGAGATCATCTTCGGTGAAGGGCTGGTCCTTGGGCGCGAAATCGTAATAGAAGCCGTCGTCGGTTGAAGGACCGAAGGTGATCTGCGTGCCGGGGAATAGCTTCTGCACAGCCTCCGCCAGCACATGGGCGTAGTCGTGGCGCGCCAGCTCGAGCGCGTCGGCTTCGTCACGAGCGGTGACGAGCGCGACCTGCGCGTCGCCCTCGAAGGGCCGTCCGATATCGCGAAGCTCGCCGTCAACACGCGCCGCCAACGCCGCCTTGGCGAGCCCTGGCCCGATTGCCGCGGCAAGATCGGCAGGCGTGCTGCCGCGCGGCATCTCGCGCTTCGAACCGTCGGGCAGGCTGAGGGTGATCGTCTCGGTCATGGCGCGGGGGCCTTAGCCGCGCCGCGCCCGCCGGGGCAAGTCAGTAGGGCCTGTCGAGTTCGTCGCGAAGTTCGGCCTCTACCTCTTCGACTTCGCGGCAGGCGCTTTCGCTATCCTCGCACTTGCGGGCGAGCTTTTCGCGTTCGCGGCTGAGCTTCCCGACCCGCGCCTCGCGCTGCCGCATCTCGCGTCCGCGCTTCTCATCCGCTTCGGACTGGCTGGTGGTGAGAACGTCGGCAGTCTTGGAAACGACCTTAATCGGCGCGGTAACGATGGTGCCGACGGTGCGGACGCAGCCGCCGAGCAGCGGGACGCAAGCGAGAAGGATCAGGTAACGCATGACCTCGCCCCTAAGCCCGCGCCGTGAATAGCGGGTGAACTCCATCAGTAGCCCGCTGCCTGGCCATCCTTGCGGAACTCACTTGCGCCCCAGTAGACGCCTGCTTTGTCGCGACGGATCGCCTGATAGCCTCCGAAGGGGCCGGTCGTGTATTCGACGGTATGGCCACGCTTGCGGAGCTCCTCGGCGATCGCTTGCGGCACCCCGCTCTCGATCTCAATCTTGCCGCCCTTGTCCATTGCCGGCCCGCCTTCGGGCTCGGTCGAGCCGTCATGATGGAAGCGCGCGGCATCGCCGGCCTGCTGCACGTTCATCCCGAAATCGACCATGTTGACGACGATCTGGGCATGGCCCTGCGGCTGCATGCCGCCGCCCATCAAGCCGAAGCTGACTTCAGAGCCATCGGCCATTCTCATGTGCGCGGGGATGATGGTGTGGAACGGCCGCTTGCCCGGCGCGTAGGCGTTTGCGTGCTCGGGATCGAGACTGAACTGGGCGCCGCGATCCTGGAACATGAAGCCAAGCGTCCGCCCCTGCCCGTCATCGGGGACCAGCCCTGATCCCATGCCGCGATAATTGGATTGAATGAGGCTCACCATCATTCCGTCCTTGTCTGCGACGGTCAGGTAGATGGTGTCGGTGGCGCCATCGATCGGCAGCGCCTCGTCGGATACCGCCGAGGCCTTCATGTCGATGCCCTCGCGCTGGCGCTTGGCGCGATCCTTGGAAAGCAGCGCCGCGACGGGCGCCTTGCCCGGCGGGTAATCGGCGTAGAGCCGCGCGCGATCGGCAAAGGCGCGCTTCTTGGCCTCGACGAAGACGTGCCAGAAATCGGCCGAGCCGCGGCCCATCG
>CBDUBW010000312.1:0-2103 GCA_965365485.1 uncultured Aquisediminimonas sp.
TCGCCCGCCATGTCCGAATCCGAATCGGCGATCGACTGGCCCTGGCAGACGAGGCAGCGGATGGTTTCCATCAGCGCCTTGGCCTTCTGCTCCTTGACCGGATCGGAAAGCTGGACATTGGCATATTCGGCCGCAGGCATGAGGCTGTCCGCATGGGCCGGGGCAGCGAGGGCCAACAGCATGGCTGCTGCAAATCCTCCCCGTTCACGGGGAGGTGGCAGCGCGAAGCGCTGACGAAGGGGGGGCTGGGCCCGATGCGGCGGTCCAAGCGGCACCCCCCCTCCACCGCCTTCGGCGGTCCCCCTCCCCGTGAACGGGGAGGATTTAAGGAAGGGCATCTTCACCGCGCCTTCTCCAGCGCTTCGAGCAATTCAGGCACATCCTCGTCGCGGATGTCGCCGATGTGCTGATAGCGGATCACGCCCTTGCCATCGATCACGAAACTTTCGGGCACGCCCGATGACCCCAGCGAGATCTGCACCTGCCCATTCACATCGGATCCAATGCGCTCGTAGGGATTGCCGTTGCGCTCGAGGAAGCGCGCGACATCCTGCGGGCGGTCGCGGATCGCGATTGCGTCGATCGGTACGCCCTGGGCCTTCATCCGCATCAGGATCGGCGCCTCCGCGATGCACGGCACGCACCAGCTGGCGAAGATGTTGAGGATACGCGGCTCGCCGGTTTTGAACGCCACTGCCGCGAGCCCCGGCGTCCCATCGGTCGCAGGCGGCAGCGCGAATTGCGGCAAGGGCTTGCCGATCATCTTCGAGCTGATCGTCTTCTCGGCAGGATCGTAGAGCCCGACGATGAAAAAGCCGAACACCGCGACAAACAGCGCGAGCGGAAACCAGAGCCAGGGCCTCATGCGTAAGCGATCTTCTTGCCGAGCATGTCGCGGCGGAAGCGCCCGATCAGCGCCAGCAGCCCGCCCAGCGCGACCATGATCCCGCCGAACCAGATATAGGTGACATAGGGCTTCCACCACATCCTGATCTGCCAGCGCCCGGTCGGTTCCTGCTTGCCGACGACAAGGTAGAGCTGCCCGTCGATATCGGTATGCAGCGCGGCCTCGCTGGTTTCGGTCGGCGGGTTCGGGAACATCCGCGCCTGCGGCTTCATCACCGTGACGTCGCCCGATCCGCGCCGCGCCTCGAGCGTCGCTTCGAGTGCGGTCCAGTTCGGGCCCGCGATCGGCTCGATCTTCTGGAAATGCACCATATACGGCCCGACGCCGCGACTCTCGCCGGGGTTCATCGCCACCAGCGTCTCCTTGATGAACGCCGTTTCCGCCGCCATCCCGCCCAGTGAGACCGCAATCCCGAGATGCGCGATCACCGCGCCCCAGGTGAAAAGCGGCGTCCGTCGGAGATTGCGCCCCCAGAGCGGAGCGAGGCTGCCGATGCCCACACCCACTGCGAGCAACAGGCCAAGCCAGGGCAGGATTCCGATCGACGGCGCGAACGCCACCAGCAGCAGCAAGGTCGCGGCAATGACGAGGATCGGCACCGCCATGCGCTGGACGAGCGCTTTCCAATTGTCGCGCCGCCAGCGCATCAGCGGCCCGGCGATCATCAGCACCACGAGGAAAAGCGTCAGCGGCCCCGTAGTCGCGTTGAAATAAGGCGGGCCGACCGAGAGCTTCTCGCCCGTCACCGCCTCGACCGCGAGTGGATAAAGCGTGCCGACGAAAACGATGCCGAGGATCGCCGAGAATACAAGGTTGTTGACGACAAGCGCGCCTTCGCGGCTGACCATGTCGAACTGGCTGCCTTCCTTGACCGTGCTGACGCGTAGCGCGAACAGCGTCATCGCCCCGCCGATATAAATGGCGAGCAAAGCGAGGATGAAGCTGCCGCGTTCCGGGTCGACCGCGAAGGCATGGACGCTCGTCAGAATGCCCGATCGCACGAGGAAAGTGCCGATCATCGACATCGAAAAGGCGACCACCGCGAGCATCACCGTCCAGGCGCGCAGCCCGTCGCGTGTCGCCAGTACCGTCACCGAATGGAGCAGGGCGGTGGTCGCCAGCCAGGGCATAAGCGAAGCATTCTCGACCGGGTCCCAGAACCACCAGCCGCCCCAGCCCAGCTCATAATAGGCCCA
>CBDUBW010000313.1:0-2096 GCA_965365485.1 uncultured Aquisediminimonas sp.
ATAGACGGAGCGAGCCTGACCGGGCGCGGTTCCGGAAGCTACCTGGCATTGGTCGCGCCACAGATCATTCAGGCCGGCACAGTCTCGGTCGACGGGCCGATCGCCTATGTTGCGGCCGAAGCGGTCGAGATGCGCATCGACCAGGGCCTGTTCAGCATGGCGTTCAGCGCGGGCACCGGCGTCAGCGACGCGATCCGCCATAGCGGGACGACAGGGGGATCGGCCGAAGGCGAAGGCCAGCGCCGCACCTATTTCGCGTCAGTTCCGAAGAATGACGCGATCACGACGTTGCTGGTCGGCGGCTCGGTCGGCTATACCCAGGCTGTCGAGGCTTCCAATGTCGACGGCGCGATCGTGCTCTCGGCCGGGTTCAACGTGGGCGACGCCGGCGGACCGCAGGTCGAGGAATTCGCCAGCACCGGCACCTCGAGCGTGGAGATCGGCGGATCGGGTGCGGGGAGCACGAGCTTCACCGATTTCGTGGGTGTTCGCGCATCGGGCGATGTCACGGTTGCTCCCGGTTCGAGCGGGTCGGTAAATTTCGTCAGTGGCGCCGATCTCGAAGGTGGTCGCCGCGTGACGCTTGCCGTCAGCAGCCCGCGAGGATCGATCACGTCGGGTAGCAGCGTCAGGATCGCCAGCACCAATGCGGCGCCTGAGTCGGGCGCTTTCGTGCAGGTGATGGCCGAGGCCGGCTATGGCGGCGGCCCGGGCGTGATCGACATCGACGGCTCGCTCGAAGTCGATGGCGGTGTCGCGGCGGTGGCGCAAGGCGGCCCGCGCCTATCAACGGCAGCTGTCACCGTCGATGGCGGCACCCTTCGTGTCGGCGGCCGGCTCGACATCGACACCAGCGATGTCGACGAGAACGCTGCTGGCATCGGCCGTGGCGGCAACTCTAGCCTGACTTTTATCAATAACGGTACGCTCGAAGTCGGTGAGCTCAACCTGCGTGCGGCTGCGAACAGCGGCAGCAGCGATATCATGGCTCTAGGCGGCAACACGTCGCTGACGATCAACAGCGGCACTTTCACCGCAGGCTCGATATTTTTGTCATCGAGCGCGCGCGCTGCCGTCGGCGGTTCCGGACGAGGCGGCAGCACGACGCTCAACATTACCGGCGGCGATGTATCGCTGGGATCGATTTTCCTCACCGCAAATGCGGGCATCGTCCGCGATCGACTGGACTCGGCGCGCGGACCTTCAGGCGGCGGTAACGCACCGCAGGCCGGCCCTGGTCCCGTCACGCCCGCGTTGCAGGCGGGTGACGCGACGCTCAATGTCTCGAACGTCGATCTCAATCTGGACGGCTCGATCTTTATCTCGGCAAATGCCGATCCCAGCATTTCGGCGGAAGGGTTCGGGTTCGGTTCTGCCGCAGGCGCGGGCGACATTGTCGGCGGCACGGCGGCGATCAATGTCACCTCGGGATCGTTGACGGCAGGCGGCGCGCTCGAACTCGAAGCGCGGGCTTTGGGCAGCGGAATCGACGCCAACGCCGCCACCGACTTCGCGGTCGGCGGCACCGCGCGGATCACCGCGGACGGCGTTCCGATCACCGCCGATTCGATTTTCCTCGATGCCAGCGCTTTCGGCAGCGAAGGCATGACCATCGGCGGATCGGCCTTCGGCGGCACCGCGATTGTAGAAACGCTAAACGCTGGATCGATCACCACCACCGGGTTTTTCAACCGCATCGACGCTTCCGGCTATGGCGGACGCGGGCCGACAGGCGGAAATGGCACGGGCGGCACGGTCAATATCGACACGAACAACGGCGTCATCACTCTCCCTGGCGACACCAACCTCAATGCGTTTGGCGTGGGCGGCAGCGCGCGCGACCGCTTTTTCGGCGGGCCGGGAGTCGCGAGCGGGATTGGCGAGGGCGGGACGATCAACGTCGATCTCGGCGTGGAGGGTGAGACCGGCGCGATACAGCGCTTCACGGCGGGCACGCTCCGCGCTTCTGCAAACGGACGGCTTGAGACCGGTTATGGCGGCGTCGAATTCGGCGGCGAGGGCGGCGACGGGCGCGGCGGCACAGTCAATCTCAATCAGCTCGGCGGTCTGTCTACAATCGACACGCTGTTCCTGTC
>CBDUBW010000314.1:0-2083 GCA_965365485.1 uncultured Aquisediminimonas sp.
ATCAACAAGCGCGTGCCGGGCGTCGTAAGCCGCTTCATCAAGCTGCGCGCCGAGGGCAAGGCTGCCGGCGCGCCCGAGATCGAGGAGCTGCGTGATTATGGAGGCGGCGCGCAAATCCTGACCGAGCTTGGAGTCCACGACATGATCCTGCTGACCAACACCCATCACACGCTGGTCGGGCTCGAAGGCTATGGCCTGAGTATCGTCGGCGAGCGGCCGATCCCGGGGACGGGCGGGGAATAGAATAGACACGTCGCCCCTGCGCAGGCAGGGGCCTCTGCGGGAGTCGGGCGTCAATGCCCTAATAGGCCCCAGCTTTCGCTGGGGCGACGGAGTGGGTGATGGCCAAATTCCTGATCGTCGAAGCGCGCTTCTACGAACATCTCAACGACATGTTGATCGCGGGTGCGCACGCGGCGATCGAAGAGGCGGGGCACCAAGCCGAAGTCATCACTGTGCCGGGCGCGCTCGAAATTCCCGGCGCGATCGCGCTTGCGGCGGAAAGCGGTCGTTATGACGGTTATGTCGGGATCGGTGTCGTCATCCGCGGCGAGACCTATCATTTCGAAATCGTCGCGGGTGAATCGGCGCGCGGCATCATGGCGCTGACGATGGATGGCATCGCCATCGGCAACGGCATCCTCACCGTCGAGAACGAGCAGCAGGCGTTGGTCCGCGCCGATCCCGCGCAAAAGGACAAGGGCGGCGAAGCGGCCAAGGCGGCGTTGGCGCTGTTCGATCTGAAGGGACGCTTCGAATGACCGATCCCGAAATCTATACCGAGCGGCTGATGCTGCGGCTGCCGCGCGCCGACGATCTCGACGGCTTCGCCGAATTTGCCGCCGACGAGGAAACGATGCGGCATCTGGGCGGCGTCAAATCGCGCAGCGAAGTCTGGCGCGGGCTTTGCGAGCTGCGCGGGGCGTGGACGATCCGCGGCTTTTCGATGTTCTCGGTGATTGAGCGCGAGAGCGGGCGCTGGGTCGGGCGGCTGGGCCCGTGGCAACCCGAAGGCTGGCCGGGAACCGAAGTCGGCTGGGGCGTCCATCCCGATTTCGCCGGCAAGGGCTACGCGTACGAAGCGACCGTCGCGGCGATGGACTATGCGGTCGATGTGCTCGGCTGGGAGGACATCTGCCACACCATCGCGCCCGAGAACATGCGCTCGATCGCGCTCGCGAAGCGGCTGGGTTCGGTCAATCGCGGCCCGACGCGACTGCCCCCGCCCTATCAGGATTATCCCGTCGACAATTGGGGGCAGAGCGCCGCGCAGTGGCGGGCGCGGCGGAGCTAGCCGAGCGGGATCAGCACTTCGTTACGGCGCAGCGGTCCAGGGATCATCGGCGCGTCGTAGAAGGCATATTCGACACGGCCCGCGCCGGTTTCGCCCTCGCTCTCGAGCCATTGCCGCAGGCCGACCTCGTTGCTTTCGAGCGCATCGTCGGTCCACAGCCCCGAAAATTCGACCGCGCCGACGCGGCGGGCGGGGATTTCGCGCAAGGTGACGCCCGCGGGCGGCGAAGGCAGCGTCGCCTCGTTTTCGCCCTCGGGCATGACGAAGCGGACGCGCCAGGCTTCGTCCGGGCCGCTCGAGTCGCGATCGACCAGAACGGGGGCGGTCATCGCGATCTTCTCGCCGTCACGTGACTTGGCGAAGATATAGTCGGCAAGCGTGCGGAAACCGTCATTCTGCGCCTGCTTGCGATCGACGACACCGTAAACGACAGTCTCGGCGACGGTCAGCGCGGGATATTCGCGGATGGTGAATTCGCCGTCTTCACCGACGGTATCGTAGCTAGGACGCGGCGTCGCCTTGTCCTTGGCGAAAAAGATGCCCGCGCCGATCGCGGCGACACCTGCAACGACCGCGGCGGCGGTGCCAAGCTGGGTGTTGGTGATCTTGGGCAGGCCCCGCGATTTGCTTTTCGCCTTGGGCTTCGATTTGGTGGCGGTCGCCATTGCGCGTCTCCTGATACGGTTGCGATCAACAACCGCAGGAAACGCGCGACGTTCCCTCAGGCGAACACCGGATAATCTATGTAACCTTCCGGCCCCGGCGAATACCATGTCTTGAAGTTGTCGG
>CBDUBW010000315.1:0-2064 GCA_965365485.1 uncultured Aquisediminimonas sp.
GGGCGCAACACGGCCGAGTTTATCGGCCAAACGGCCCAGCTGCTCGCTCATCACGCCGTCGACTGCCTTGGAAATCTTCGCGACTTCGAAGCGCATGTGGCCGGCAACCACGTATTCCCAGACGAGCTTGGTACCGCCCGAGGCCTTGTCGGGCTGCATGGTCACCGTCAGCACCCCGTCGACCGGTTCGCTCTGCAGCGGCCCGAGGGCGCCACGCATGCGGAGAACCTTCATTGGCTCTGCCATCAAGACCGTCATGTGCTGCGCGCTGCCTGCCAGGCCGACAGACGCGGTGCTGTCTTTTTCAGGGATGCGTTCGCAAAAGCACCCCCCGCCCTGGGGCACGATCGAAAGATTGGCCGCGTCGCCTGACCAGCTATGTGCCTTGTTCCACCAGCCGCCGGGCGCGATCAGTTCGAGCCAGGCTGCTCTGGGCGCGGCTTTCACCACCAGACTATCGCGCGTCACAAAATGATCGGCGGAGCTTTCCACTACCTCGGCAGCTGCGGGCGAGGCGAAGCCAAGCGACAGCACACCGGCCAGGCAAAAGCGGATCATTTGAAATCTCCCATCCGAACCCACTATATTCCACGCGGGCGCTGGTTGGAACAGGCCTACGGCGCCAGGATGCGCTCGATCGCGTCCGTCACCACCGCGATGTCTGCCATGCCATCGACGCGGCGAACGATTCCGCGCGCCTCGTACACCGGCAGGATCGGCGCGGTCTTGGCGCGGTATTCTGCCATGCGGGTGCGGACGGTGTCCTCGTTGTCGTCAGGCCTGCGTTTGAATTCGTGGGCCCCGCAGCGATCGCAGGTGGCTTCGCGTCGAGGCTGCTTGAAGGCGTCGTGATAGCCCTCGCCGCAGCTTGCACACGTGAACCGGCCGGTTATCCGCTCGACCAGCGCGTCCTCGTCGACCTCGAGCTCGATGACGTGATCGAGCTGGCGGCCGTGACTCGCGAGCAGTTCGTCGAGCGCGTTCGCCTGGGCTTCGGTTCGCGGGTAGCCATCGAATATGGCGCCGACACCCGGCCCCATCGCGGTCAGCTCCTCGTCGATAAGGCCGCTTACGATCGCGTCGGACACGAGCTCGCCGCGCTCCATCACCGCCTTCGCCTCGAGCCCGGTCGGCGTGCCGGCCTTCACTGCGGCGCGCAGCATGTCGCCGGTCGAGAGCTGGCGCATGCCGTGGTGCTCGACAAGCCGCTGCGCCTGGGTGCCCTTGCCCGCTCCGGGGGGGCCGAGAAGGATGATGTTCATAGCAGCGCCCCCCTTAGCGCAGGCGGCCTTTCAGCTTGGCCTTCTTGATGAGGTCGCCATACTGGTGCGCCAGCAGGTGCGATTGCATCTGGCTGATGGTGTCGACGGTTACGTTCACCACAATCAGCAGGCTCGTGCCGCCCATCACCATCGCGACACCTGTCTGGGTGAAGGTAAACTCCGGGATCACGCAGACGAGCGTCAGATATATCGCGCCTATGACGGTGATCCGGGTGAGCACGTAATCGAGATAATCCTGGGTGCGCTTGCCCGGGCGGATCCCGGGGATGAAGCCGCCGTTCTTCTTGAGGTTCTCGGCGGTCTCCTCCGGATTGAAGACGACCGCGGTGTAGAAGAAGCAGAAGAAAATGATGCCGATGGCGTAGAGCAAAAGGTACAGCGGCTGGCCGTGCTGAAGGTAGAAGTTCAGCGTGTTGATCACATTGCCCGCGGTGCTTTCCGGATCGATCGACTGACCGGCGAACTGACTGATCGTCAACGGCAATAGCAGCAGCGAACTGGCGAAGATCGGTGGAATGACGCCCGACGTATTGAGTTTCAGCGGCAAGTGGCTGCGATCGGCCTGCATCATCCCTTTCGCGCTGGCGCGCTTCGGGTACTGAATCAGCAGGCGGCGCTGAGCGCGTTCCATGAAACAGATGAACAGCACGACGCCGACGATCATCAGGATCATGCCGACGATGGCAAACCCGCTGATCGAGCCGGAGCGCGCCCCTTCGAACAGGTTAGCGCCGAAGCTGGGGAACTGGGCGACGATGCCGGCCATGATGATCAGCGACAC
>CBDUBW010000316.1:0-2027 GCA_965365485.1 uncultured Aquisediminimonas sp.
AGCAGACCAGCCGCGGCGAGCGCAGCTTCGACATCTTCAGCCGCCTGCTGCGCGAGCGGATCGTGTTCGTGACCGACCAGATCGAAGACAACATGGCCTCGCTGATCGTGGCGCAGCTTTTGTTCCTCGAGAGCGAGAACCCCTCCAAGCCGATCAGCATGTACATCAACTCGCCCGGCGGCGTGGTGACCGCGGGCCTGGCTATCCACGACACCATGCAATACATCAAACCGCGCGTCTCGACCGTCTGCGTCGGCCAGGCGGCGAGCATGGGGAGCTTCCTTCTCGCGGCCGGCGAGCCGGGCATGCGGATCGCGCTCCCGAACGCGCGGATCATGGTTCACCAGCCCTCGGGTGGCGCGCGCGGCATGGCCGCCGACATCGAGATTCAGGCGCGCGAGATCCTGCGCATGCGGATGCGCCTCAACTCGCTTTACGCCAAATACACCGGCAAGACATTGGACGAGATCGAGAAGGCGATGGACCGCGACACCTTCCTCGAGGCCGACGAGGCGATGGCCTTCGGCATCGTCGACAAGGTTTTCGAGAGCCGCCCCGAGACCGAGCCGACCGAGGCCGAGGGATCGGGTGGCGCGCCCGAGTAGCTATATCCTAGGCGTAACCTCCAGGAGCGCTTTGCCGCTTGTGCTACTTCAGCTTGTGGCAAGACGGTTGCGCTAACTGGTAAATTCTACGAAACCGTCTCATCCGTGCTCTGTTAACCCGAGCATGATACGCCGAACTGGCAGGGTGGGCCGTTTAGGACATGACCAAATTGACCGGTACCGATAGCAAGTCGACGCTTTATTGCAGTTTCTGCGGCAAGTCGCAGCACGAAGTCCGCAAGCTCATCGCAGGACCCACCGTGTTCATCTGCGACGAGTGCGTCGAGCTGTGCAACGACATCATCCGCGAAGAGACCAAGGCGGGAATCGCCGGCAAGAAGGACGGCGACGTCCCCACTCCGGCCGAGATCTTCGCGCAGCTCAACGACTACGTGATCGGGCAGGATCGCGCCAAGCGCGTGCTGTCGGTGGCAGTGCACAACCACTACAAGCGCCTCAAGCACTCCGGCCGCGCGGGCGAAGTCGAGCTTGCGAAGTCGAACATCCTGCTCGTCGGCCCCACCGGCTCGGGCAAGACGCTGCTCGCGCAGACGCTGGCGCGCACTTTCGACGTGCCCTTCACCATGGCCGACGCGACCACGCTGACCGAGGCTGGCTATGTCGGCGAGGACGTCGAGAACATCATCCTCAAGCTGCTGCAGGCGAGCGACTACAACGTCGAGAAGGCGCAGCACGGCATCGTCTACATCGACGAGATCGACAAGATCACGCGCAAGGCGGAAAACCCCTCGATCACGCGCGACGTGTCGGGTGAAGGCGTGCAGCAGGCGCTGCTCAAGCTGATGGAGGGGACCACAGCCAGCGTTCCGCCGCAGGGCGGGCGCAAGCATCCGCAGCAGGAATTCCTGCAGGTCGACACTACCAACATACTGTTCATCTGCGGCGGCGCCTTCGCAGGCCTGGAAAAGATCATCGCCGACCGTCTCCAGAAGCGCAGCATCGGCTTCGGCGCGCATGTCGCCGATCCCGACAAGCGCCGCGTCGGCGAGCTGCTCGAGAAGAGCGAGCCCGAGGATCTGCTCAAGTTCGGGCTGATCCCCGAATTCGTCGGGCGCCTGCCGGTGATCGCCACGCTGCGCGATCTCGACGTGGCGGCGCTGGTCACCATCCTGACCGAGCCCAAGAACGCGCTGATCAAGCAGTACCAGAAGCTGTTCGAGCTTGAGGATGTGGCGCTCACGTTCACGCCTGACGCGCTGCTGAACGTCGCCGAGAAGGCCCTGGCGCGAAAGACCGGCGCGCGCGGCCTGCGGTCGATCGTCGAGGGCATCCTGCTCGACACCATGTTCGACCTTCCCGACATGGACGGCGTGACCGAGATCGTAGTCGACAAGGACGTGGTCGAAGGCCGCAAGGACCCGGTCCAGGTCCGCGACGGCAAGAAGGACAAGAAGGCCGACG
>CBDUBW010000317.1:0-2013 GCA_965365485.1 uncultured Aquisediminimonas sp.
ATCGCATCGTCGCTGTGGCCACGCCCGCAGGTGGCGGACGCATCGATCTGCCCGCGTTCAACGTGGAGTTGCGCGCGAACCGCATGGTTGTCGGCCTGCCGAGCCTTCGCGATGCGGTCATCAATCTGACGCCTGATCAGGTCGCAAATGATTTTATCGCCAACGCCAATTCGCTGCTGTTCGATGCGCGCGGAAATTTCGCGCCAGGCGTGCCGGCCATCCTCACGGCCAATTCGCTGACCGTGCGCTATCGCGATTTTGCATTGTTCCAGAATACTGGAACGCGCGGTGCTTTCACTGGTGTGGTGCTGGGGCCGCCGACCCAATCGACGACGGCGCCCGTTCGCCTCCGCCTGTTCAGCAGCGGCGCTTTCCCGGCATCAAATGCTTTTGCGCTGTTCGGCGTGATCAATGGCTTTATCGAGCGATCGACCGCCTTGCTACCGCCGGCGGTGGTTTCGTTCGCCGAGTTGAGCGGCACCGGCATTCGCATCAACCAGCAATCGTCACGGCTAAATGGCTGTGTGCTCGGCGCGCCCGATCTCGGCTGCCTCACCACCACCAACCCGGCGCCGCAACTACAGCTTTTCGATGAAAGCCAGATCCTGCTGCTCAGTTCGACGCTCGATGCGCCCGTTGATTTTGATCCGCTGATCGGAGCCAACAACGAATCGCTGTTCGTCGATTTCGGCGGCTTCCAGGTGCCGACCGAGGACGATGAATGCATTCCCGGCGAGGGTGTCGAATGCCCCGCCCTCGAAGGGAGCCAATGATGATGCGCTTTCGGCGTAAGCGCGAGTGGCGCAAACTTGCGGTAGGCCTTTGCCTGATCGGGAGCGTGGCGAGCGCGGTCGAGGTCGCGGCGCAATCGCGAACCCCGGATATTTTCGGCATCGGGCGAAATACCTTGGGCGAAGCCTGCGTGGCGCAGTTCGACAAGAAGGATCCCGGCCTTGCCGACGCAGTGTTCGACCAAAGTTGGTCGCTCAACTGCCGCAGCTCGGTCGCAAGCCGCAAGGTCGGCACGATCCGCCGCGTCGAGAATACACCGGCCAACATAGCGGCGATCGAGGCGACGTTGAGCTGCGGTGCGCCCCGGGATGTGAAACTCGCAAAAATCGGTGATGCTCGTGCTCGCCGCTGCCTAGACAATACGCTCGGCAATTCGACCATCGTCGTCGATTTCGTGCGTGGACGAAAAGCTTATTACGGATCGGCCGGGCTGGCATTGGCTGGGCCGCTCGAACAGGGGCTTGGCATCGCCTCGGGCGCGTTGCCACTCTCGCAGGCGGACCTCACGCAGGTCAAGGCGTCCTTCGCCGCTGAAAACTTGATGGCGGCAAGTTCGGAGCCGGTGGTCGAGGTGAGCGATGTTTTTAATGCGGAGAACGCATTGCGGCAGGGCATCAGGCTTAACCAGCAGGGGCTGCACATCGATGCCTCGCGCCAGCTCAATGACGCGATCAGCCGATTACCCGCTGACGCACCCGGCGAGTTGCGCGGCCAGCTCGAGTTGGAGGCAGCACTTGCCGATTCGAATATCGGTCAATTTCGTTCGGCCGATGCCCATTTCGGGCGCGCAAAGGATCTTATGGTCGGCGCTGCGAACCCGCTGATACAACGGAAGACCACGAGTTACGAAGCGTTGCACGAGATCAACCGTCGCCAGTTCCGCAGCGCGCTGGTTAAGCTTGATGCGCTTGCGCGAGAGTCCGGCACAGGTGTGGCGCCGTTGCGTGATCCCGTAATTCTCGCAGGCGTCAACCAACCGTCACGATCCTCTGGCGTGTCGGCGGTCGGTAGCGATGATACGGCTGCGTTGCAGCAACGGATCGTCGATGCCGTTGTCGATTGGGCGCGAAGCGCCGCGTTGCTGGCGTTGGGTGAGACCGACACGGCTGACGCGCGGATCAAGCAAGCGCGGCGCTCGTTCGAAGTTGTGCGCGGCAGCCGTATCGACGTCGCGCAGTCGCTCTGGCTCGAATCGCGGATAGAGCGCCAGGCAGGTCGCAT
>CBDUBW010000318.1:0-2004 GCA_965365485.1 uncultured Aquisediminimonas sp.
CTTTGCGATGTATAGCGGCGCGCCCGATCTGCGCGAACGCGTTTCGGAGAAGAGACTGGAGATATTCGAGACGATGACGTTACCGCTGGCCCAGGGTCTGTACGACCCGCGCAACGAACATGACGCCTGCGGCGTCGGTTTCGTCGCGCATATCGGCGGTGAGAAGTCGAATCGCATTGTCCGCCAGGGCCTCGAAATACTGCTCAACCTCGATCATCGCGGCGCGGTTGGTGCCGATCCGTTGCTCGGTGACGGGGCCGGCATCCTAATCCAGATCCCCGACGCGCTGTTCCGCGATTGGGCCGCGAAGGCGGGCGTCGACCTGCCGCCGCCGGGCGATTATGCGGTCGCGTTGTGCTTCCTGCCGCAAGACGAAGCGGCACGCGGCTTCGTCCGCGAGCAGTTCGAGCGCTTTATCGCCAAAGAAGGCCAGATCCTGCTCGGCTGGCGCGAGGTGCCGACCGATCTGACTGGCCTCGGCGCGGCGGTCGTCGAGCAGATGCCCGTCATCTGTCAGGCAATCGTCGCGCGTGGCCCGCGCACCGCAGATCAGGACGCCTTCGAACGCAAGTTGCTCGCGATCCGCAAGCAAACGCAGAACCCGCTCGCGGCGCTGGCCGAAAAGCACGGCCTGCCCGGCGTGCGCGAGCTCTACATGCCGTCCTTCTCGTCGCGGACGATCGTCTACAAGGGCCTATTGCTCGCGCGCCAGGTTGGCACCTTCTACCTCGATTTGCTTGACCCGCTGTGCACGTCGGCGCTCGCGCTCGTCCACCAGCGTTTCTCGACCAACACCTTCCCCAGCTGGAAGCTTGCGCACCCCTATCGCTTCATTGCGCATAACGGCGAGATCAATACTGTCCGCGGAAACGTCAACTGGATGAACGCGCGCAGGCGGACGCTCGAGTCCGAACTGCTCGGCCCCGATCTCGACAAGATGTGGCCGCTCATCCCGCATGGCCAGTCGGACACCGCCTGCCTCGACAATGCGCTCGAACTGCTCCTCGCAGGCGGCTACAGCCTTGCCCACGCGGTGATGATGCTCATCCCCGAAGCCTGGGCGAGCGATCCGCTGATGGCGCAAGGCCGCAAGGCGTTTTACGAATATCACGCGGCGCTGATGGAGCCGTGGGACGGGCCTGCTGCTGTTGCATTCACCGACGGTCGCCAGATCGGGGCGACGCTCGATCGCAACGGACTTCGCCCCGCTCGCTTCTGCGTGACCGACGATAACCTCGTCATCATGGCGTCCGAAAGCGGCGTGCTGCCGGTCAAGGAAGACAATATCGTCCGCAAATGGCGCCTCCAGCCCGGCAAAATGCTGCTGATCGATCTCGAGCAGGGCCGCATCATCGAGGATGACGAGATTAAAGCCGATCTCGCGGCGGCCGAGCCCTATGCCGAATGGCTCAAATCGGCGCAGTACAAGCTCAAGGATCTCGACGAGGTCGAGATCAGCCTGCCTCCGCTCGCCAGCGATCCTGCGGCGCTGCTCGATCGCCAGCAGGCCTTCGGCTATACGCAGGAAGACATTTCGAAGTTTCTCGAACCCATGGCGCGCGCCGGCGAGGATCCGATCGGATCGATGGGTACCGATACCCCAATCGCCGTCCTAAGCGCGCGTTCGCGGCTGCTTTACGATTATTTCAAGCAGAATTTTGCGCAGGTCACCAATCCGCCGATCGATCCGATCCGCGAAGAACTGGTCATGAGCCTTGTTTCGATGATCGGGCCGCGTCCCAATCTGCTTGGGCGTGATGCAGGCTCGCACAAGCGGCTCGAGGTCGATCAGCCCGTGCTAACCAACGCCGATCTCGCCAAGATTCGCTCGGTCGAATCCGCGCTGGATGGCGCTTTTCGTACGGAGACGATCGATATTACTTGGGAGGCGGCAAGCGGCGCGGCCGGGCTCGAAATGGCGATCAAGGAGATGTGCTGGGCGGCGACCGAAGCGGTGCTTGCCGACAAGAACATCCTCATCCTTTCGGACCGCGCGCAAGGGCC
>CBDUBW010000319.1:0-1996 GCA_965365485.1 uncultured Aquisediminimonas sp.
GGCGCGAAGGGTGACCGTCACGACCCGACCGGACTTGGTTCGCTCGACCAGGCCCGCGTCGACGAGGACGCCGATGTGCTTGAGCACCGTGGGCAACGCAAGCGAAAGCGGCGCGGCCAGCTCGCTGACCGACTGCGCCCGGGTGCGGGCAAGCTGGCACAGCATGGCTTGCCGCGACGGGTCGGCGAGCGCCCGATAGGTCTTGTCGAGAGACACCTGTCGCATTACTTCACCATAGAGTAAATTGACCGGACCTCAACGATGGAGCTGGAACCGCACCGGACGGGAGCCTTGTCCCGACTCCCGCCATCACCGCGTTCGAACGACATGGCAAAGCAGTTCGCCCAACCCGCCAAGGAAATCCCCATGCCCTACGTCGACGGTTTCGTGCTCGCCGTGCCCACCGCGAGCAAGCAGGCGTTCATCGATCACGCCAACAAGGCCAACGCGGTCTTTCTGGAGCAAGGCGCCATCCGCGTGCGCGAGTGCTGGGGTGACGAGGTCAAGGACGGCAAGCAGACGGACTTCAAGCGCGCCGTCGAGGCCAAGGCCGACGAGACGGTCTGCTTTTCCTGGGTCGAGTGGCCCGACAAGGCCACGCGCGACGCCGCGATGGCGAAGATGGACCAGATGATGAAGGACCCGCGCATGGATCCCCAGACGAACCCCATGCCGTTCGACGGCAAGCGGATGATCTTCGGCGGCTTCGTGCCAGTGGTTTCGCTCGGCGCCGACTGATCGCCCCGATGACGCCCACCATCACCGTCTTCGAGAACTCGCCCGATGAAGGCCGGGCGATGGCGCGCGACATGCGCGTTCGCTGGGCGCTTGAAGAAGTCGGCCAGCCGTATGCGGTTCGGCCGCTGTCGATGACGGCGCTTAAAGAGCCCGAGCATCGCGCGCGCAATCCGTTCGGCAGCATTCCGACCTATGAGGAAGGCGACCTGACGCTGTTCGAGTCGGGCGCGATCGTCTTTCACATCGCCGAGCGGCACGAAGGGCTTTTGCCGACGAACGCCGACGCCCGCGCACGCGCGATCGCCTGGATGTTCGCCGCGCTCAACACCGTCGAGCCGCCGATCGTCGAGCGCTCCGAGGCGGAGATTTTCGAGTCGGACAAGCGCTGGCGCGACGAGCACCTTGCGATGATCGACAAACGGGTCCGCAGCCGGCTCGGCGACCTGTCGAAGCACCTTGGCGATGCCGATTGGCTCGACGGCGAGTTCAGCGCCGCCGACATCCTGATGGTGCAGGTGCTGCGGTGGCTTGGCGAGTCGGGCATCGTCGAGGAGTTCTCCAACCTTGCCGCGTATGTCGCCCGAGGCGAGGCGCGGCCCGCCTTCAGGCGGGCTTTCGCTGCACAGCGCGAAGTCTTCGAGCACAGCAAGGCGCGGTCCTGAGCAGAGTGCCGGTTCGACGATGCCAAAGTTGAATTCGTGTTGCAAGCGGCCTGGCTTGCTTGCGACGTGCAGCACCCGATGAAGTAGCTTTTCGAATCGCCGGACAAGGCTCCCGCTTATTCCGATAAGACTACCAGGGACTGATCCGCCTGCACTGGAGCCCGCTGATCTGATCTGTGATCTGCGCCGAAGACCAACGCTTCGGATGGTCCAAATTCCCGGAGCGGATCACAGCTGTCGAACTGTTCGAGCGCGGGCGAAAGCCTTTCCAGGAAGAGGACCGCGCCGGCGGAGGCCAGCGTTTGGTCCTTCTTCGCGACCTTCGGGATCTCGGCCACCGCTTCCCGAACTCGCTGCAGGGCGGGTTGCGAGCGCCAGCCGAAGGTATCCCGGCGAAAACGCGGCGCGAAGGTCCACTTGTGCGCGGCGGGTGTGGTCATCGATAATCACGCTTGACGTTAATAACGCTTGACGCTAATCACGCTTGACGTTAATCACGCGATGCAATACTATTTTGCCAGTGGCGATTAGGACGTTCAATTGTGCCGACACCGAAGCGCTCTTTCACTTGCGCCGGGTGGCGCGCTTCGCCAACA
>CBDUBW010000320.1:0-1993 GCA_965365485.1 uncultured Aquisediminimonas sp.
TCGCGCAGGTACATCCGCACCGGATCGTCGGTGCGCTCGACGGTTTCCTTCTTCTTGGCTGCGGCGGCCGGCTTCGACGGCTTGTTGGAGGCGCCGTCGTCGTCATCCCCCTCGTCGTCGGCGTCGACTTCATCGGCGTCGTCGCCGCCTTCTTCGGCCTCCGCGTCCTCGTCGGTCTCGACGATGTTGACGCCCATCTCGCTGATCGCGGACATCACGTCCTCGATCTGCTCGCTCGATAGTTCGTCCTGCGGCAGCGCCTCGTTCAGCTCGTCGACGGTGACGTAACCGCGGCGCTTGGCCTTGGTGATCAGCTTCTTGATGTTGGCTTCGTTGAGGTCGATGATTGCCGCATCGTCCTTGGTCTCGCCGTCTTCCTGGGTGGCCATTTCGTCGTTTGTCACTCGCTGCCCTCGTCCGCGACGCCGGTGGGCACCGGCGGAGAGTCTGAATCGTTAAGGGCCGCGCCTGCGGCCCTGCGGCTCGCCATTAGCCCGAGTCGTTTCTCGAACGCCAGCTTTCGTTTGAGCAGCCGCTGCTGCTCGGCAAAGGCGGCTTCCGGGTCGGTCGCAAAGCGCGCGGTGGCAGCCGCCAGAGCGGCATCCAGGGCGGGCCGCTCGACCAAGAGCGACACGGCTTCGGCAAGGTCCTCGCGCGCTGCTTGCGGATCGGCGCCTTCATTGAGGAAGGCAAAGCGAGAGCTGTCCGGCGGCGGGGCGAAGTCCCCGGCGAGGGATATGGGCGCGTTTTCAGCTGGATCAAGCATCTCGGCGGCCTCGATCAGGGATTCGAGCGCGGGGCCCGCCCGGCCATCGCTCTGCGCAAAGCGGCCGAGCGGCTCGGCATGCACGAGGATCTGATCGGGAAACCGGAGAAGGCCCGCGATCACGGCGTTCGCCAGCACATCGCGCCTGCCGCCATCCGCCGCCTTGCGCAGGCGCCCCGCGGCGACCGGATCGAGCGTCGGATTGCCAGGCCTCGAAAACCCGCTTCTCCACTCGCGTTGTGGGCGCGGCGGCCGGGGCGGGAAAGCAAAGGCGGAGAACTTTTCGAGCAGCTCGCGGCGGTAGAGCGAACGGATATCGGGATGTTGGATCGCCTCGCAATGAGCGACGAGCCGTGCCTTGAGGCCCGCCTTGTCCTCCGGCGTGCGCAAGGGGGACGCATCGCGCTCGAACGCCCACAGCGTGTCGATCAAGCTGGCAGGCTCGGCCAGCAATGCCTCCATCGCTTGCGGGCCTTGCCGTTTGATCAGATCGTCGGGATCGAGACCGGCAGGCAGGTTCGCGATGCTGAGCGTCTTGCCCGGGGCCAGCATCGGCAGGGCGCGGGTAATGGCCCGCATCGCCGCGCGCTGGCCCGCGCTGTCGCCGTCGAAGCACAGCACCGGGGCATCGACCAATCGCCAGAGCAGTTGCAGCTGGTGCTCGGTGAGCGCCGTACCCATGGGGGCCACCGCTTCCTCGAAGCCGGCGGCGGCCATCGCCACCGCGTCCATCTGCCCCTCGACCACCACGATCCGCCCGCTCTTTCGGGAGGCGGGCCCCGCGCGGTGGAGGTTGAACAGCGTGCGGCCCTTGTCGAACAGCGGGGTGTCGGGCGAGTTCAGATATTTTGGCGCGTCCTTCTTGTCAGCGTCGAGGATGCGCGCGGCAAACCCGATCACCCGCCCGCGCGGGTCGTGAATGGGGATGGTCAGCCGGTCGCGGAAGCGGTCGTAAGGTTCTTTGTCATCGACCGCGATGAGCAAGCCCGCCTCGACCAGCATCGCGCGGTCAAATTGCTTGAGCGCCCCCGCGATCGCGTTGCGGGCGTTGGGCGCATAACCGAATCCGAAGCGCTGCTCGGTATGCGCATCGAACCCGCGCGATTTGAGATATTCCCGCGCCTTTGCCCCGCCGGGTGTCTCCAGGCTTGCGCGGAAGAAATCCTGGGCGGCCGCCATCACTTCGTGAAGTCCGGCCTGCTGCTCGGCCTTCTGCGCGGCGCGCGG
>CBDUBW010000321.1:0-1978 GCA_965365485.1 uncultured Aquisediminimonas sp.
GCACGCAGCACGCAGCACGCAGCACGCAGCGCGGCTCGCCACGCAGCCCGCAGATTCAGCTGCCCGGAGTGCCGGCAGCGCCAGAAAGTGCAACGCGATACGGCGGCTCGGCGCCGATCTGGCGATCGACTACAAGACGCAGGACTTCGTCGCCGAGGTCAAGGCGTTCACAGAAGGCAAGGGCGCGGACATCGTGCTCGACATGGTCTCGGGCGAATACGTCGCGCGCAATCTCCAGTGCCTCGCCGAGGACGGCCGCCACGTGACCATCGCGGTGCTTGGCGGGCTCAAGGCGACGATCGACATGGCGCTGGTGATGCGGAAGCGCCTGACCCTCACCGGCTCGACGCTGCGCGCGCGTTCGAACGAGTTCAAGGCGCTGCTCGCCGACGAGATCGCCACCATCGCCTGGCCGTTGATCGCGGACGGCACCGTCCGCCCGGTGATGGACCGGACTTACCCCCTCGCCGAAGCCGCCGCCGCCCACGCACGGATGGAGCAGGGCGATCATATCGGCAAAATCGTGCTCGAGGTGGCCGGTGGCTGACCTGACGCTTCACGAAGACCCGCTCAGCGGCAATTGTTACAAGATCAGGCTCACGGCCGCGCTGCTCGGGAAGCCACTGGCGATCCGCCAGTACGATATCCGCAAGGGCGAGACGCGGACCCCGGAGTTTCTCGCGGACGTCAACGCCAACGGGCGCATACCCGTGCTCGAGATCGGGACAGGCAGCGACAAGCGCTTCCTGCCGGAGTCGAACGCGGCCTGCTGGTACCTCGCCGACGGAAGCGCGCTGATTCCGGGCGAGCGCTTCGCGCGCGCGGACATGCTGCGATGGATGTTCTTCGAGCAGTACAATCACGAGCCGAATGTCGCGACGCTGCGCTTCTGGCTCGCGTACGTCGGCGAAGCGAACCTCACCGACCAGCAGCGCGCCTTGATCCCCGCCAAGCGCGCGGCGGGGGAGGACGCACTGGCCTTGATGGACGCGCACCTCGCCTCGCGCGAATGGTTCGTCGGCGAGGGGGCCAGCCTCGCGGACATCGCGTTGTACGCCTACACGCACGTCGCCGAGGAGGGCGGCTTCCGGTTGCGTGAACACGCCCATCTCTGTGCGTGGCTCGGTCGCGTCGCCGGACTGCCGAACTTTGTCGCCATGAGTTGACCCGAACCCGTCACACAGTCGCGAATCTTCCGCATTCGACCCGTAAGGGGAGGCATCTTCGAAGGAGATGCACGATGCTGCAGGATTGGGAAAAGGGCTTCGTTGGTAACAATCCCGGAACGATTTCGGGCCGGGCAAAGCGCGAGACGCTGGCGCAAGTCCTGGTGCGGGCGTTCAGGCCGATCCAGGCGCACCGTGATCGCGAGGCGTTACCCCGCGCCGCCTAGTGCTTGCGATAGCGAGCCGCATGGCCTAGATCGGTCCTACATGGCCGCCCCGCGAGGGGCGGCCCTTCTATTTTCAGGACCCAGATCATGGCCGACCAACCCACCCCGCTGATGCCGCACGCGACCGCTACCTGGCTGGTCGACAACACCGCGCTCTCGTTCGAGCAGATCGCCGAGTTCTGCGGGCTGCACATCCTCGAAGTGCAGGCGATGGCCGACGACCTCGCGGGCGCCAAGTATACCGGGCGCGACCCGGTCCATGCGGGCGAACTCACCAACGAGGAGATCGAGCGCGGCCAGGCCGATGCCAATTACAAGCTGAAGATGCACAAGGCCCCGATCGCGGTCAGCCGCACCAAGGGCCCGCGCTACACCCCGGTGTCCAAGCGGCAGGACAAGCCCGACGGCATCGCCTGGATCCTGCGCAACCACCCGGAAGTGTCGGACGCCCAGATCGGCAAGCTGATCGGCACCACCCGCAATACGATCACCGCGATCCGCGAGCGCAGCCACTGGAACATCCAGAACATCAACGCCAAGGATCCGGTGACGCTCGGCCTGTGCTCGCAGCGCGAGCTCGACGCG
>CBDUBW010000322.1:0-1976 GCA_965365485.1 uncultured Aquisediminimonas sp.
CGGTGCTGGATTGGGCCGACGCGCAAGGCATCGCGGAAACCCGTGCGATCATCGATCATGACAACATCGCCTCGGCCCGTGTCGCCCAGAAGCTGGGTTTCGAGGCGCTGCTGCCGATTATCCCCGAATTTGCCGATAGCGGGCTCTGGCGGCGAACACGAAGCTCCGCCTGTCAATGATTGTCGCGGACATGCTCGAACCCGCCAACGCCGTCGTTCCAGGCGAGTAGCTGGATATCCCATTTGGCGTCGTTGCCGCGCGGGACTTCGAGCTTCTGCGCGAGAATGATTTGATTGCCGTCGGTCCGCAGCGTCACCATGCCGTACACCGCCACGTGGCGATCGCGATACGCGTCCATTTCCTTTTGGATGGCGGCTCGTGCCTGGGGCGTCGTCGCCGCTGCCAAACGTTCGCGGAAGCCGTCGATCAGCGTTAGGTAACGGCTGAGCGGACTCGATTCTCGCGCGCTTCGCCCCAGTTCGGTCGAGAAGATCAGCGGCCTCTCGCCTCGGCCATATTTGCCGAGCGCCCCAAGCGTGTCGGGGCGAGGATGCGCGTGCGATTCCGCATCGCCGCTTGATATCACCGTCGCGATCGCATCGAGGCAGCGCAGAAAGACGTTCGAGAATTTATGGCTGCCGTGATGGCACGCCTTGGCGACGTCGACGCCGAAAATCCCTCGGGCGTCGGCGGCGACTTTGGCGAGCAGCTCTTGCGACTTCCGCAGCAGCTCGCGCTCTTCGTCGTCGAGCGCGTCGCCTTTCCGCCGCAGATTTCGAACCTCCTTTTCCAGATCGGGAACGTCGAATTCGAGGCCGAGATGCTGCTTGAGCAGAAAAGCCTGCGATTCGGTGTTGAGGTCGCCGCCCAGCAATATTCGCGCCCTGCCATGGGTGAGGCGAAACACCACCGAATGGCCGTTCTTCGTCACCCCTTCATTGCCGAGCCGGATCAGACATTGCCGCTCTTCGCCGTTGAAGGTTGCGGGCAATCGCACCGGCCCCAGGATTTTCAGTTCGAGATCCTCCGCGGTGACGCCGGGGAGCGCTCCGTCAGCCGATGACAGCGCGCTGAAAGTCACCGCGTCATTGTTCGTCCGTGCGGCCCGAAGCGCCGTCAACAGGCGCTTCGACGTCGTGGGAAAGCGGTCCAGGATCGCGTTCATCTGATCGGTCGTGTCGACGACATCCCACAGCAAGCTGCCTTCAGGCGTTGTGACGAAGCCCCCGATATCCTCGGACGATATATAGGTCAGCCCCGGCTCGCGATCATCTTGCGGGATCGGCCGTTCGACGATGCCGTTGTGGAAGATCGACCTGATCTTGAGCTTGGGGTTCTGGAAGACGAATTTGAAACCACCATAATGATCTTCGTCGGGATGCGAGATTACGGCGATGTCGATTTCGAACGGCGCTCTTGCTGCGGGATCGTCCGCCGCAACGCCCTCGACGCCCGCCACTTTGCGGCTGCGCAGATTATACCGCCACGCCAGGAACCGCGCCATATTGTCTCCGATGCCCGCATCGATGAGGATGACCTGATCATCGGGGGTGACGATGTGGCAGCCGTCGCCCTGCCCGATATCGACGAAATTGATTTCGAGGGGACGCGACGTCGAAATTGCGCCCTCCGGCAACCAGCCATCGTCGCCCCGCGCTCTGACCTCACACCAGCCCGCAGTGCCGGGCCCTTTGAGTTCGCACCAGTCGCCGAGAAGCAGGTGATTGACCGCCTCGGTATCCTCACCCGGATCAGCCCGCAAAACCACTTCGGCGATTGCGACGAAGCGTATATTTTCATCAGCCATCTCGACACCCTCCCTGTCGGCCTGACCATAGATTGCTAAATTTGCACGAATCCGACAAGCGAATCGATGCGGCGGCAAAGGATGTGGACAGCGAACCCGGTTTCGCTATGCAACCGGCCCCATGACACTCCCCTCCCCGCTTTTCGACCGCCTCCGGCTCCCCGTCATC
>CBDUBW010000323.1:0-1944 GCA_965365485.1 uncultured Aquisediminimonas sp.
CAAACGATCTGCACAAACGAGTTTGATCGACGTACTCGATCAGCGAAACGTGTTTTCGCCGGGACGTACCCGTCAAGTTCGTCAACTTTGGATTTCGCACCGATCGGATTTTCCGATGATCATCGGATCGCACCGAGCGCGGGCGCGGCGCCTCGGCTTTCCTTCTCAGGTCAGGCGGAGCCGCCGCAGCCCCCGGAACGCCAACGATTTCGTCCTGTTGCGCCCCGGCAGCCGTTTCGGGCTGGCGGGCGTCATGCCCGCCTGCCGCAGCAGGCGATTGAAGGCGCGCGCATCGGCCTCCTCATAGCTCCATTCGGATCGCCAGGTGACGGAAAGCGAGATCGAAGGGCCTTTGGTCACCCGCACCCAGTGTGGTGCTTTGACTGGCACGTGGAGCGCGTCGCCGGGTACCATGGCGAAGGGGGTGCCGCGCGGTGCGAAGTCGTCGTTCCACGGCAAGTTGCGATGATGTTCGCCGAGGTGAAATGCCTCGTGAAGCTGCGGCGCGACGATCGCTTCGTCGGTTTGCGGGAAGATCGTGAACACCTTCTCCCCGCGGATCTGCATCAGGATGTTATGCTCGGGATCGAAGTGGAATGGGGTCACCGCGTTTGCGGAGGAGATGAAGATGAAGCCCTCCAAACCCAGCATCGCTCCCGTGCGCGCGGCGACGAGTGGACGGATTTCGTCGAGCGTCGTCTCAAGGAGCGCGGCATAAGCGGGATGCTGCTCGATACGCTTGAGCACCATCCAGCTGCCATTCTCCTCGATGCTCCTGATCGTCTCGGCGATGCCGAGCGACGGTCGAGGGATGTCAGCGGGATCGATCCCGATCGGCAACGCCCCGTCATTATACTCGACGCTGTTCAGGGGCAGCGTCGCCGCGAGTTCGACCAGCGCTTCGAGTGTCAGCATCGGGTGCGCGGCCAGATCGTGCGAGAGCAATACGGGCGTCTCGGGATAGGCGGCGTCGAGCGTCGCCAACGCCTCTGGCGGAAAGGCGGTCACGCCAGCCCCCGCCGCCACGCGGAGGCGCGCTCTGCCCCGCGGCACAAGGCGTGGGTCAGCCGCCGCCGCACGCCCGCCAGCGGCACCGTGACCTGGACAATGCGTCGCCGCTCCCCCCACAGCCGGTCGATCATCGGATGATCGGCGACTGCGCAGCTGTCCATCCAGTCGGTTTCGGGATCGGCAAGGACGCGTTTCAAATTCTCGATCTCGATCATCACGCCGGGGGAAAAGCGCGCCAGCGCCTCGTCATGCGCGATTTTGAACGACCAGCTGCCCGGCGGCGTCCGAAAGTTGACCAGCATCGCAATTGCGCGGCCGTCGAGCGTCAGCCGCTGAAGATCGAGTTTGCCTGCCGTGTGCGCCCCTTCGACCGCCTCGGTGAAAAAGGCGCGCGTCGCCGGGGTTTTGCCGAGCGCCGCGCCGTGCTCGCCTTTCCAGCCCGCTGCTTCGAGTGCGAGAAATTCATCGATCCAGGCGGGGAGGTCCGCCGGGTCGGCGAGCGTATCGAACCGCACTGCGCCCAATTCTGCCAACCGGTTATCGAGCCGCCGCAACTCCTTGCGCTTCTTGGCGTTGAGGCGCGCCGCGAGATAGGTCTCGGCGTCGAGGTCGGATCGCAGCAGCGCTCGTTCATAGCGATGAACGATAGCATTGCCGCGCACTTCCCCGAGCGCCGCGACCAGCGGACCATCGCCGTCGAGTTCGCGCAAGGTCAGCAGCCCCGCCGCCCAGTCGCTCGTATCGAGCCAGTCGAGCAGCGCCTGCCAGAATGCCGCCTCCGCCCCCGCGCGAACCAGGGGCGTGCCCATGAAGCATTGATAATGCACCCAGTTGCGGACGTGGCGCACCGGGATGCGCCCGTAGCGATCATGGATGCACAGCGGGATCAGCCCCGCCAGCTCTCCGTCGAGCCCGCGAACTTCGATCAGCTTG
>CBDUBW010000324.1:0-1939 GCA_965365485.1 uncultured Aquisediminimonas sp.
AGCCCGCGGCGCGCTCCAGCCGATCTTGAAGCCTTCCCATCCTTTCTCGAACGACAGGCGAAGGGCGGCGGCACGCCAAGCTATCGCCGACCGCGCTGCGTTGGCGAAATTACGTCGGTTACGCTCGCTCCGCTTGAAGACGATCTTCGCCGCTTCGCCTCCGCGCGTGACGCGAATGGCGCGCCGATAGGGTTTATGAACGCGGCCTCTCCAGGCGTGATCGCGCTATTTCAGCCCAACGACCATTATCCAAGCGACGATGCCTATCTGGAAGCGCTCGCCGAAGCGATGCGGCCGGAATATGAAGCGATCGTCGGCGCTGGCTTGATCCTTCAGCTAGACAGTCCCGACCTCGGGCTGGGCCGCCACATGATGTTCAAGGATCGGTCCGACGCGGACTATCTTAAGGCGATCGGGCGACATGTCGAAGTGCTCAACCACGCGCTGCGCAATGTGCCCGCGGATCGATGTCGGATGCACGTTTGCTGGGGAAATTACGAAGGACCCCATCACTGTGACGTCGAGATGGAATTGATCTTGCCGACATTGCTCGGCGCGAAGCCGGCCGGTCTGTTGTTCGAAACCGCCAATCCGCGACACCAGGCCGATTGGGAAGCGTTCAAGCTCCTCACCGGACAGTTGCCCGCGGACAAGGTGCTCATACCCGGCACCATCGATTCGACCACGAACTTCATCGAACATCCCAGGGTGGTCGCCGAGCGGATCGAGCGCTTTGTCCAGATCGTCGGCCCGGAACGCGTGATCGCCGGTACCGATTGTGGGTTTTCGACCTTCGCGGGATTTGGCGCGGTCGATCCGGAAATTGTCTGGGCCAAACTGGCAACGCTCGCCGAAGGCGCCGCGATAGCGAGGGCGCGGGTGCCGGCATGGGTCTGAAACAGCGCTTGGCGGCCGGCGACGCGCTTTGGGGGAGCTTTCTCAAGACGCCCTCGCCGATCCTCGTCGAGGTGATGGCCAGTGCGGGCCTCGATCTGTTGTGTCTCGATGCCGAACACGCGCCGTTCGATCGAATGGCGATCGATCATTGTGTAATGGCGGCGCGCGCGAGCGCGTTGCCCGTGATCGTGCGCACGCCGACCGCCGCGCCCGAATATATACTCAACGCGCTCGATTGCGGCGCTGATGGTGTTCTGCTTCCTCATATCCGGTCGGCGGAAGAGGCGCAGCACGCCGTCGCAGCCTCGCATTACGGACCGGGCGGGCGCGGCTATGCGGGCTCCTCGCGCGCTGCCGCCTATGGTCAGACCAATATTCCCGCGCACATGTCGGCAAGCGGCGGCCGTTCCACCGTGATTGCCCAGATCGAGGACGTCGAGGCCGTTGAGGTTGTAGAGGCTATCGCTGCCGTTCCGGGGCTCGACGCGCTGTTCGTTGGGCGGATCGATCTGACCATTGCCCTTGGCCAGACCGATCCTAATGCGCCGAGCGTGGTCGAAGCCGTGGAGCGCGTTCTCGCAGCCGGCGCGGCAGCGGGAATCCCGGTGGGCATGTTTGTTCCCCGCGACGCCGATGTCAGCGGCTGGCGGGACAAGGGTGCGCGCCTTTTCCTGCAAGGTTCGGAGCACGCCTTCATGCGCGCCGGTGCGCGCGCTGCGCGAGCGGAGGCCGGCTTCTAGTCGGTTCCGCGTACGATGATGAGTTGGGCAGGTCCGCCTGTCGTGCGATAGACGCGTTCAAGTCCGATCGGAACAGTCATCGTGTCGCCCAGGCCGAGCGCAATTACCCCATCCGGTGTCGACACCTCCGCTGCTCCGCGCTGGACGAACACGACCTCAGGATGATCTGGAGCTGACGCGCCAGTCGGTTGTCCATCGTCGAGATTCACTCGTGAAAGCGTAAAACCTTCCGCGGGCGGCAACCGACCGCCTGGCCCGATGACAAGCACGTCATCCGCAGAAAGATCCGCAGATGCGCGCGC
>CBDUBW010000325.1:0-1933 GCA_965365485.1 uncultured Aquisediminimonas sp.
ACGACGATCTCATTGTCGAAATGCCCCGCCTGGGTGGCCGCGCTCGCCTTCTGGTGCGATCCGAGCGAGTAGCGGTCGAGGTCGTCCTTGGTGAAGCCGTGCTTCTTCACGATCATCTCCGCGCCCGCGAACTGCGACCACATGATCCCGGGGTATCTCTCTTCGAGCCCCGGCGATTTGTATCCGCCCAGCCCCTCCTTGAAGTGGAACATCGCGGTCGATCCCATCGGCACGCGCGTCATCGATTCAACGCCGGCGGCAATGACGATGTCCTGCGTTCCCGACATCACCGCCTGCGCCGCGAACTGAATGGCCTGCTGCGATGAGCCGCACTGGCGGTCGATCGTCACGGCGGGAACCTTTTCGCCGAGATGCTTGGATGCGAGCACGGCCATCCGCCCGACCTGCATCGACTGCTGCCCCGCCTGGCTGACGCATCCCATCACGACATCATCGATTGCATCGGCGTCGAGGCCGTTTCGCTCGACGATCGCATCGAGCGTCGCCGCCGCCATATCGACCGGATGCCATCCCGCCAGCTTACCGTTGCGCTTGCCGCCGGCGGTCCGCACCGCGTCGACGATATAGGCTGTCGCCATTATTCCCGACTCCCATCTGGATGATGCGAAGTCCACTTGCGCAGATTGACGTTTACGGCAAGGGAAAGTTCGAGGAGAGGAAGATGAACGTTTCCGAAGCCGTCGCTTATCGCCGTTCTGTCCGCGGCTTTCTCGACAAGCCGGTTGATATCGGGCTCGTTCGCGACATCGTCGAACGCGCCGCGCGGGCTGCGACGGGCGGCAACCTCCAGCCCTGGCATGTCGATCTGGTTCACGGCGAATCGATGGCGAAACTCAAGGGCATCATGGCGGAGAAGATCGCGGCGCGCGCGAGCGAGACGCCGCAGTACGACATTTATCCCAAGGTTCTCGAAGCCCCGCACACCGAGCGGCGGTCGGAGGTCGGCGAGATGCTTTACGGCCATCTCGGCATTCCTCGCGAGGATGCCAAGGGCCGGGCGATTTGGTTCTCGCGCAACTTCCAGTTCTTCAACGCGCCTGTCGGGCTTTTCGTATCGCTCGGCCGCAATATGGGGCTGCCGCAATGGGGCGATGCCGGGATGCTCGTCCAGAACATCATGCTGTTGCTCGTCGAAGCCGGGCTCGACAGTTGCCCGCAGGAATGCTGGGCGATCTTCCCGGAGACGATCGGCCGGTTCCTGAACCTGCCTGAGGATCGCATCCTCTGGACGGGCATGGCGATCGGCTACAAGGACCCTGACGACCCTGCCAATGCGCTCAGGGCGAAGCGCGCGCCCGCCGAGGAATGGCTGGTCGAACACGGATGAGCAACCTTGCCGATAGCATGCCGTTTTCAAAGGCGATGGGTGTCGCGGTGACCGCGGCGGAAAAGCAGCGCGTCGTCGGCACTTTGCTCGTGCGCGACGATCTCTGCACCGCAGGCGGGATCATGCATGGCGGCGCGATCATGGCCTTTGCCGATGCGCTGGGTGCGATCGGCGCGTTTCTCAATCTGCCCGAGGGCGCTGCCAGCACGACGACGGTCGAAAGCAAGACCAACTTCCTGGGTGCTGCCCCCTCCGGACAAACCGTGCGCGGCGAGGCGACTCCGATCCAAATCGGCAAGCGGCTCTCGGTATGGCAGACGCGGATCGCGCGCGAGGACGGCAAGGCCGTCGCGCTCGTCACGCAAACGCAGATGGTGCTCTGACGCCGTTTGCGGAATTGACTTGAAGGGACAGCTTCGCCAAAGCGCCGCCTCGCTTGCGAGCGCCTGGGCAGGTGGCCGAGTGGTTAATGGCAGCAGACTGTAAATCTGCCCGCGAGAGCGTACGCTGGTTCGAATCCAGCCCTGCCCACCACCGCGCAGATCGTGAGACAAGTTAGCGGAGCTAATTTGCACTCGATCAAGC
>CBDUBW010000326.1:0-1915 GCA_965365485.1 uncultured Aquisediminimonas sp.
TTGAAACCGTAAAGCCGCCGCACGCGATCGAAGGTTTCGACGACGTGATGGAAGCGATCGGCCTCTTCGCCGAGCATCGATTGTGTGCCGCGAATGGGCCGGGGGGTTTCAATCTTCGCCATGGCGCGCGGGCTTTAGGTGCGGGGGCGGGGGGATGCAATGTGCGGGCAAGTTCCTCCCCAACTTGTTGGGGAGGTGGCATCGCGAAGCGATGACGGAGGGGTCTGTCCGCGCGGAACCGCCCCTCCGACACGGGCTTCGCCCGCGCCACCTCCCCTTCAAGAAGGGGAGGAACTTTGGACGGCGCTAATTCACCTGCCGCTCACGGCCCTCCCAATACGGCGCACGCAGATCCTTGCGGAGAATCTTGCCACTGGCGTTGCGCGGCAGCGCGTCGATCAGGTCGACGGTTTTGGGCACCTTGAAACCGGCGATGCGTTCGCGCGCCCAGCCGATGACGCTCTCGGGATCGATGCTCGCGCCGGGCTTGGGCGCGCAGACGGCCTTGACGGCCTCGCCCCATTTCTCGTCGGGCACGCCGATCACCGCCACTTCGAGCACATCGGGATGGCCGTAGATCGCGCTCTCTACCTCGGCGGGATAGACATTCTCGCCGCCCGAAATGATCATGTCCTTCACACGGTCGTGGATGTAGAGATAGCCGTCTTCGTCCATATAACCGGCGTCGCCCGTCCTGATCCAGCCGTCGCTGTCGACTGTCTTGGCGGTGGCGTCGGGCAGTTTCCAATAGCCGAGCATGTTGTTCGACGAACGCGTCACGACCTCGCCGACCTCGCCGACGGGCAGGTCGCGACCAGCCTCGTCGACGATCTTGAGTTCGACGCCGGGAAGCGCCTTGCCCGCGCTGCGCATCCGCACATTGCCGTTGGGATCGTGATCTTCGGGCGGCAGCATGCAGATCGTGCCCGTCGTTTCGGTCATGCCATAGGCCTGGATGAATTCGCAGCCGAACATGGCGATGCACTGCCGCAGCAGTTCGAGCGGGATCGGCGCGGCGCCGTATATGATATATTTGAGGCGGCTGTAATCGACTGTCCCGCAGCGCGGATGCTGAAGCAGGATGTGCAGAGCGGCGGGAACGATGAAGAAGCGCGTCACCCCGCCCTTCTCGATCGAATCGAACAACCCGTCGGGGGTGAATTCGGCGAGGATGTAGGCTGGCAGCCCCGCCGCCAGCGCCATGATGCCAAGGCCCGTGCCGCCGATATGCGCGCAGGGCATCGCGACGAGGACGACCTCGTCATCCTCCCACCGCGTATAGGCCATGTCGTTTGAAGCGTTCTTGCGCAGGCCAAACAGATTCTTGTTCGAAAGCGCGACGCCCTTGGGATTCCCGGTGGTGCCGGAGGTGTAGAGCTGGAGGACGGCGTCGTCCTCTCCCGAGGGCTCGAACGCCGCGCGCGCGGTTTCATCGATCAGCGCGTAGCCCTGCGCGGCAGTGACGATATCGGGAACTTGATCGAGCTTGCCTTCGAGCGCCTTGGCGGCATCGTCGAAGCCGACGCCCAGAAAGACGATCTTCGATTGGGTGTCGTTGACGATGAATGCCCATTCGGGCGCGGCGAGCCGCCAGCCGATCGGCGCCATTACCACGCCTAATCGCGCAGCACCGAAAAAGAGCGTGAAATAAAGATCGCTGTTCTTGCCGATCCAGGCAATGCGATCACCCTTCTTCAGCCCGCGCGATTGAAGCCAGGTCGCGACCCGCGCGGTCCGCTCTTCGAGATCGGCGTAGCTCCAGAAACGATCCTCCTCGCGCATCGCCAGTCGCTCCGGCCGATCATCCGCCCAATGCGTGAGAAACGCATCGAACGTCATCAGATCGTCTATGCTTTGCGCCACGTCTCTCTCCCGGTCTTTTGCGAGCATATTCAGCAGATATGCCGAATGCCGC
>CBDUBW010000327.1:0-1910 GCA_965365485.1 uncultured Aquisediminimonas sp.
CGCGAAGTTTTCGACCGGGCCGATCGTTCGCTGGTCGGCGGGGTCGAAGGCGCGCAGTGATTCGATCTCGTCGCCGAAAAAGTCGATCCGCAGCGCATGATCCTGCCCGGCGGGATAAAGGTCGACCAGCCCGCCACGCACCGCATATTCGCCGGCATCGGCGACGGTATCGGTGCGGACATAGCCGTTCGCCTGGAGCCTCGCGATCAACTCGTCGCGATCGATGCGCTCACCCGGTTTTAGCGTCGCGGAGAGCTGACGAATGCGAAACGGCGTCAGCGTCCGCTGCGTGATTGCGTTGATCGTGGTCGCGACCAGCTGCGGCGCTTTCGGCTTGCGCTGCAAAGCGGCAAGCGTCGCCAGCCGCTCCGACGTCACTCGCAACGAGGGCGAGGCGCGATCATAGGGCAGGCTGTCCCAAGCCGGGAAGGTCAGAATCTCGACTTCGGGTGCGAAATACGATGCCGTCTCGGCAAGCCCACGCATTGCCGCTTCGTCCGCGGCGATGAACAGCGCGCGGGATTTTGCGGCACGTGCGAGGTCGGTCATCAACCATGGGAGAAATCCCGCAGGCGCGCGCGCGAGCGTCAGCGGCCGATCCGCGCTGGTGATAGTTTCGATGGGGGTCATGCGTTGGCGATCGGTTCCAAATAATCGAGCGTGCGGAACCGTTCCATCATCTTGCCCTGCAAACGAGGGGGGGCTTCCGCCGTTCCCAACGCCCACGCCATGATGTCGACATCCTGCTCTTCGAGGAACTGCTCGAACCAGGCGATTTCGCTATCGTTCCACATTGGCGCGTGCGTGGTGCAAAACCCGCCGATCAAATAGTCCGCTTCTCGCGTGCCGCGATGCGTGGCGCGATAAAGCAGCCGTTTGATGCGCGTTTCGCGGTCCATTTGCTTCCATGTCGGGCTGGGGTATCGGAACCCGATAGCCATGCGACCGCAACTGCTCAACCCGCTCTTCGTTGAGGTGGAAAGCCTCAAGGGCGTGGGCGCGGCGCTAGCCAAACCGCTGCAGCGTTTGGGCCTGAGCAAGCTGGTCGATCTGCTCTTTCATTTGCCGACCGGAATTGTCCGGCGCGACCGCGTAGCGAAGCTCGACGACGCCGCGCTTGGCAGCAACATTATCGTTCAGGTGACGCCGATCGAGCATCGCCAGGGCAATGCGCGAGGGCCGTTTCGCGTCATCGCCACCGATAGCCAGGGAGATTATCTGACCCTGACCTATTTCGGCGGCGGCGCCGGCTATGCGAAGAAAATGCTTCCGCTTGGCGAGAGCCGCGTCGTTTCAGGGAGGCTCGAACAATATGGCCAGGAACGCCAGATCGTTCACCCCGATCACGTCGTGCCGCCCGACCAAGGGGAGGGGCTGGCCAATACGGAAGCCATCTATCCTTTATCGGAGGGCCTGACCGGCAACCGCTTGCGGCAGATGATCTCGCAAGCGGTTGACCGTGCGCCCGATCTACCGGAGTGGATCGATCCCGGGCTGGTTGGGAAGCGCGGATGGCAGGGGTGGAAGCAGTCTCTGACGGCGATCCACGCCGATCCTGCAAATCTCTTGGCGCGGGAGCGGCTGGCATATGATGAGGTGTTTGCAAATCAACTGGCTCTGATGCTCGTGCGCGCGTCGTCACGGCGCAAACGCGGGCAGCCGTTGGCCGGCGACGGCAGACTGCGCGCGAAGTTGCGGCTCCCTTATGCGCTTACCGGCGCGCAAGCGCGTACGATCGCCGAAATCGAAGGCGACATGCGCCAGGCAGTGCCGATGACGAGGCTGCTTCAGGGCGATGTTGGTTCGGGGAAGACGCTTGTTGGGCTCCACGCCATGCTCATCGCAGTCGAAGCGGGCGCGCAGGCGGCAATGCTTGCGCCGACCGAGATCCTTGCGCGCCAGCATTTCGA
>CBDUBW010000328.1:0-1903 GCA_965365485.1 uncultured Aquisediminimonas sp.
GCGACCAAGGCGCTCGAAGGCCTCAAGGGTGCGAACGACGATCAGACCCGCGGTATCGACATCGTCCGCAAGGCGATCGTCACCCCGCTGCGTCAGATCGCGACCAATGCCGGCCATGACGGTGCGGTCGTTTCGGGCAATCTGCTCCGCGAGAATGACGAGACCATGGGCTTCAACGCGCAGACCGACCAGTATGAAAACCTGGTTCAGTCGGGCGTGATCGATCCCACCAAGGTCGTTCGTGCCGCGCTTCAGGACGCAGCTTCGGTTGCCGGACTGCTGATCACCACCGAAGCGGCCGTCTCCGACGCCCCCGAGGACAAGACAGCGATGCCTGCGATGCCCGGCGGCGGAATGGGCGGAATGGGCGGAATGGACTTCTGATTTCGGGCACGGGGTAGCCAAGGCTACCCCGACGACGAAATCAGAACGGCCGGCCCCGGCTTCAGCTGGGGACCGACGGCGCGGATTTACTCCGCGCCCATCCGTCGAAAGAATTTGGGCCGGGGTGAAATCCCCGGCCCATTTTCATTTGGTGGCATTCCCCACCAGGACCGGCGGCGGCAAGGTCTGCGCATCGAGCGCCTCCGCCGCTTCGTTGAGCGCTTCCGCCTCCGCCTGGCTCTCCGACGGCGGATTGCCCGAACAGGCCGCGAGCAGAAGAGGAAGGATCAGCAGGCGCATCGGTCGTAATCCCGCAAAAAAAGGGGCCGCGTCCCGTCAGGAACGCAGCCCCAAATATCCATTCGGCCGCTTGGCCGGAACGCTTATTTATTCTGCGCTTCGGCCTCGGCGTCAGCAGCGGCGTCGACCGCGCTCTGCGCGTTCATGGCATCGGCTTCGATCGCGTCTGCGGTCGCTGCCGTGCTGTTGACGACAGCGTCGGTCGCGTTGTTGGCAGCTTCGATCGAAGCGTTTGCGGCGTCTTCGGCGCCTTCGACGACATCGTCGGCCATCGCTTCAGCGGCGTTGGCGGACTCGTCGGCAGCCTTCTCGTTGCAAGCGGCGAGCCCGAGCGAAGCCGCGGCGGCAAGCGAGACAAGAGCAAATTTCTTCATTGGTTTCTCTCCCGTGTGGAACCAAAGACGGTCGACCCGACCGGCGGACGCGCCTCTATCTTTTTAAGTCCCCCGCGGCAATGGGGATTCGAAGTTGAGGAAGGTGACGCGCATCGTCGATCGCGCGTTGACGACATATAAAGAATTCTTTATATGATGGTCGCAGATGAAACGCCCGCTCGCCATCTTTCGTGCGCTTGCCGATCCGACGCGACTGCGGATCGTCGCGCTGTTGCGGCGGATGGAGCTGGCGGTCGGCGAACTCGCGCAGGTGCTCGGGCAAAGCCAGCCGCGCGTTTCGCGTCACATCCGCATTCTTTGCGAAGCCGGGATCGCGCGCCGCCGCAAGGAAGGCAGCTGGGTCTTCCTCGAAACCGGCGCGGCCGAGATCGTCCAGCCGGTCTTCCAGGCGATCGATCAATGGAGCGAGGCGAATGACCATTGGACCGTCGCCGACGCGGCGCGGCTGATCGCGGTGCGCGCCGATCGCGCTGCCGCCGCCGAACGCTATTTCGCCGCCCACGCCGAGCATTGGGATAGCCTGCGCTCGCTTCATGTCGCCGAAAGCGAGGTCGAACGCGCGATCGACGCCGCGCTCGACGGCAAGCTCGGACGGCTGGTCGATGTCGGCACCGGCACCGGCCGCATGATCGAATTGTTCGGCTCTCGCGCCGACCAGGCGACGGGCATCGACCGCAGCCCCGAAATGCTCCGTATCGCGCGCGGCAAGTTGGCGCAGGCCGAAGGTTTCGATTGGGAGCTCCGCAAAGGCGACGTCTCGGCGCTGCCGCTCGACGACGGCTGCTGCGATACCGTGATCCTTCACCAGGTGCTTCACTACCTCC
>CBDUBW010000329.1:0-1903 GCA_965365485.1 uncultured Aquisediminimonas sp.
GTCTTCAAGTTCGGCATCGTCGGCGGCGAGCGCCGGAACCCCGAAGGCCGCGCTTACAAGGAGAGCCGCGATAGTCTTGCGAATCATTATCACCCCTTATCTTCTTCGCGCCCCAATAAAGATTTGCGAAGGTTTCGCAACAGCGATTGCTGCGGATGAAATAGGAGATTGACAATCTAAATTTGTTCTTCTAACGTTCTAAGATGAAGTCTCGTCGTAAGGCCGATATCCGCAAAGTAAGCGAAGCGAAGGCCACCGCACTGCGCGCGCATCCGGAGTTGGCGGCGCGCGATTGGCGCGTGGTGTTGATCGAGGCGATCGAGCGCGGCGCATCGGTATCGGCGGCAGCGCGTGAGGCAGGCATATCGCGCGCTCAGGCATATCGCCGGCAGGCACGTGATGCGGATTTTGCGGCGCGATGGGCGGCGGCGCAGCGCTGGTCGCCACCCGCGCCCTCCGACCCGTTCGTGCGTGAAACTCCGATTTTCTACCGCGGCCTGCAGGTCGGCGTTCGCCGCCGCTACGTCGATGCCGCGCTGCTCCGCGTCTTGCGGAGGGCGTTCAAATGACGGCGGTTTAACGATGCGACAAAACGCTTCACCGCAGTTTCGCGCGACCGTTGGCTCATCTTTGTCTCCCACGGGAGACAGTTTCCACCCCGCGGCTTGCGTTGCGCGGTCCGGGCGGCAAAGCATAGGATCATGCTTTTCGGCCGCACCTTCATCGCTCGCCACGGCGAAACCGTCTTCAACGCCACCGGCCGAATGCAGGGGCAACTGCACGTCCATACTCCGCTCACTTCGCGCGGGTTCGCGCAGGCCGATGAGATGGGACGCGCGCTCGCGCTCTTCCTGGGGACGCGGCAGCCGCTCGATCTCTGGTCGTCGAGCGCGGGGCGGGCATTGCAAACGCTCGCCATCGTCGCCGAACATATCGAAGCCGATTGGCATGCCGCGCGCACCGATGATCGCTTGCAGGAAATCGATGTCGGCGATTGGTCGGGCCGCAGCTATGCCGAGATCGAAGCCGAGATCGGGCCGTTCGTCGATCGCGAGGCCGGTCTGTTCACGCGTGTCCCCTCTGGCGGCGAAAGCTATGGCGATGTCGCCGCGCGGCTCGAAGGCTGGATCGTCGATGCAGGTCAAACGCGCGGCGATCGGCTGGTGCTGATGCACGGCATGTCCGCGCGCGTCTTGCGGGGCCTGCTGCTCGGGCTACCCGTCGATCCGCGCTGGGGTGCGCCGGTCGCCGATAATCTGCCGCAAGGCTCGATGGTGATGATCGGAGATGGCGAGGAAAAGATCATCTGTCGCGGCAAGGGGATCGAGCAGGCATGAAGCGCGCGCTTGTCGTCGCGGCGATGATCGCCTGTGGCCCAGCGTCCGCGCGCGAATCCTTGGGCGTCACGGGTGATTGGGGCGCGTTTCGCGACGATCGCCCGCTACATTGCTTCGCCATTGCCGAGCCTGTGCGCAGCCGTGGCAAATGGCGGCCCTTCGCCAGCATCGCCCACTGGCCCACACGGCGCGTTCGTTCGCAACTGCATTTCCGGCTGAGCCGCGAAGTGCGGCCCGGCGCCCGGCTGACCCTGGTCGTCGATGATCGCCGTTTCGAACTTACCGGGGCTGCCGCCGACGCCTGGGCCCCGAGCCCCGCCGCCGACGCGGCGATCGTCGCCGCGATCCGATCCGCCCGCGCGATGAGTGTGCGCGGCGTCAGTACGGGCGGCGGTCGCTTCGCCGATAGCTACCGTCTGTCGGGCGCCGCGACCGCGATCGATGCCGCCGCGCTCGGCTGCGCGCGTAACCGGTGATTGGCGCGGCGGCCCCGGCACCCTATATGGTGCCGATGCAAATCCCCGGTCACATCGATCCCGTGGTGACGCCGCGCCCCCCAAGCGCGC
>CBDUBW010000330.1:0-1823 GCA_965365485.1 uncultured Aquisediminimonas sp.
CGCCATCGCCGCCCAGATCTTGCGATCGGCGTAAATGATCATCGCCACCGCGAGCATCACCGGCAGCGCGATCAGCAGGATCAACGTCAAATGGCTGAGAAACCAGCCGAAGTTGTATCCGGCCCAGGATTGGAACCACTGAGTGTAGGTCACTCCGCTGCCTCCAGCCATTCTTCGCCGTGCAGCAACTCGGCCGAACAGCGCTGCATCGTCGGTGACGCGCGGCAAATGGCGTTGGTCAGGTAGAAATCCTTGATCGGATAATCGGCAATCTCGCCCGACAGCTCGGACGGCAGGTCGGGGGCGGACCAACCGTAGTCGGCAAGCCCCTCGACGCCAAGCGCGGGCACGGCCTCGGCCATCTTTGCACGCAATTGATCTAGAGTGTCGAAGGGCAGCGGTTTGCCAAGCACCTGGCTGAGCGCGCGGAAGATCGCCCAATCCTCGCGTGCGTCGCCCGGCGGGAAGACCGCGCGCTCGCCGCGCTGGACACGTCCTTCGAGATTGACCCAGGTGCCCGACTTTTCTGTGTAAGCGGCACCGGGCAAAATCAGATCGGCCGCACGCGCGCCGGCATCGCCATGATGACCGACGTAAATCTTGTAGCTGGCGGCGAACTGATTGTGATCGACCTCATCGGCACCGAGAAAGAAGACAACACCAGGTTGGTTTGCGGCGAGTGCTCTGATGCCGCCCGCGTGAGCGTAGCCGAGCATCAGCCCGCCCATCCGCGAAGCCGCGAAATGGAGGACGTTGAAGCCGTTCCAGCCTTCGCGCACGAGATTGTAGGTTTGCGCGAACTTCAGCGCCGCGCCGTGAACGCCCTCATAGCGAAGTGCACCACCGCCGACGATAATCGCTGGCCGCTTCGCCTCCTTGAACGCTTCGGCCACCGCCTTGGGCAATGCCCCGAGCAGTGAAAGCTCGCTTCCAAGCCATTCCGCCTTGTAAGTAAGGTCGGTCTCGGGCCCGATCGCGAACACCTCGGCGCCGCGCTTGCGCACCGCTTTCTGGATGCGCGTATTAACCAGCGGCGCTTCGAAGCGAAGATCGGTGCCGACGAGCAGGATAGCGTCGGCGGTTTCGATGCCGGCTATGGTGCTGTTGAAATTGACCGCGCTCAGGCTCGAAACGTCATAGGCGAGCCCGGTCTGCCGTCCTTCGAGCATCGCGCTGCCGCACAGCTCGCGCGCCGCGAACATCGTCTCGCAGTCGACGAGGTCGCCCGCAATTACCGCTGCCTCGCCGGTCCAGCGCTGCGCGATTTCGGCAAAGGCTTCATCCCAACTTGCCGGGTGAAGCTTGCCCTCGCGCCGCACCCAGGGCCGGTCGAGCCGCCGCTCGGCAAGACCTTCGCATGCATAGCGCGTCTTGTCGTGCGCCCATTCCTCGTTGACGTCTTCGTTGATGCGCGGGAGCACGCGCAGCACGCCCCGCCCCCGGCTGTCGATGCGGATGTTGGTGCCGACCGCGTCCATCACGTCGATGCCCGGCGTCTTGCGCAGCTCCCACGGCCGCGCTTCGAAGGCATAGGGCTTGCTGGTCAGCGCGCCGACCGGGCAGAGATCGATGATGTTGCCCGACAGTTCGGAGTGGAACGCTTTCTCCAGATAGGTTGTAATCTGCATATTCTCGCCGCGGAACACCGCGCCGACTTCTTCAACCCCGGCCACTTCTTCGGCAAACCGGATGCAGCGCGTGCACTGGATGCATCGCGTCATCGCCGTCTTGACGATCGGGCCCATATATTTCTCGGTCACCGCACGCTTATTCTCGTCGTAGCGAGAGGCACCGCGGCCGTAATACATCGCCTGATCCTGCAG
>CBDUBW010000331.1:0-1808 GCA_965365485.1 uncultured Aquisediminimonas sp.
CATCAGCATCAGAATGACGTTGCGGCGATTGAGGAAGATGCCGAGCACGCCGATCACGAACAGGATGGCGGCGACAGTCAGGTAGTGGACCAGGCCGATCACAGCTCGACCCCCTGTCCGATCTGAGGCCTGGCGATCTTCACGGCATCTTCCGGGCGACGGGCGATCTGACGGCTGGCGTTCTGGCGCCGCCCGTCGCCACGGCTCCTGTGCGTGAGGACAATGGCGCCGATCATCGCCACCAGCAGGATCAACCCGGCGAGTTCGAACGGCAGGAGGTAGCGGGTGTAGAGCTCATGGCCCAGGGCCTCGATATTGGGGACGACATTGGCCGGAGGAGCCCCAGCCGCGCGCCCGAGCACGGGGCCGGCCCGGTAAGCGCTGACCGCGATCACGATCTCGGCCAGCAGCACAAGGGCGATGAGCAGGCCGAACGGCAGGTTGCGGGTGACGCCGGAGCGGAGCTGGGCGAAGTCGATGTCGAGCATCATGACCACAAACAGGAACAGCACCGCGACCGCGCCGACGTAGACGATCACCAGCAGCATCGCGATGAACTCGGCACCGGTCAGCAGCATCAGGCCCGCCGCGTTGAAGAAGGCGACGATCAGCCACAGGACGCTGTGCACCGGGTTGCGAGCGAACACCACGAGCACCGCCGAAGCGATGGTCAGCGTCGCGAACAGGTAAAAGGCGAGCAGCGCGATCAGAACCCAAATCCCCGTTTGTCCCGAGCGCAGTCGAGGGACGGTTGGCTGACAAAATGACGTGTCTCGACTTCGCTCGACACGAACGGCCGTGGTGCGAACGGAATCAAGTTCGGCGGGCCTTAACGGTAGGGCGCGTCAGCGGCAAGGTTCGCGGCGAGCGCGGCTTCCCACCGGTCGCCGTTGGCCAGCAGCTTGGCCTTGTCGTAGAGGAGTTCCTCGCGCGTTTCCGTTGAAAATTCCAGGTTCGGACCCTCGACGATCGCGTCCACCGGGCAGGCCTCCTGGCACAGGCCGCAGTAAATGCACTTCACCATGTCGATGTCGTAGCGGGTCGTGCGGCGGCTTCCGTCCTCGCGCGGTTCGGCCTCGATGGTGATCGCCAGCGCCGGGCAGATCGCCTCGCACAGCTTGCAGGCGATGCACCGCTCCTCGCCATTGGGATAGCGGCGCAGCGCATGCTCCCCGCGAAAGCGCGGCGACATGGGCGTCTTCTCATAGGGATAGTTGATCGTCACCTTGGGCTTGAAGAAATACTTCAGGGTGAGGGCGTGACCCTTCACCAGCTCCCACAGCGTGAAGGCCTTGATGGTGCGCGCGATCATGAGCGTTCCTCGAAGTCCAGCGCACATCGCGCGTACCAGTCGGTCACCATCGGGCGGCCGGGGACCACGGGATCGCCGATGCTAAGCCAAGCGTCCCCGCCGCTTGCGGTCCATTCGACCGTCAGGACCTTGGGGGCGGATGCCGAGGCAATCTCGAAATTCTCGATCGTCCGCTGGGCCTTCCGCCGCGCTCCAGTGCCGGCGGCCACCGCGCTGGCCAGCCGCGGGTCGGTCGAGACGATCGCGAGCCGACGATCGGCCCCGCCCCCGCTGGCGCGAACCTCAAACTCGAAGGCCGCGAAGCCCTTGTCGAGCGCCTGACACGTCCCGCGATAGGAAACGGGCCGGTCGATCGGCCGCGCGGCGGCGGGCGCCTCGTGCGCGGGCGAGACCGCCTGAATCGCGAGCATCAGCGCAATCACGACGCACCTCCGAAGCGGCTGATCATCAGCCAGGTGGAAATCAGGACGACGAACAGCAGCGACAACGGCAGGAA
>CBDUBW010000332.1:0-1797 GCA_965365485.1 uncultured Aquisediminimonas sp.
TGGCGCTGGAGCGCGAGCTCGGGCGCATGTTCGAGCGCGGCGAGCATCGGCGCCGCCTCCCCGAAGCGATGTTCGAAAACCAGTTTCTCGGCGCTGGCGAGAAGCTGCGTGGCGGTCAGCTGGACGCGGCAGGTATCGCCTCCGCACTGCGCCTGTTGCGCGACGGCGGGCAGCGGCATGGCGGCCAGCGCGAGCGCCAGCGTCAGGCGACCGGGGCGCATCGGCCTATTTCTTGCCGGTAAAGGCGCCCAATATGTCGATCCGCTCATCGGGCACGCCGCCGACGATGCGGAAGCCGCCGCCGACTTCCTGCGCCGCGGGCCCGAAAAAGGCGCCGTCGAGGCTCGAACCGGCGATCGTCAGGTCGAAACGCCGTCCGCCGGCGCCCGGATTGACGAACGACGCGCTGTTGATCGAGCCGAGAAAGCCCCCCGCATTGACGAGATCGATGCGCGCCGTCCCTGCGGCGGTAAAGGTCGCGCCATCCGCGATCGAAGCGACGCGGCTGGTATAGACGTCGAATTGCGGCGCGAAGACCACGCCGTTGAGCGCGACGCTCACCGTGTTCGCGGCGAAATTGACCGTGGTCGAAGAGGTGCCATGGATCGATTGGAAATAGGTCGGCGCCGAAGCATCGGTATCGACGAGATTGTTGAACACCATCGTCGCCAGCATGTCGCCGGTGAAGGTGCCGGTTCCGGTGGTCGGCACTGCGCTGTTGCCGGTCCGCTCGCCATAGACCCAGGCGCCGCGTTCGAGCACGTTGTTCTGCCGCAGCCAGGTATCGTCTGGGTCGTCGGGATCGGCTTCCTCGACGACGTTGGTGGTGTTGCGCAGATAGCCCGCATAGGTCACGAAATTGGTTTCGGTCCCCGGCTTCTGGTAGAAGAAGGTCGCGACGTCGTAGGATGCGCCCTCCGCGCCCACGGGCACGAAGGTCGATTGCGCCGGATCAAAGACCGTGAGCGAGCTCGATCCGGCTTCGAGATACTGGATGCCGTTGTTGCGGATGTCCGGCGTCCCGCCCTGCGGGGTCAGCGCGCCGCCGAACGCGGTGCGGTGCAGCGGATCCTGAAAGCGCAGGTCGCGATCGGTGCTGGCGTTGGGCTGCTTGATCGAGATGTCGAAGATCGCGTCGCGCGGATTATAGGTTACGGTGATGCCGCTGTTGCGCGTCGTCGATGCGTCGCCCGCGTAGAATTGGGCGTATTGGCTGCGTGTATTGCGACTGTCGGTCGAATATTCGTAACGCTGGACGCCGCCGATCCCCTGATAGGTCTTGGGCTCGGTCGGCGTGACGAAGCTGTGCTGCGATGTCGGCGTCTGGCCAACGCCGCCGCTGCCTTGGCCCGGAGGCGGCGCGTTGCTGCCCACCGTGGTGGGCCCACCGCCGCCGCAAGCCGCGAGCATGGTGGTGGCGAGCAGGATCGCGGGTGTGCGCATCGACAGGTTCCTCTTGGAAATCACGGAAACCTGCCTAGGCGCGCATTGGTTAAAGCGCCGTAAACCTAGCTTCGCTGCATAGCACTGCTAGGCTTGCCGCGACGAGTCGGAACGAGGAATCGATATGCGTAATCTTTTGATCGGATGTGCCGCCGTGGCGCTGGTCGCGAGCGCCGCCGGGGCGACCGAGGCGGAGGATCAGGCCCGGATCGTGCTCGGCGGCTATGCGACGCTCAAGAAGGCGGAAGCGACCTGCGGACCATCCGCCAGGCTGTCGCGCCGCAACGCGCTCACGCTCACCTACGCCCGCGCGGTGACCGAACAGGCCGTGCCGATCTCGAAATTCGCGACGCT
>CBDUBW010000333.1:0-1797 GCA_965365485.1 uncultured Aquisediminimonas sp.
GGCGGGGCAGGGGAGTACGCGAGAAATGAACCGCCTCGCCCTGTTCGATTGCGACGGCACGCTGGTCGATAGCCAGGCCAATATCGTGCTGTGCATGGAAGATGCCTTCGCCCGCGCCGATATGCCCGCACCGGATCGCCATGCCATCCGACGCATCGTCGGCTTGAGCCTGCTCAACGCAGTCCAGGCGCTGATCCCCGAGGTCGATTTCGACCTTCAGGTGCAGATCGCCGAGGATTACAAGACCGCATTTCAGCGGCTGCGCGGCCGCGGCATGGTCGAAGAGCCACTGTTCGAGGGCATTTCCGAAGCGCTGATCGCATTGGACGCCGATGGGTGGAAGCTGGGCGTCGCCACCGGCAAATCGGATCGCGGCCTCGCGCTCTGCCTCAAGGCGCACGGCCTCTCCGACGCCTTCGTTACGCTCCAGACCGCCGACCGCCATCCATCGAAGCCACACCCGGCGATGGCGCGCGCGGCGATCGCCGAAGCCGGGGCGAGCCCGCAGACCACGGTGATGATCGGCGATACCAGCTTCGACATGGCGATGGGCGTCGCCGCCGGGGCGCGCGCGCTCGGCGTCGATTGGGGTTATCATGACCCCCATGAACTGATCGCGGCAGGCGCCTACCACGTTGCTTGCCACGCCAGCGAGTTGCAAGGAGCGATGCTGTGACCGAAGACCAGGCCAAGCAGCGCTTCATGCTCCTCAACCTCGCGCGGCTGAGCGGGATCATCCTCGTCCTCATCGGCATCGCCAACCTCCGCGAAAAGCTGCTGCCCGAATATTCGCCGACGCTCGGCGCGATCCTGCTCGTCGCGGGCGCGATCGATTTTTTCCTCGCGCCGGTGCTGATGAAGAAGGCGTGGCGCGAACGGCCGTGAAGCGCTTCTACAAGGAGGTCACCGCTCGTCGCCCCAGCGAAAGCTGGGGTCTCGGCGAGTGTCAGGCGCCCCAACCGGATGGAGACCCCAGCATTCGCTGGGGTGACGGGTGGGCGAGGGGTGGTGACGGGTGGGAAATCCTGCTCGATGGCCGCCCGTTCAAGACGCCTGCGCGCGCCCCGCTTGCACTCCCCACCCCCGCGCTCGCCGAGGCCGTGGCGCAAGAATGGCGCGCGCAGGGCGAGACCATCGATCCCCGCGCGATGCCGCTCACCGGCCTCGCCAATGCCGCGATCGACCGCGTCACACCCAACGCAGCCGCCTTCGCCAGCGATCTGGCCAAATATGCCGAGACCGATCTGCTCTGCTATCGTGTGGGCGACGAGCAGCCCGATCTGGTCGCGCGGCAGGCGGCGCTGTGGGACCCGCTGCTCGCCTGGGCGCGGGCGCGCTACGACGTCGAGTTCGTGACGACCGCGGGCATCGTCCACCGCGCTCAGCCCGAAGCGACGCTTTCACGTATGCGGCAGGCCATCGCTGCACGCGACGCGTTCGAGCTCGCCGCGCTCGCGCCCCTCGTCACCATCGCCGGGTCGTTGATCGTCGCGTTGGCGCTGCTCGAAGGCGAGATCGAAGCCGGCGCCGCCTTCGACGCCGCGCATCTCGATGAGCTCTACCAGGCCGAGCAATGGGGCGAAGACTGGATGGCCGCGGACAGCCGCGCCGCGCGCCGCGCCGAATTTACGGCTGCGGCGCGCTTTCTGACGCTGCTACGGCCTGATATTTCGGCATGAACCAGCGCAGCATCACGAACCCGCCCGCCATTACCGCGATCAGGCACTCGATACCGAGATAGAGCCACCAATCCCAGGGCATGTAGCTGTTGAACACCGGGATCGCGAAGATGAAGTA
>CBDUBW010000334.1:0-1780 GCA_965365485.1 uncultured Aquisediminimonas sp.
CGAGATGCGTCTCGAAGATCTGGCCGACGTTCATGCGGGAGGGCACGCCCAGCGGATTGAGCACGAAGTCGACCGGCGTCCCGTCGGCCAGGAACGGCATGTCCTCGGCCGGCAGGATGCGGCTGATGATGCCCTTGTTGCCGTGGCGGCCGGCCATCTTGTCGCCCGGCTGCAGCTTGCGCTTCACCGCGACGAAGACCTTGACCATCTTGAGCACGCCGGGCGCGAGATCGTCGCCACGCTCGACCTTTTCGACGCGGTCCTCGAACTTGGCGTTGATCAGGCGCACCGCCTCGTCATACTGGACGCGGACGGCTTCCAAGTCAGCCTGGCGGGCATCGTCCTGCACCGCGATCTTCCACCATTCGTGCGGCTCCGCCTCGTTCAGCATCGCCTCGTCGAGCGTAGCGCCCTTCTTGAGCGCCTTGGGCACCGCCGTCGCGACCTGACCGATCAGCATCTCACGCAGACGCGCATAGGTCGCGCGGTTGAGGATCGCGCGTTCGTCGTCCCGGTCCTTCGCCAGCCGTTCCTTCTCCTCGGCCTGAATGGCACGCGTACGGTCATCGATGTCGATGCCGTGGCGGTTGAACACCCGCACCTCGACCACCGTGCCGGCCACGCCCGGCGGAAGCCGCAGCGAGGTATCGCGCACGTCCGACGCCTTTTCGCCGAAGATCGCGCGGAGCAGTTTTTCTTCGGGCGTCATCGGGCTTTCGCCCTTGGGCGTGATCTTGCCCGCGAGGATATCGCCCGGCTCGACCTCGGCGCCAATATAGACAATCCCGGCTTCGTCGAGGTTGCGCAGGGCTTCTTCACCGACATTGGGGATGTCGCGGGTGATGTCTTCCGGCCCGAGCTTGGTATCGCGCGCCATCACTTCGAATTCCTCGATATGGATCGAGGTGAAGACGTCGTCCTTGACGATGCGCTCGCTGATGAGGATCGAATCCTCATAGTTGTAGCCGTTCCACGGCATGAACGCGACGAGTGTGTTGCGGCCCAGCGCCAGCTCACCCAGCTCGGTCGAGGGACCGTCGGCGAGGATCTGGCCCGGTTCGATCCGGTCACCCACCTTCACCAGCGGACGCTGGTTGATGCAGGTGTTCTGGTTCGAACGCTGGAACTTCTGCAGCGTGTAGATATCGACGCCGCTTTCGCCCGCGATCACCTCGCCCGTCGCGCGGATAACGATACGCGAGGCATCGACCTGGTCGACGATGCCGCCGCGCTTGGCCGCGATCGCCGCGCCCGAATCGCGCGCCACCGTCTCTTCCATGCCGGTGCCGACGAACGGCGCTTCGGCGCGAACCAGCGGCACCGCCTGGCGCTGCATGTTCGAACCCATCAGCGCGCGGTTGGCGTCGTCATTTTCCAGAAACGGAATCAGCGACGCCGCGACCGACACCAGCTGTTTGGGGCTGACGTCCATCAGCGTGATGTGTTCGCGCGGCGCGATCAGGAACTCGCCCGCCTCGCGCGAGGAAATCGTCTCTTCGGCGAAAGAGCCGTCGCTCATCAGCTCGGCATTGGCCTGCGCGATGGTGTGCTTGGCCTCCTCCATCGCCGAGAGATAAACGACGTCGCCCGAAACCTTGCCGTCGACGACGCGGCGGTACGGCGTTTCGATGAAGCCGTATTTGTTGACGCGGCTGAACGAAGCGAGACTGTTGATCAGCCCGATGTTCGGCCCTTCCGGCGTCTCGATCGGGCAGATGCGGCCATAATGCGTCGGGTGAACGTCGCGGACCTCGAAGCCCGCGCGCTCACGCGTCAGCCC
>CBDUBW010000335.1:0-1776 GCA_965365485.1 uncultured Aquisediminimonas sp.
TCGAGCGTCGCATAGCGCCGCGCCAACGTGCCTGTCGAACTGACAAGGCGCGCGGTCACCACAGGTTGCTCGCTCTTGTCAGCCATCTGCAACAGCCGCCTCAGCCGCCGGTTTTCGAGTTGCGCCGCTTGACCTTCGATCAGGCGTTGCCGCGAAGCCTCGAGCTCGCGCTTCATGGCGGCATTCTTCGACGCCGCATCGAAATAGGCCGCGATCTCCTCACCCGCCGATCCCATCCCAATAAGCGCGCGCCGCGCGAGCGACGAGATTGGAGAAAAAATATCGGAAACAGTGCGTTGGATGGCGGCGTTGCCATCGGGATCGAAGCGCGCCGTCACCAGCAACAGCGCGCCGAAAATAATTCCGGCGACCGCGATCACATAGCCGGTAAAGAGGCTATATTGCGCCCGCCTGGAAAATCCGGGGCGCCGGGGGGAGGGCGGCGCCATGACGGCTGGCTTTCCGTCAGGCGGTCAACAGGACGCCGCGATATATCGGGTCCTCGAGCGCCCGGCCGGTGCCGAGCGCGACGCAGGTCAGCGGATCGTCGGCGACTGTAACCGGCAGCCCGGTTTCATCGCGAAGCACCTCGTCGATCCCTTCGAGGAGCGCGCCGCCGCCGGTCAGGACGATGCCCTGATCGACGATGTCCGCCGCCAGCTCCGGCGCGGTATTTTCGAGCGCGATCCGCACACCCTCGACGATCGTGCCGACCGGTTCGGCGAGAGCCTCGGCGATCTGGCCCTGGTTGATGGTGATTTCCTTGGGGACGCCGTTGACGAGATCGCGACCCTTGATGTGAATGGTCTTGCCGACGCCGTCGGCCGGCGGACGGGCCACGCCGACTTCCTGCTTGATGCGCTCGGCGGTGGCTTCGCCGATTAGAAGGTTGTGGTTGCGGCGGACATAGGAAACGATCGCTTCGTCCATCTTGTCGCCGCCGACGCGGACCGAAGTGGTGTAGGCAAGCCCGCGCAGGCTGAGCACCGCAACTTCGGTGGTGCCGCCGCCGATATCGACGACCATCGAACCCACCGGTTCGGTCACCGGCATGTCGGCGCCGATCGCTGCCGCCATCGGTTCGAGGATGAGGTGCACCTGGCTCGCGCCCGCGTTGGAGGCCGCATCGCGGATCGCGCGCTTTTCGACCGAGGTCGAGCCCGATGGCACGCAGATTACGATTTCGGGCCAGCTCGGAAAGCGGCTGGTGCCGTGGACCTTGCGGATGAAGTGCTTGATCATCGTCTCGGCCACTTCGATATCGGCGATGACGCCGTCGCGCAGCGGCCGGATCGCTTCGATGCTGCCCGGCGTCTTGCCCATCATAAGCTTGGCATCGACCCCGACAGCCTTGGTGGTGCGGACTCCGTTTATCGTTTCGATCGCCACCACCGACGGTTCGTTGAGGACGATCCCGCGCCCGCGGACGTAAACGATGGTGTTGGCGGTTCCGAGGTCGATCGCCATATCCTGCGAGACCATTTTGAAGAAACGCGAAAAAAAAGACATTGGTGAATCGACCCTTGTCTGGGCTTGCGACGGATGCGGGCGGGCCGCGGGGTTCAGATATGCGCGCGCCCGACAGTCGATTTACGGGAAGTCCCGTAAAATCATGCCTGCCGGGGTCGCGGGATGGGGCCGCTTGGTCTAGGGATTGAGCCATGTCAATACGCCGTCTGCCCGCGCATCTGGTCAATCGTATCGCCGCGGGTGAAGTGGTAGAAAGACCGGCCAGCGCGTTGAAGGAGCTGGTCGAGAACGCGATCGACGCGGGCG
>CBDUBW010000336.1:0-1763 GCA_965365485.1 uncultured Aquisediminimonas sp.
CTGGTCGGCGGCCACTGCATCGGCGTCGATCCCTATTATCTCAGCCACCGCGCGCAGGAACTGGGGCATTTGCCGCGCGTGGTGCTCGCCGGGCGAACGATCAATGACGGCATGGGCGCGTGGATCGCCGACCAGATCCACACCCGCCTCAAACGCCCGCGCCGGGTGCTGGTGATGGGGCTGACCTTCAAAGAAAACGTCCCCGATCTGCGCAATTCGAAGGTGGCGGACGTGATCGCGCGGCTGCAATGGCTCGGGCATGAAACCACCGTTCACGATCCGCTCGCCGACGCCCGCGAGGCGCAGCGCGAATATGGCTTCGAGCTGAAGGCCGACGCGCTCGATCACCGCTACGATTGCGTCGTCGCCGCGGTTCCGCACCAGGCCTATGCAGAGATCGCGCCCCAAGCGATCGACAGACTGCTCGAAGAGGGCGGGTTGCTCGCCGATCTCAAGCGCATGTGGCCCGGTGCACCGCTGTCCGCGGGAAAGACTTACTGGTCGCTTTGAAAAGATCCTCCCTATCTTGATGGGGAGGTGGCAGGCGCGCAGCGACTGACGGAGGGGGCCGTCCGCGCGACCAGACCCCTCCGTCACCCCTGCTTTCGCAGGGGCGCCACTTCCCCAACAAGTTGGGGAGGATCTTCAGGCTAAAGCTGCCCCAGCATATACTCCGCCGAGCTGACCTTGAAATCGCCCGGTGCTTCGACATCGAGCCGCTCGACGGTGCCGTCATTGACGACCATCGCGTAGCGCTGGCTGCGCTTGCCCATGCCGAAGCCGCTGCCATCCATTTCGAGCCCGATGGCCTTGGCAAAATCGCCATTGCCGTCGGCGAGCAACGTCACCTTGCCTTCGACACCGCTCGATTTGCCCCAAGCGCCCATCACGAAGGCGTCGTTGACGGCGGTGCAAGCGATCTCGTCGATGCCCTTCGCCTTCAATGCATCGGCGTGCTCGACGAAGCCCGGGAGATGCTTGGCCGAACAGGTCGGGGTGTAGGCGCCGGGTACCGAAAAGAGGGCGACGCGCTTGCCCTTGAAATAGTCGTCGCTCGAAACCGGGCGCGGGCCCTCGGCGGTCATTTCGGTGAAAGTGACGGAAGGAATCTTGTCGCCGACTGCGATGGTCATCTCGGTCTCCTGGGATTGAGTCCCGCATTCTGTCGCGCGGAGCGCACATGATTGCAAGCGGGTGTTGCAGCCGCGCGCCCCCAACGCCATCTTCGCGGCCATGAGAGAATGTGACGCCCCCTTCCTGACCGGCCAGCTGCTGCTGGCGATGCCCGGCATCGGCGATCCCCGTTTCGAACGCGCGGTGATCGCCTTGTGCGCGCATGACGAGAACGGCGCGCTCGGCATCGGCATCGGCCGCATCCTGCCGCGGATCGGACTGCACGAAGTGCTGGGCCAGTTCGATATCGAGCCCGGCGATGTGCCCGACGCGCCGGTTCACGAGGGCGGCCCGGTCGAGCCGCAGCGCGGCTTCGTCCTCCATTCGCTCGATTGGGGCGGGCAGGAAACGATCCAGGTCGCCGATCGCTGGGGATTGACCGGCACGCTCGACGTGCTCCGCGCGATCGGCACGCCCAGGGGGCCGCGCCGATGGCTGGTTTCGCTGGGCTATGCGGGCTGGGGGGCAGGGCAGCTCGACGAAGAGCTCCACCGCCACGGCTGGCACGTCGCCCGGGGCAGCGACGATCTGGTGTTCGACCTGCCGGTAAGCGAACGCTGGCCGGAAGCCTTTCGCGAAGACGGCATCGA
>CBDUBW010000337.1:0-1729 GCA_965365485.1 uncultured Aquisediminimonas sp.
CGCGTCAGCTTTCACCCCGCCGGGCATGTGCTGGGTTCGGCGCAGATCCTGCTCGAACATGCCGGGGAACGCGTGGTGGTGACCGGCGATTACAAGCGCCGCCCGGACCCGACCTGTCCGCTTTTCGAGCCGCTAAAATGCGATATCTTCGTCACCGAGGCGACCTTCGCGCTGCCGGTCTTCCGCCATCCCGATACGCCCGGGGAGATCGCGAAGCTTATTGCCGCCCGCGACGCCAATCCTGATCGCTGCGTGCTGGTCGGGGCCTATGCGCTCGGCAAGGCGCAGCGCGTAATCGCCGAACTGCGCGACGCCGGCGAGCACGGCCCGATCTACCTGCACGGCGCGTTGCAGCGGATGTGCGAGCTTTACGAGCAGCTTGGCGTACCGCTCGGCGATCTCCGCCCTGCGACCGGCCTCAAGGCCGATGAATTGCGCGGGCAGATCGTCATGTGCCCTCCCAGCGCGCTCAACGACCGCTGGGCGCGGCGGCTTCCCGACCCGATCACCGCGATGGCATCGGGCTGGATGCTCATCCGCCAGCGCGCGCGGCAGAAAAATGTCGAGCTGCCGATCGTCATCTCGGATCATGCCGACTGGGACGAGCTCACAGAGACGATTGAAGAAGTGAACCCGGGCGAAACCTGGATCACCCATGGCCGCACCGATGCACTCGAGCATTGGTGCATGCTTCATCAGCGCCGCGCCAAGGCGTTGCACCTCGTCGGGCGCGAGGATGAGGACGAAGGCTGATGGAAGCGTTCGCGGCGCTGCTCGATGCCCTTGTTTATACGCGGTCGCGCAATGCCAAGCTGCGGTTGATCGCCGATTATCTGAAAGCCACGCCCGATCCCGACCGCGGCTGGGCGCTGGCAGCGCTTACGGGGACGCTCGATATTCCCGAGGTCAAATCTTCACAGATCAGGGCAATGGCCGACGCGCGCTTCGATCCCGCGCTGTTCCGCATGAGCCGCGACTATGTCGGCGACACGGCTGAGACCGTTGCGCTGCTCTGGCAGGGGCCGGAGCATGGCGATGAGACGCTCAGCCTTGACGCGGTCGTTGAAGCACTTTCGACGGTCAGCCGTGCGCGTGCGCCAGACCTGCTCGCCTCGTTGCTCGACCGGCTCGACGCCAATGGCCGTTACGCGCTGTTGAAGTTTGCGACCGGCGCGCTGCGGGTGGGCGTCTCGGCACGCCTCGCCAAGACGGCATTTGCCGATGCCTTCAACGTTACGGTCGAGGATGTCGAGGAGGTGTGGCATGCCTTGCGTCCGCCCTTCAGCGATCTCTTCGCGTGGGGGGAGGGCAGGGCCGAGCGCCCCGACCTTGGCGGGCGTGCCTATTTTCGGCCCTTTATGCTCGCACATCCGCTCGAGGAAACGCGGGTCGATCTCGCCGAGTTTGCGGCGGAGTGGAAGTGGGACGGCATCCGCGTCCAGATCGCTGCGACGCCCGCGGAAACGCGTCTGTTTAGCCGCGGGGGCGACGAGGTGACGCGCGCGTTCCCCGAAATTGCCGAAAGCTTCACCGGCATCGGTGTGCTCGATGGCGAGTTGCTGGTGAAGGGCGAGGTCCAGGGCGGCGAGGCGGCGAGCTTCAACGCGCTCCAGCAGCGTCTCGGGCGCAAGACCGTCTCGGCGGCGATGTTGCGCGATTATCCCGCTTTCGTCCGGCTCTACGATATCCTCTACGACGGCACCGAAGATGTCCGTCCGCTCGAATGGCA
>CBDUBW010000338.1:0-1727 GCA_965365485.1 uncultured Aquisediminimonas sp.
CCCTGCAAGGCGATCGGCCCCGCGCTCGAAGAAATCAGCGACGAGCTTGCAGGTCAGGTGACGATCGCCAAATTGAACATCGACGAGCATCCCGACACCCCAGCCAAGTTCGGCGTCCGCAACATCCCGACGCTGATCATCTTCAAGGATGGCCAGCCCATTTCGACCCAACTCGGCGCGGCGCCCAAATCGCGGCTCAAAGGCTGGATCGAAAGCGCGATCTAGGCCGGCTCGAGCAGCTTTTCCTCCGCAATTTTCTTGCGCCACACCAATGGCGCGGTGACGTGGACGTTCTCTCCGTTCGAATCGACGGCGACGGTAACGGGGAAGTCCTTGACCTCGAACTCGTAGATCGCTTCCATCCCGAGATCGCCGAAGCCGACGACCTTGCTGCCCTTGATCGCGCGCGCGACGAGATAGGCGGCGCCGCCGACGGCCATCAGATAGGCCGACTTGTGCTTGGCGATCGCGGCGGTAGCGGCGGGGCCGCGTTCGGCCTTGCCGACGCAGCCGAGCAGTCCCTGTTCGAGCATCATGTCCATGAACTTGTCCATGCGGGTCGCGGTGGTCGGGCCAGCGGGACCGACAATCTCCTCACCGACCGGGTCCACTGGGCCGACATAATAGATCATCCGCCCCTTGAAGCTGACCGGCAATTCCTCGCCCTTGGCGAGCATGTCGGCGATGCGCTTGTGCGCGGCATCCCGCCCGGTGAGCATCTTGCCGTTGAGGAGCAGCCGATCACCAGGCTTCCACGCCGCGACCTCTTCGGGCGTCAGCGTGTCGAGATCGACGCGGATCGCGCTGCTGTCGGGCGCCCATTCGACCTTGGGCCATTCGTCGAGGCTGGGCGGATCGAGATAATCGGGGCCTGACCCATCGAGCGTGAAATGCGCGTGGCGGGTGGCGGCGCAATTGGGAATCATCGCGACGGGCTTCGAGGCCGCGTGGGTCGGGAAGTCCATGATCTTGACGTCGAGGATCGTCGCCAGCCCGCCCAGCCCCTGCGCGCCGATGCCGAGCGCGTTGACCTTGTCGAAAATCTCGATGCGCAGTTTCTCGATGTCGTTCTGCGGGCCGCGCTGCTTCAACTGCGCCATGTCGATCGCGCCCATCAGCGATTCCTTGGCGAGCGCCATGGCTTTTTCCGCCGTGCCGCCGATGCCGATGCCGAGCATCCCCGGCGGGCACCAGCCCGCGCCCATCTGTGGGACCATCTCAAGCACCCAATCGACGATGCTGTCGCTGGGGTTGAGCATCTTGAACTTAGACTTGTTCTCACTGCCGCCGCCCTTTGCCGCGACGTCGAAACTGACTTTCGCGCCCGGCACCATCTCAACATTCATCACGCAGGGCGTGTTGTCCTTGGTGTTGACGCGGGTGAAGGCGGGATCGGCGAGAATCGAAGCGCGCAGCTTGTTTTCGGGATGGAGATAGGCGCGGCGGACGCCTTCATCGACCACTTCCTGAAGCGAACGCTTGCTGTCGAGCACGCACTCCTGCCCCCATTTGACGAAGACCGTGACGATGCCGGTATCCTGGCAGATCGGGCGGTGGCCTTCCGCACACATGCGGCTGTTGGTCAGGATCTGCGCGATCGCATCCTTGGCGGCCGGCCCCTGTTCCTTCTCATAGGCCTCGCCTAGCGCGTGGATATAATCCATCGGGTGATAGTAGGAGATGTATTGCAGCGCGTCGGCGACGCTGTCGATGATGTCGGCTTCGCT
>CBDUBW010000339.1:0-1724 GCA_965365485.1 uncultured Aquisediminimonas sp.
CACGTCCCGCGCGCTGGATCGAGGTCGGGCGGATCGTGCCGGGGTTGCAGGCGATGCGCAGCTCGCCATCGAGCACGGTGCCGGGCGGGGCGCTGCCGCTGATTTCGGGTTCGGCGGCGAGGATGCGGAAGCGCTCTCCCCCATATTCGAAGAACGCGCCGGGGGCGGGGGCAAAGGCGCGGATCTGGCGTTCGATCTGCGGTGCACTGACGAGGAAATCGAGGCGGGCTTCGCCCTTGTCGATCTTCGCGGCATAGGTCACGCCGTCTTCGGGCTGCGGGATTGGCGGGTGTGCATCGAAATCGCTCAGCACTTCGATCATCAGCTTCGCGCCCATCTCGGCGATTTCCGCGGTCAGTTCGCCCGCTGTTTTGCGCGCGATGGGGGTGCGGGCGACCGCGCGCATCGCGCCGGTATCGAGCCCCGCCTCCATCTCCATGATCGTCACGCCGGTCTCGGCATCGCCGGCGAGGATCGCGCGCTGCACCGGGGCCGCCCCGCGCCAGCGCGGCAAGATCGAGCCGTGAACGTTCAGGCAGCCGTGGCGCGGCGCTTCGAGGATGGGGAGGGGGAGGATGAGGCCATAGGCCGCCACGACGGCGATATCGGCATCGAGTGCGTTGAAGTGGAGCTGCTCCTCGGGCGTCTTGAGCGTCGTTGGGGTGCGAACCTCGATTCCGAGCGTTTCGGCACGGCGCTGCACCGGCGCGGGCGTCAACGCCTTACCGCGGTTGGCGCGTCGCGGCGGCTGACAGTAGGCCGCGCAGACTTCATGGCCCACATCGACCAAAGCTTCGAGCGTCGGCACCGCGAAATCGGGCGTTCCCATGAAGATTATGCGCATCCCGGCCTCTCAACCCGGTGGCGCAGAGCGGCGCAACCCCCTATCTGTTCACCATGGCCAGCGCCGAAATCGAAACATTGGTGCAGGCGATGGCGCGGCTGCCGGGGCTCGGGCCGAGATCGGCGCGGCGCGCGGTGCTGCACCTTCTCAAGAAGCGCGAAGCGACGCTGGTGCCATTGCTCCGTGCGCTTGAGCAAGTCGATGAGCGGCTTTCGCCGTGCGACACTTGCGGCAACATCGATACGCGCAACCCATGCGGCGTCTGCGCCGACCCGCGCCGCGACGCGCGGATGCTGTGCGTGGTCGAGGATGTGCCCGACCTCTGGGCGCTCGAACGATCGCGATTGTTTCCCGGCAAATTTCATGTCCTTGGCGGGCGGCTTTCGGCGATCGAAGGCGTGCGGCCCGAGGATCTGGCGATCGATTCGCTGATCGGTCGTGTGTCGAGCGGCGAGATCGATGAGGTGGTGCTGGCGATGAACGCGACGCTCGACGGGCAGACCACCGCGCATTATCTCGCCGACCGGTTGGCCGAGCATCCGGTGCGGATCACCCAGCTCGCGCACGGCCTGCCGGTGGGGGGCGAACTCGACTATCTCGACGACGGCACGCTCGCGCAGGCGCTGCGGGCGCGGCGACCCGTATCTTGACCGTATCGGCGGTAATTCTTACTTCAAGTGCATGGCCATTCTCAACATTCTCGAAGCGCCGGATCCACGGCTCAAGACCGTTTCAGAGCCGGTCGAGGCGGTCGACGACACGCTGCGCGCGCTGATCGCCGACATGTTCGAGACGATGTACGACGCGCCGGGGATCGGCCTTGCCGCGATCCAGGTCGGCGTGCCCAAGCGGCTGCTCGTCATCGATCTGCAGGAGAAGG
>CBDUBW010000340.1:0-1716 GCA_965365485.1 uncultured Aquisediminimonas sp.
GCGTGGCAGTCAGCACCAGATCGGTCGCGGTGATGCCTTCCTTGAGCGCGCCGGTAAGCTTGAAGCCGACGACTTCGGGAATGAGCATCGAGACCGGCTGGCCGAGCATCGCCGCCTCCGCCTCGATCCCGCCGACGCCCCAGCCGAGCACGCCGAGGCCGTTGATCATCGTCGTATGGCTGTCGGTGCCGACGCAGGTATCGGGATAGGCGACGGTCTCGCCGCTCGAATCTTCCGACGTCCACACGGCCTGGGCGATATGTTCGAGATTGACCTGGTGGCAGATGCCCGTCCCCGGAGGCACCGCCTTGAAGTTGCTCAGCGACTTCGATCCCCACTTCAAGAAGTCGTAGCGTTCGCCGTTGCGATAATATTCGATCTCGACATTCTGTTCGAACGCCTTGGGATGGCCGAATTCATCGACCATCACCGAGTGATCGATGACGAGATGGACCGGCACCAGCGGATTGATCTTGGAGGTATCGCCGCCCAGCTTGGCGATCGCATCGCGCATTGCCGCGAGATCGACGACGCAGGGGACGCCGGTGAAATCCTGGAGCAGCACGCGCGCGGGGCGATACTGGATCTCCTGATCGGAGGAAGGATTCTGCTGCCAGTCGATCACCGCCTGCGCATCGGCGGTGGAAACGGTGAAGCCGCCATCTTCGAAGCGCAGCAGGTTTTCGAGCAGCACCTTCATCGAGAAAGGCAGCCGCGAGGCATCGCCAAGCTTCTCCGCCGCCTTGGCGATCGAATAATAAGCATACTTCTTGCCGCCGACATCGAGTGTCGAGCGCACGCCAAGCGAATCATGTCCAACGGCGGTCATAACCTATCCCCCTCGTGATGCTGTCAGCAAATCCGGCGGCGCGACTGGCTCTTCCGGGAGTCGCGCGGGTGTAGCAAGGGGGTGACGCGGGGGGAAGGGGTTCCGCCTGCTCACCATCCGCCAGATGACACGGAACGAGAAGCAGACGGGGGTTAGATCAGATTGCCCTGGCGTTCTTCGGGCTGGTTGCGCCCGGCCCGCTTATACCCCGCCTGCCGGTCGAGCAGCGGCACCTTGGGGCGGAGGCCGGCGAAAAATTCAGCGAGGGTGTAAATTTGCAGCCGAGGGTAGGTCTGCTGGGTGGTCGGATCAATATAGACTCCTGCGGAGGCCGCCTCTCGCTCCATCTCGCGCGTCGGATTAATGACGCAGACGAAGATGCCGATAGGCGCTTTTTCGCGGTCGAGCACGCCTTTCAGATCGCGGACCATCGAAACGCCGACGCGCTGCCCGGCCTTGACGCTGATGATCGCCGCCTCGGTCGATGACTTGCCATGAGCTTCATCGTTGCGGGTGAAGTAGATGTAGCCGTCGATGCCGCGATCCATGCCCTTGCGCCCTCCCTGATAGGGCTGGCCGCCGATCGCCTGGGTAATCCAGTATTGGAACTGGTGCGGTTCGTCCGCCGCCAACTTCAAGGCGCTGTCCTTGTCATTGGGGGTGCCGATCACTTCGTATTGGATGCCCGGATAGCGTTCCTGCATTCGGCGTTCGATCAGGCCGATCGACAAATGGGTGACGTCGATGCCGATCCATTGCCGTCCAAGTTTCTGCGCTGCATCGACCGCAGTGCCGCAGCCGCAAAACGGATCGAGCACGACATCGCCCTCGTTCGACGAAGCGGCGACAATGCGTTCGAGCAGAGCGAGCGGCTTCTGCGTGGGGTA
>CBDUBW010000341.1:0-1678 GCA_965365485.1 uncultured Aquisediminimonas sp.
GACTGGAAGAAGCCGAAGCCCTTGGCGAGTTCGCCGGGGATGAGGTTGCGCAGCGAAACATCGTTGGTCAACCCGACGAGCAGGATATGCCCGCGCGCCTGTTCGGGCGTCACCCCCATCGGCACGTCGCCCGTCACCACCACGACTTCGGCCTCGCAGTCGCAACCCCAGGCCTCGTCGGCGAGCGGGATGGGGTCGCGCGGGCCCAGGAAGCCGTCGCTGCCGCCCTGGTACATCAGCGGATCGTGCCAGAAGCTTTCGGGCATCTCCGCGCCGCGCGCTTTCCGCACCAGTTCGACATGGTTCACATAAGCCGATCCATCGGCCCATTGATAGGCGCGCGGCAGAGGCGACGCGGCCTCGCGCTCGTGGAAACGCTCCTTGGGAATGGCGTCGTGCGCGAGATCGGTGGCGAGGTTGCGCAAGCTCGGTTCGATGCTAGCCCAATCGTCGAGCGCGGCCTGCAGCGTCGGCGCGACGTGCGCGGCATCGGCATACCAGGCGAGATCGTCCGAAACCACCACCAGCCGCCCGTCACGACCGCCCTTCAACGATGCCAGCTTCATTACACTCTCTCCTTGGAAAGCGACCCTGCCCGTGCTTGACGCGTCTGGCAATTCATGATGCACGAAAGCGATGATGGCCCGCAGTCTCTGCACGATCGCTACGCTCTGGTTCGCGCTGGCGACACCTGCGCCGTCGCAGCCGCAGATCAGCCCGCAGGAAATCGAGCAGGCGAAGAAGGGGATGAGCTGGGAGGCCGGGCACAGCGCCAAATGGCATCTCGATCAGCAGCGGCGCCTGACATCCGCGCTCAATGGGCTGAAGCCGCAACGGCCTGGCACGGTCGATGCCTATGTGCTGGTGGCGGGGCTCGATGCTGATCCCGTGTTCGGCCGCGAGGCGAGCGAGACCGCCAAGGTGCTGAGCCGGCGCTACGATGCGGCAGGGCGCACGGTGCTGCTCGCTTCGGGCAGTGCGACCGCGCCCGATGGTTCCCCGCCCAACCTCGCCGCTGCGCTCGCCGCCATCGCCGAGCGGATGAACAAGGCCGAGGATGTGCTGATCCTTTACGCCACCGCGCACGGCGCGCCGGGGATCGGCATGGTCTACAAGGATGGCGACAAGAGCTACGGCATGATCGCACCGCAGCGGCTGGCGGCGCTGATCGCGGAGCTGGGGATCGAGCGGCGGCTGGTGATGGTCTCTGCGTGTTACTCGGGCCAGTTCGTCGATGCCATGGCAGGCCCCGATGCTGCGATCCTGACCGCGGCGGATAATGATCGCACCTCGTTCGGCTGCGAGCCATCCAACGACTGGACCTATTTCGGTGATGCGCTGATCAATCGCGCGCTGCGCAAGCCGCAACCGCTGACCGCAGCGAGCGACGAGGCGTTCCGGCTGATCTCCGACTGGGAATTTAAGGGAGGGCTGACCTCTTCGAAGCCGCGGCTGTTCGTCGGCGACAAGGCCAAGGGATGGCTGGCAACGATCGAAGCGCGTATTCCGCCGGGGGAGACGCCGCGGGTTGGGCGTCCCTCGGTCGAGGGCCAGTGAGTGCGCTTGGAAGCAGGCGCGAAAAAAACATGCTGACAATGCGATGAATGCTGGTAACGTCACGGTCCAGGGTCGCGCCGGATTGTTCCCACAGTAGGAGATGGTGGCGTGCGAAGTCTCA
>CBDUBW010000342.1:0-1672 GCA_965365485.1 uncultured Aquisediminimonas sp.
GTACCCACGCTCGGCGAATCCGTGACCGAGGCGACCATCGGCGAATGGCTCAAGAAGCCCGGCGACCCGGTCAAGCAGGACGAGCCAGTCGCCAGCCTCGAGACCGACAAGGTCGCGGTCGAGGTGCCGAGCCCCGTCGCGGGCGTGATGGGCGAATACAAGGTCCAGGTCGGCGACACGGTCGAGGTCGGCGCGGTGATCGCGACCGTGGCCGACGCCATCGGGGCGGGAGAGGAACCGCCCGTCGCCCAGCGCGAGGAGCCCGCGCCCAAGGGCCAGGCCGCGCCGGGGGTGGAGGCCAAGCCCGCCCCCGCCGCCGCGGTGGCCAAGGAGGCACACACGGCCGATGCGGTCACAATGTCGCCTGCGGTGCGCCGCGCGGTGCTCGAGCACGGCGTGGACCCGACGCAGATCAAAGGTACCGGCCGCGACGGGCGGCTGACCAAGGAAGACGTTATCGCCGCGGCGGCGAAGCGTCCTTCGACAAGCTCAGGACGAGCGGAGCAAGTATCAGAACCCAAATCCGCTCAGGCTGAGCCTGTCGAAGCCCAGGCAGGACGCCGTGAAGAACGCGTCAAGATGACGCGGATGCGTGCAACCATCGCCAAGCGGTTGAAGAGCGCGCAGGAGACCGCGGCGCTGCTCACCACCTTCAACGACGTCGACATGAGCGCGGTGATCGCCACGCGCGACCGCTACAAGGACCTCTTCGCCAAGAAGCACGACATCAAGCTCGGCTTCATGAGCTTCTTCGCCAAGGCGGCGTGCCTCGCGCTCAAGGACATCCCTGCGGTCAACGCCCAGATCGAGGGCGATGAGATCGTCTATTTCGACTACGTCGACATCTCGGTCGCGGTCAGCGCCCCCAACGGACTCGTCGTGCCGGTGGTGCGCGACGCGGACTCAAAATCCTTCGCTCAGATCGAGAAGGACATCGCCGACTTCGGCGCGCGCGCCAAGGCGGGCACGCTGACGATGGAGGACATGAAGGGCGGCACCTTCACCATCTCCAACGGCGGCGTGTTCGGCGGGCTGATGTCCACCCCGATCATCAACCCGCCGCAAAGCGCCGTGCTCGGCCTCCACCGCATCGAGGACCGCCCCGTGGTCCGCGACGGGCAGATCGTGATCCGCCCGATGATGTACATCGCGCTTTCCTACGACCACCGTCTGATCGACGGCCGCGAGGCGGTGACCGCGCTGAAAACGATCAAGGAGGCGATCGAGGATCCCGCGCGGATGCTGATCGATTTGTGAAGCAATCTCTCGCTTGCATCTTTCGGCAGCTCTGGATGAGCGGATGTGGGTCATAAACAAACTTAGTCCGCTCGTGCTGAGCCTGTCGAAGCACGCACGCACAACGGAAGAGACAAATGGCTGAGCACACTTACGACTACGACGTCCTCGTCATCGGGGCTGGCCCGGGCGGCTATGTCGCCGCGATCCGGGCGGCGCAGCTCGGGCTCAAGACCGCCTGCGCGGAGAGCCGGGAGACGCTGGGCGGGACTTGCCTCAACGTCGGCTGCATTCCGTCGAAAGCGATGCTGCACGCGAGCGAGTATTTCGAGGCCGCCGCCAACGGCACGATGGCGAAGATGGGCGTGGAAGTGACGCCCAAGCTCAACCTTGACGCCATGCACGGCCAGCGCCGCGACGCGGTCAAGGGGCTGAC
>CBDUBW010000343.1:0-1670 GCA_965365485.1 uncultured Aquisediminimonas sp.
CTCATGCACCGCGGCGCCGATTTCCTCGGCAGCGAAGTCGCGATCATGGCGGGGGCGATGTCGTGGATCAGCGAGCGCAACCTCGTCTCGGCCATGTCGAACGCGGGTGGGTTCGGGGTGATCGCCTGCGGGGCGATGACGCCCGAATTGCTCGATGCCGAGATCGCCGCCACCAAGGCGCTCACCGACAAGCCTTTCGGCGTCAATCTCATCACTATGCACCCGCAGTTGATGGACCTGATCGCAGTCTGCGCGAAGCATCGCGTCAGCCATATCGTCCTCGCGGGCGGGCTGCCGCCGCCCGGATCGCTCGATGCGGTCAAGGCGATGGACGCCAAGCTCATCTGCTTCGCTCCCGCGCTCAGCCTCGCCAAGAAGCTCATCCGTTCGGGCGTCGATGCGCTGGTGATCGAGGGGATGGAAGCAGGCGGCCATATCGGCCCAGTCTCGACTTCCGTGTTGGCCCAGGAAATACTTCCCGAAGTCGCCGAACAGGTGCCGGTGTTCGTGGCAGGCGGAATCGGGCGCGGCGAGATGATCGCAGCCTATCTCGAACAGGGCGCGGCAGGCGTCCAGGTCGGCACGCGGCTGGTCTGCGCAACCGAATGCATCGCCCACCCGGCGTTCAAGAAGGCGTTCATCCGTGCCTCGGCGCGCGATGCTGTGTCGAGCGTCCAGATCGACGCGCGCCTGCCCGTCATCCCTGTGCGCTCGCTCAAAAATGACGGAATGGACGAATTTACCCGCAAGCAGATCGAAGTAGCGGCGTTGCTCGATAGCGGTGCTGTAGAGATGGGCGAGGCGCAGTTGCAGATTGAACATTACTGGGCGGGTGCGCTGCGCCGCGCGGTGATCGAGGGCGATGTCGAGAATGGCTCGCTGATGGCGGGGCAGTCGGTCGGCATGGTCAAGCGCGAGGAGCCGCTCGCCGACATCCTCGCAACACTCGTCGCCGAGGCGTCATCCGCGTTGGAAATCCGTGCCGCCGCGTGATACGCTCGGGCCATGCCAGAAACCGCCGTTTCCGCCAGCCGCGAAATCCTGACCCGGCTGCACGAGGTGATGGCGTCGCGCACCTCGGCGCAGTCGAAGCTTAACAAGGTCGTCAACATCGTCGGCGAAGTGCTGGCGAGCGAGGTCTGCTCGATCTACCTGCTGCGTGAAGGCGTGCTCGAACTTTACGCGACGCGTGGCCTCAACCAGGCGGCGGTTCACGTCACCCGGCTGGCGCTGGGCGAAGGACTGGTCGGCACGATCGCGCAGCAGATCGCGACGCTCAATCTCGACGAGGCAACCAGCCACCCGGATTTCGCTTACAAACCCGAAACCGGCGAGGAGCTGTTCCACAGCTTCGCGGGCGTGCCGATCATCCGACGAGAGGACGCTGTCGGCGTCCTTTCCGTCCAGCATGCCGATCCGCGCCGTTATGACGATGTCGAGATCGAGACGCTCCAAACGGTCTCGATGGTGCTGTCCGAATTGATCGCCAATGCCGGACTGATCGATGACGGAGTGGCGCGCGGCCGCCGCGTCCTTTCCACGGGCTCCGAACGCCTGACGGGCATGAAGCTGGTCGATGGAATGGCGCGCGGTTGCGCTGTTTACCACCAGCCGCGCATCGTCATCGAACACACCGTCGCCGAGGACATCGAGGCCGAGCGCCACCGCGT
>CBDUBW010000344.1:0-1667 GCA_965365485.1 uncultured Aquisediminimonas sp.
ATGTCGCCTGCCTTGACCTCGTCACCGGCCTTGACGAGCCACTTCGCGAGCGTGCCCTCCTCCATCGTTGGCGAGAGCGCCGGCATCTTGAGTTCGATGGCCATCAGTAGCTCCCCACCAGCACGTCGGTATACAGATCGGACATATCGGGCTCGGGCGAGCTTTCGGCAAAATCGGCCGAGGCGGTAACGATCTGGCGGATGTCCTTGTCGATCGCCTTGATCTCGTCCTCGCTGATGCCCGCCGCCGCCATGTCCTTCTTAACGCCTTCGATCGGGTCGGACTTCTCGCGCACGTCCTGCACTTCCTCGCGCGTCCGATATTTGGCGGGGTCGGACATCGAATGGCCGCGATAGCGATAGGTCTTGAGCTCCATGACCAGCGGACCGTTGCCGCCCCGGACATAATCGAACGCCGCCTCCGCCGCACCGCGCACTTCGAGCACATCCATGCCGTTGACTTGCATGCCGGGGATGCGGAAGCTGTCGCCGCGGCGGTGAAACTCGGTTTCGGACGAGCCGCGCTTGACCGCGGTGCCCATCGCATAGCCGTTATTCTCGATGACAAAGATGACCGGCAGCTTCCACAACGCCGCCATGTTGAAGCTTTCGTAAACCTGGCCCTGATTGGCCGCGCCGTCGCCGAAATAGGACAGGCAGATGCCGCCATCGCCGGTGTATTTGTGCCCGAACGCCAGCCCGGCGCCGAGGCTGACCTGCGCGCCGACGATGCCGTGGCCGCCGTAGAAACGATGCTCGGTCGAAAACATGTGCATCGACCCGCCTTTGCCACGACTGATCCCCGCCGCGCGGCCGGTCAATTCCGCCATGATGACATTGGGATCTATGCCGTAAGCGAGCATATGGCCATGATCGCGATAGCCGGTGATCACACTGTCCTTGCCCGGGGTGAGCGCCGATTGCAGGCCCACTGCGACCGCTTCCTGGCCGATGTAAAGGTGGCAGAAGCCTCCGATCAGCCCGAGACCGTACAACTGGCCCGCGCGCTCTTCGAACCGTCGGATGAGCACCATCTCACGATAGAAGCGGAGCAGCTCTTCCTTGCTGGCTTGATAGCGGGAAATGTTCGAGAGCGCGGGCGTCGCCGCGTCGATGCTCTTGCTGGCTTTGGCCAAGACAAATCCTTTCATGCGTCCCCAATTGCGGGGTGCGTGCGACCTGCTGGCTAGCGATGAATCTCGTTGAGGGCGATAGTGAAGTTGCCCCCCAATCCCCTAGTCGAGCGGGATAATCACTTCATCGGGATGCGCAAGCCCCAAGTCACGGCGGACGAGCTCGTCGACCATGTCAGGATTGGCACGACGCGGGTCGAGCAGAGAGACGCGGTTGGCGAGCTCGGCGCGTGCCTTTTCGACGCGTGCGAGTTCGGCGGTGCGGGTCTGGTAACGCTGTGCGTAATCGCCCCAGGCGAGCAATCCGTTCGAGCCGAATAAAGCGTAGAAGCCAAAAAAGGCGATCACCGAAAAAGCCAGCGCGGGCCAGATCGCGCCGCGGAGCAATTTTAGGAGATATTTTGCCTGCTTCATGACGTCGAACTGAATCAATCGGCCGGAATCGTCAAGCCGAAAGCGCCAATCTGATCGCCTCGAGGGCATCGGCGGCTTTCGCGGCGTCGGGCCCGCCCCCCTGCGCCATGTCGGGCCGGCC
>CBDUBW010000345.1:0-1664 GCA_965365485.1 uncultured Aquisediminimonas sp.
TCCTTCAGGAGCACCATTCGCGCCGAGGGCCGCCCGTCGGGGGTTGCGGTGGCCAGCGCCATGGCGTTGGCATCGTGCGGCTCGCTCGCTTCCGCCTCGGCCACCCAACCGGCGAAGAGCGCGATCGGGTCCGATTCGGGCAGCGCGCTTTGTTCAGCTTCGAGGGGCGTTTCCTGAGACATGGAGCGGGTGTTTACACAGTCCAAAAGGAAAAAAATTCGCCTTGCCCAAGGTTGGGTAGCTGGCCCGATGCGGGATTGGACGAGCGGGGGGTCGAGTGGTCCATGCCTTGAAGTTAGCTTTCGCAGGGCGTGTAGGAAAGCGTTACCGGCTGGCCGTCAGCGCCTGAGCGCTTTGACAATCCGCGCCGCCGCCTGGCCGTCGCCATAAGGATTGCTTACCGCAACCATCCGCGCATGTTCGGACGGGTCGCGAAGCAGGTAGGCCGCTTCGGGGACGATCCTCTCGGCACTCACGCCCACAAGCCGGGCACAACCCGCCGCCAGCGCCTCCGGCCGTTCGGTGACCTCGCGCATCACCAGCACGGGCTTGCGGAAGCTAAGCGCTTCTTCCTGGATGCCGCCGCTGTCGGTCATGACGAAATGGCACGCCCGCAACAGCGCGATCAAAGCCTCGTAGCGAAAGGGCGATGTCAGATGGACGCGCGCGTGCCCGCCCAGAAGCGCCAAAACGACCTCGGCGACGTGGGGGTTTGGATGGATCGGCAGAACGAAATTGACGCCCGGAAAGGCCTCGGCAAGCTCGGCGACCGCGGCACAAATCGCAGCAAGGCCGTCGCCGAGTGATTCGCGCCGATGACATGTCACGAGCACGAACCGCTCTCGCCGCCAATCGAAGTCCAATGCGTCGTTAAGCTCGCAATTGACTCCGCCCGCAAGCGTCGGGTCTGAATCGAGCCGCACGCTCGTCCGATGCAAGGCGTCGACTACGGTGTTGCCCGTCACGTGAATGGTCGAAGGCGGGATGCCCTCGCGCAGTAAATTGTCGCGGTTGGCTTGGGTGGGAGCAAAATGATGGGTCGCCACCAGCGAGGCGACCCTGCGGTTGAGCTCTTCGGGAAAAGGTTCGCGCAAGGTCCCGCTGCGCAAACCGGCTTCGACATGACCGACCGCGATGCCGGCATAGAACGCCGCGAGGGCCGCCGCCATCGTCGTGGTTGTATCGCCGTGGACCAGCACGAGCGCAGGCTGGACCTGTCGAAGCACTGGCCCGAGGCCAGCCAGTGCGCGGGCACCCACCTCGCCTGGCTCCTGTCCATCTTGCATGAGGCCCAAGTCGATGTCCGCCACGATGCCGAAGCTCGCCAGCGCCTGGTCGAGCAACCCGCGATGCTGGGCGGTCACGCAACAGATCGGATCAAATTCTTCGGACGCCCCGCGCAAGGCGCCGTAAACCGGCGCCATCTTGATCGCTTCCGGCCGTGTTCCGAAAACGAGAAGAACGCGCCTTTTCGCCGCCAAATCCCGAATACTCCCGTTATCCGCACGCTCAATTTCAAGATTGGCCGCCACATGGCAAGCTGCGAATGACTCGACGGGCGGATTTGCCATCGGCCACCATCGCTCGAACTTGCGCGACCCAAGCGTTCCACCTAGCTAACACGCCAAATGGCTTCGCATTCGTCCGATCCCTATTCGACTCTC
>CBDUBW010000346.1:0-1659 GCA_965365485.1 uncultured Aquisediminimonas sp.
TCATCGCGAAAGTTCGAATTGTCGCGCAGGAACTGGTCGATCAGATAGCCGTTCGCCGAATGGATCTGAACGCCGTCGAAGCCCGCAGTCATCGCGTTGCGCGCGGCCTTCACATAATCGCTGACGACACGTGGGATCTCGTCAAGAGCGAGCGCGCGGGCTTCGACATATTCCTTCTTGCCCGACGCCGTGTGCGCATAGCCGGGCGCCTTGGTTGCCGAGGCCGAAACGGGCTGCGCGCCGCCGAGGAAGTCGGGGTGGACCAGCCGGCCCATATGCCAAAGCTGGAGGATGATGCGCCCGCCCTTGGCGTGGACCGCCTCGGTCACCGGCTTCCATGCTTCGACCTGCTCGTCGGACCAGATGCCAGGGGCGGCGGGCCAGCCCGACCCTTCCTGCGTGATCCCGGTCGCTTCGGCGATGATCAACCCGGCTTCGGCGCGCTGCGCATAATATTCGGCTTTCAAGGCGCTGATCGGAACATGGACGCCTTCGCTGCGGCCGCGCGTCAGCGGCGCCATCAGAATGCGGTTGGGCGCTGAAATCGCCCCGAGCTGGATGGGATCGAAGAGGCTGGCCATGTTTTCCGGTTTCCCTTTGCAACTTGCAACGTCGCGCCGATATGGGGGCGATGGCGCGCGGGCAAGACGAAGAAAAATTTGCCGGCGCCCAAGCCGCGCCGCCTTTTGCGCTGGCGGCGATGATTCTCGGGAATATCTGCCTCGCCTTCGGGCCAATGTTCGTGCGGATGTCCGATGTCGGGCCCGTCTCCGCCGCCTTCTGGCGCATCGCACTGGCAGCGCCTTTGCTGTTCGTCATCGCCGCCTTCGCTGGCGATCCGGCGCGCAAGCTGCCGCGCGGACTGGTCTGGCTGTTTCTCATATCGGGCTTCTTGTTCGCGGCCGATCTCGCCGCGTGGCACGTCGGCATTCTGCAAACCAAGCTCGCAAATGCCAATCTGCTCGGCAATTCGACGGTGTTCCTGCTTCCCCTCTACGCCTTCATCGTCGCGCGCGCCTGGCCGACGAAGCAGCAAAGTCTGGCGCTTGTGCTGGCGGGCGCGGGGGCAGTGCTGCTGCTCGGGCGCTCCTTTGAGCTTTCGGCGGAAAATCTCGAGGGCGATCTGCTCTGCATTCTGGCTGGAATCTTTTACACCGCCTACCTTATCCTGATGGCGCGCGCCCGCGGCGGCATGGGGCAGTGGCCGGTGCTCGCCTGGTCGACAGCGATGAGCGTGGTCCCGCTCCTCATCTTCGCATTCGTGCTTCGCGAAACCATTATGCCGCAGGATTGGACGCCGCTGATCGCGCTGGCCTTCTTCAGCCAGATCGCGGGCCAGGGGCTGATGATCTATGTCATCGGCCGTGTCCCGCCGCTGCTGTTCAGCATCACATTGCTGATCCAGCCGATGATCGCCGCGACGGTCGGCTGGGTTATCTACGGGGAAAGGTTGGGCGCGCTCGACTGGGTCGGTGCGGTTCTGATCGGCTTGGCGCTGGTGCTGGTGCAGCAACCCGAAGCGAAGGCAAAACCCTAGCGAAGGTCGACGCCGATCGCCTCATCGAGTGCGGAGAAACCGTCGCGTCGCAACATCTGCCCCAATCCGTTGGCGATCTCGCGCGCCAAACCGGGGCCGCGATAGACCATCGCTGAATAGAT
>CBDUBW010000347.1:0-1643 GCA_965365485.1 uncultured Aquisediminimonas sp.
GTATAAAGCAGCGCCGCGCGTACCGGGCGATCGGGGAAAATGCCGGCCAACACTGCGACATAAGCGGCCATCTGCGCGACATGCGCGCGCGGCAGAGCATCGGCGGAAGGCACGCGCCGCCCGGTCTTGAAATCGACGACCAGCACCTCATTGTCGCGGACCAGCAGCCGATCGACGCTGCCTGCGATCACCCGGCCTTCGACCACGCCCGCGATCGGCGCCTCGGCCAGCGCATCGGGCGAGAAGACCTCGGCGAAGTCGGGATGATCGAGCACCGTGATCGCGTGATCGGCGATTTCGCGCGGATCGGCCGCGCCATTGCGCTTCAGCCATCGCAACGCCGCCTCGCGCCACATCTCCGGAGCGATCACGGGCAGACGTTCGAACAGACCGTGCAGAAGCCGGCCGCGCTCCGCCGCAGCGCGTTCGGCAGGCGATGGCGGCGGGTCGGCGACATCATCGCTGACCTCGGCCGAGGACGGCGCGAGCGGTCTTGGCGGTCGCGCCTCGTCGGGGGCCTTGTCGATCAGCCATTGCGGCAGCGGGCCTTCCCAGCGGCGGCGCGCTTCAGCGGTCTTACGCGGCTTCTGAATCGGCTCATCCTTGGCGAAGCGCAGCGTACCATCGGCAGCTTCTTCCGCGCCCAGACCGCGCATCGCGCGCGCAATCCGCTCATGCCACACCGTTTCGCCGAGCGGCTTGCCGGGCTTGGCCGACGAAGCGCCGCCGATGAAAAGATGCTCCTCGGCGCGGGTCATCGCGACGTAGAGCAGCCGCCAATGCTCTTCGAGGTCACGCGCATCGGCCTCGTCGACAGCATCGATGAGAGGCCCGGCGCGCATCGCCTTTCGCGGACGAAACACCGGCAACGTCAGATCATCGCCGACATGCCAATCGATGCTGCCACGCGGTCGCCGCTCAAAGCTGTGCGCGGCATCCGCCAGCACCACGATCGGCGCCTGCAATCCCTTGGCACCGTGAACGGTCATCACCCGCACAGCCGCATCGGGCTTGGCCGCATCGCGCTTGATGTCGACATCGCCGCGATCGAACCAATCGATGAAAAGTTGCAGCGAGGGCGGCGACTGGCGTTCGAAATCGAGCGCGGCGTTCAGCAATGCCTCGATCGGATCGCGCGCTTCCTCACCCAGCCGCGCGATCAACCGCTTCCGGCCCCCGATCTCTTCGGAAAGAATGGCTTCGAGGAAGCGATAAGGCGTGGACGTGTCCGCCATCCTCAACATGATGTTTAGCTCCGCGGGACGTACCGCGCCGATATGCCGCCATAGCGGAACGCGCTTTGGCTCGCGCCCCTTGCCCGCTTCGTAGAGTCTGTCCTGATCCCAGCCGACCAGCGGCGATACCAGCAAGGCCGCGAGATTGAGATCGTCTTCAGGCTGCAAGACAAAGCGGATGCAAGCGAGCAGGTCCTGCACCGCAATCGGCGCGTTGAGCCGAAGCCGGTCGATTCCCGCCACCTCGACCCCGGCTTCGTAGAGCATCGAGACGATCGTTCGCGCGAGTTCCCCGCGGCTGCGGACAAGGATGAGCACGTCCTCCGGCTGCGCATCGCGCCCCTTGTTCCGCAGCAGCAGTCCACCTTGGGTCCAGTGCCGAACGCGGGCGGCGAGATCACGCGCGAA
>CBDUBW010000348.1:0-1581 GCA_965365485.1 uncultured Aquisediminimonas sp.
GCTGCGCCTTTCGTCAGCAACACGTCCGTAAACCCGCCGGTCGAGCTGCCGACATCGATCGCCACTGTGCCGCTGACATCCCAAGCGAACTGCGCAAGGCCGTGCGCGAGCTTGATCCCGCCGCGCGATACCCACGGATGATCCCGACCTTTCAAGCCGATCTCGGCGTCCCGGCTGAGCAACTGCCCCGCCTTGTCGACGCGGCGACCGCCGGTCATCACCTGTCCGGCCAGAATCAAAGCCTGCGCCCGAGCGCGGCTTTCCACAAGGCCGCGCTCGACGAGCAGCAGATCGGCGCGCATCTTGGGCATCGCCAAGTCTTGCCCGCCCTACCGACGACGGGCAATAGCAGGCGATGCGTAGCCTCATCCTTTGTCTCGCCAGCCTGGCTCTCGTCCAATGCAGCTCGCCCAAATCTCCGCCTCCGGCCCCGCCCCCCCCGCCGCCAGCTCCCAAGACGCAGCCTGCTCCCGTTCCCTCGCCGGCCGCGAGCAATTGGGAAGATCTTCCCGCTTCGCCCGGCGATTGGTCATACCGCTTGGGGGATCGCGGCTCGGTCGCGGCCTTCGGAGTCGACGGCGCCGATGCCGAATTGCTCGTCCGCTGCTTCTTTCCGGAAAGACGTCTGACCATCGGCCGAAAGGCCGTCCCGCCAACAGGGGCTCCGGCCCAGCTCACGCTGCGCGCTACTTCCGCCATGCAGAGCTATCCCCTCGACCCGACGCTGGTCGAGCCGGGCTATGCGATTGCCAGACTTTCGCCGACCGATCGCCAGCTCGATGCGCTAGCCTTCAGCCGCGGCAGATTTCTCGTTTCGATAAGAGGAACCTCCGATCTGATCGTCCCCGCCTGGCCAGAATTGACGCGTGTCATAGAAGATTGCCGGAGCTGAAATTTATCTCTTGATTGCGGTGGGCCGATGACTCATGTTGTCGACGTGGCCCAGTGGCCACAGGCTCTTCAACTAGCGCGAAAGGAGGTGATCCGATGTCTCATGGTTCAGCACAGAGGTCGGATAAGTTCGTTCGGGAGACGCGCGCCTAATCTTAGGCTGCCCATGGTCTCCCGCGCATCGGAACACTCCGATCGCTGACCATGCAAAGGGTTGCCGGGCCTTCGAAGGGCTCGGCAACCTTTTTCATTTCTCCTATCGGCGTAGAGGCGCTCATGGCCCGCAAACAGGATCGCAGCCTGCCATTTCGAATCGGTTGGTTTTTCGGTCGCTTGATTGTCTGGTTTGTCGTGATTTCGGTGCTTTGGGTGGTCGTCTATCGCTTCGTGCCACCGCCCTTCACGCTTACGATGCTGGGTGACGTCGCGGCAGGTCGTTCAATCACGAAGGATTGGATGCAGCTTTCATCGATCGACCCCAACATGGCTCGCGCGGCCATCGCCGGCGAGGACGGCAAGTTCTGCACGCATGACGGCTTCGATCGGGAGGCCATCGCGAAGGCCGTTCAGCACAACAACAAGGGCCGGCGACTGCGCGGCGGATCGACGATCAGCCAGCAGACCGCGAAAAACGCATTTCTGTGGCAGGGCGGCGGCTATGTCCGCAAAGGCCTGGAGGCGTGGTTCACG
>CBDUBW010000349.1:0-1565 GCA_965365485.1 uncultured Aquisediminimonas sp.
ATCGATCCGCTGCTCCACGATATCCGCTTCGTCGAGGATGATTGGGAGAGCCCGACGCTCGGGGCGTGGGGGCTGGGCTGGGAAGTCTGGTGCGACGGCATGGAGGTGACGCAATTCACCTATTTCCAACAGGTTGGCGGCTTTGATTGCAAACCGGTCGCAGGCGAGCTGACCTACGGCCTCGAGCGGCTGGCGATGTACATCCAGGGCGTCGATAACGTCTATGATCTCGCGTTCAACGATCGCGGCGTCACCTACGGCAAAGTCTTTCTCGAAAACGAGAAACAATTTTCAAAGTATAATTTCGAAGTGGCTGAAACTGCGGCGCTTTTCGATGGCTTCGCCAAAGCAGAGGCAGAGGCGAAGCGCTGTATCGAGGCCGATATTCCACTCGCCGCCTATGATCAGGCGATCGAGGCGAGCCACCTGTTCAACCTGCTACAGACGCGCGGCGTGATCAGCGTGCAGGAACGCGCCAGCTATATCGGCCGCGTCCGCGATCTCGCGAAGGGGGCATGCGCCGGGTGGATGGAGAGCAACGGGTGGGCCGGTGCCTGATTTCCTCCTCGAACTCCGCTCCGAAGAAATTCCCGCGCGGATGCAGGATAAGGCGCGCGCCGATCTTGCGCGGCTGTTCGGCGACGAAATCGCCAAGGCCGGGCTGAACGCCGCGGAGGTCATCACCTACGCGACTCCGCGAAGATTGGCGTTGATCGCGAAGGGTTTGCCGGATGAAACGCAGTCGGTGCGTGAGGAGACAAAGGGCCCCAAAACCTCTGCCCCCGCGCAGGCGCTCGAAGGGTTCCTGCGCAAGACCGGGCTGGCGCAAGACCAGCTCGAAGATCGCGGCGGCATTTGGTTCGCGGTGGTCGAAAGGCCGGGCCGTTCGACTACCAATGTTCTCGCCGAAGCCATCCCCGCGATCGTCCGCGCCTTCCCCTGGCCCAAGTCGATGCGCTGGGGTGCGGCCTCTGCCAGCACCGAGAGCATGCGCTGGGTGCGGCCGTTGCAGGGCGTCGTGGCGATCCTGGGTGAGGACGTCGTGCCGTGCGAGGCGGGCGGGGTGCTCAGCGGCTATCAGACGCTCGGCCACCGCTTCCACCATCCCGGCGTCATCACCATCGGCGGCGCGCACGATTATGTCGAAAAGCTTCGCGCCTGCCACGTCGTCGTCGATCAGGACGAGCGCCGCGCGCTGATCCGCGAAGGCGCGGCGAAGGTCGCCGCAGAGGCGGGGCTGAAGCTCGTCGAGGATGAGGGCCTAGTCGCGGAGAATGCCGGTCTCACCGAATGGCCGGTGCCTTTGCTCGGGCGCTTCGATGCGGCGTTTCTCGAAGTGCCGCAGGAAGTGATCCAGCTGACAGCGCGCGTGAACCAGAAATATTTCGTGTGCAATGACGCGTCGGGCGCGCTCGCCCCCGCGTTCATCCTCACCGCCAATATCGACGCTTCGGACGGCGGCGCAGCGGTGATCGCCGGGAATGAGAAAGTGCTCGCGGCGCGACTATCGGACGCCAAGTTCTTCTGGGAACAGGATCTGAAGATTCCGCTGGAGGAGCAGGCGA
>CBDUBW010000350.1:0-1552 GCA_965365485.1 uncultured Aquisediminimonas sp.
CGATCGAGCGACAGGCTCTCATGGACCATGTCCGCCGCCTGGCCGAAGATGCGCGCGGAGAGCGCGGTTCGGGCGTAGAAGGGCGTATCCTCCCAGGTCCGCCTGATCGTTACGGGCCAGTCAGCATCGGCGCGCGTTCGGCGGGGCATCCGCCAGCCGGTTTTCCTGAGGACAACGTCCGGTGGCATTTCAATCTCTTCGGCGCGGCCGTTGCTATCGAAACGTAACGACAAAGCGAAGGGACTGCCGTCTCGGTGATTGCCTTCATAGAAGACGACGCTGTCTTCACGAAGGTGCGCGCGCGACCAGCGCCAATCGCTGAAGCCGTATTCTAGCGGCTCGGTGCCCATATTCGAATCGAAATAGCCTTCGCCGCGCCAGCTGAGCGACGGGTCGACGAGATCGACCTCGACGCGCGCGCGAGTCGCGACCGGGCTCCAGACGTGCTTGCGTTCGGCATCGAGCAGATAGGCGCTGGGGATGAGTGCGCGCGGGTGCAGCCTGATCGTCCCGCGGATACGCGAAGGGATAGGGGCGGTGATCTCATCCACATCGATACGCAGGCAATCGCCGTCCCAATGCAGCGCGCTCGGCCCGATCGCCAGCGCCGAGGCGTCGCGCGCGAGGCTGGCGCGACCGCGCTCGGTCATCGCCCAGCCGCCGTGGCCGCCATAGAGCGCGACGTTGATCGCGACATGATCCTGCGGATCGCGCCGCGCGCGCCAGTGATAATAGGGCGAAAAAACGCTGCCGATAAAGGCGATGACGGTCAGTCCGAAGCGGCGGTCTTCGCTGAGCGCATCGACATACCACCAGGCATAGCCGCCGGGTGGAACCGCGGCGTCGAAGCGCGGGCGGCCATCACTTGCGCCGCCGCCTGCGCGCCCGATAAGGCCGCCATCGGCACGCCCGCCCCCGGATGAGTCGCGCCGCCCGCCAGGTGCAGGCCGGGGATGCGCGTCGTCGCTCCCGGACGTTGGAACGACGCTCTCCATCCGTGCGACGCTCGCCCGTAAAGCGCTCCGCCGGTCGCCGGGAAGAGCGTTTCGAAATCGCTCGGCGTCGTCGTCGCTATCGCGGAGGGGGCGATGTCCAGGCCGTGGCGCGCGAGCGTCTGCAGCATCGTTCGCGTCCATCGCTCAACCTCTCCTTGGCTCAGCGGTGCAGTGTCGCCATGTGCGGGGGCGTTGGCAATGACCAACATGCGATCGCTGGGCGGCGCTACCGCAGCATCGGCGCTTCGACCCTGCGCGCAGACGTAGAGCGTTGGCTCGGGCGGCAGATCGCCCCTGCGGAGTGCTGCGAACTCTGCGGCATAATCGCTTGAAAATAATACATTATGCCTGACGAGAGGAAAGCCGCTGGTCGCACCTTCGATCTGCCAGCAGAGCGCGGAGAAAGATCGCTTCTCCGCCGGCATCGGTGCGACTGCATGCATCGCGCCGGCACCCAGCCTGCCGCGGGCGATGGCTTGCGGATCGCCGTTAAAAACAATGTGGTCGGCCTCGAGCAGACTGCCATCGGCCAACCTCACCGCGGAGGCACGCCCGCC
>CBDUBW010000351.1:0-1549 GCA_965365485.1 uncultured Aquisediminimonas sp.
GCACGGTCATTGCCGGCCCGGATGGCGACACGCTGGCTTACGAGAGCGATTGCGTAGGTCTCGCTACGAGTGGCTCAGGTGATGTCCTGGCGGGCGTGATCGGCGGTCTGCTGGCGAGGGGGACGCCGCCGCTGGGGGCCGCCGCCTGGGGCGTCTGGATTCATGCCGAGGCCGGAAAAATCTGCGCGCGGGACATCGGCAAGACAGGCTTTCTCGCGCGCGACCTGCTGCCGCTGATCCCGAAGCTTCATGATCGTCGGGCAACGTAGGTTAGGAATTCTCTACGTGAAACAAAGTAAGAAGACATTCGACGAAAAGGAAAAAACCCCGTAGAGTTGCGGGATGGATTACATCCTCAGCTTGACCCTCGTTTTCACGATCCTTTTCGCGACGGGCCGCGCTCACACGCTGCTCGCATCCGTGCCCGCAGGCACACTCCCGCTACAGAAAATGGGGATTTGCGTGCAAAGATGCCGCGACCCACTGAACTCACTGAACTTCCAACCCAAGATCCTCCCCAACTCGTTGGGGAGGATCTTGTCGTCTCTCGGTTCGAAAGGCGCCGGTTGCGAGCGGGCAGCGCCCCGCGCTAGGAGCGCGATCATGCTATCCGCTCCCCAACCCGCCGCGCGGGGCCTTCTCGACGCGATCGGCAATACGCCGCTGTTAAAACTCATCGGTCCTTCGGCCGAAACAGGGTGCGAGATTTACGGCAAGGCCGAATATGCCAATCCCGGCGCCTCGGTAAAGGACAGGGCGGCTCTTTTCATCGTCGAGGATGCGGAAAGCCGCGGCACGCTCGAGCCCGGCGGCACGATCGTCGAGGGAACGGCGGGCAATACCGGGATCGGGCTGGCGCTCGTCGCCAACGCCAAGGGCTACAGGACGGTTATCGTCATGCCCGACAACCAATCGAAGGAGAAGATGGATACGCTCCGTGCGTTGGGAGCGGAGCTGGTGCTGGTGCCGCCCGCGCCGTTCGCCAATCCGGGGCATTTCGTCCACACCTCGCGCCGCATCGCCGAAGACACGCCGGGCGCGGTCTGGGCCAATCAGTTCGACAACATCGCCAATCGCAAGGCGCATATCCACGGCACCGCGGAAGAAATTTGGGCGCAGACAGAAGGCAAGGTCGATGGTTTCACCTGTGCGGCAGGAACCGGCGGGACGATCGCCGGGGTCGGGCTCGGGCTCAAAGCCAAGCGCGAAGACGTCACCATCGCGCTGACCGATCCGCACGGCGCCGCGCTCTACAATTATTTTGCGAACGGGGAGCTTAAAGCCGAAGGCAGCAGCGTCGCCGAAGGTATTGGTCAGAGTAGGGTGACGGCCAACATCGACGGCGCGCCGATCGACACGCAGTTCCGGATTTCGGATGAGGAAGGCCTCGCTTGGGTCGGGCGGTTGCTTCGCGAAGAGGGGCTCTGTCTCGGCCTTTCGAGCGGAATCAACGTCGCCGGGGCAGTGGCGCTGGCAAGGCAGATGGGCCCCGGACACACCATCGTCACCATCCTGTGCGACACCGGCTTCCGCTACCTTTCGACCTTGT
>CBDUBW010000352.1:0-1537 GCA_965365485.1 uncultured Aquisediminimonas sp.
GCGCGCGCATCCGCCGCGCGAAGCCGTCGATCATCGAAAGCGCTGCGCCCAGCAGAAACATCATGAAGATCGAGAGCACCAGGCCCGTGATCAGCGCCGAGGGGCTCATCGGCGGGAAGCCGCTGGCGTTGAACATGACCAGCGCCACAGGCCCCTTGCCGAGCATCACGGTGGTTTCAGCGGTTTCTGGAGAGGTCGAGGGAATGAAGTAGGTGCCCGTTCCGGTTTCAGTCAGGTTGCGGGCCAACGCTGCCTGCATATCGGCGGCCGCGGCGGGCAGCTTCACATGATTAAACGCCAGCCGTCGCAACGGCGTCGCCCAGGCAATCGCGCCGATGATGAACTGCACGAACCCGCCGACGACGGCGCCGATGATGATCCTGAACATGCCAAGCCCTTCCTGTATATTCCGAGTGGTGCCATAGCACCGCCCGCGCGGCAATCGCCCAACTTGCGTTCTACTCGCGCCAAGCCGCCAAGCCGCCAAGAGTTCGGATCGGCCCAACGCGCGGAGCGCGTTCTTTCGAGTTGCGATTTAGGGCACTTCGCGCGGATGATCGAAGCGCTTCAATCCCTTGGCGTCTTAGCGGCTTGGCGCGAGTATGAACGCCAATGAAGAACTCGCGCTAGAGACGGTCATCCCCTCAGGCCTGCTTCGTCAAACTCCGCACGAACCCGATCAGCCCGGTCTGCCGGTTGCGCTTCAATCGCTCCGATCGCAGGATCGTCCGCACCGCGTCGAAGCAGGCATCGACATCGTCGTTGACCAGCACGTAATCGTAACCGTCCCAGTGGCTGATCTCGGCGGCGGCCCGCGACATCCGCGCGGTGATCACCTCCTCGCTGTCGGTCCCCCGCGCGCGCAGGCGGCGTTCGAGCTCGTCCATCGACGGCGGAAAGATGAAGACGCGGACGACGTCGCCGCCCGCGAGCTGGTAAAGCTGCTGCGCGCCCTGCCAGTCGATGTCGAACAGCACGTCGCGGCCTTCTTTGAGCGCCGTCTCGACGGGCCCACGCGGTGTGCCGTAGCGATGCCCGAAAACATGCGCCCATTCGAGGAACTCACCGTCCGAAATCATCGCCCGGAAGCGGTCGAGATCGACGAAGTGGTAATCCTTGCCGTCGACCTCTCCGGGACGCATTGGCCGCGTCGTCGCCGAAACCGACATCTCGAGCCCGGGATCGGCTGCGAGCAGCATGCGCGAAATCGTCGATTTGCCCGCGCCCGACGGCGACGAGACCACGAACAAGATACCGCGCCGCTTGAACTTGAAGGGGTCGGTCGCGCTGCCGGGCATGGCGCCCCTTGCAACGGCCCCCGGCCCGCGTCAATCAGCGGCGATGGGGATCGGGGCACGGTGGTGGATCGCGGCGTTGGCCGTGCTGGCGGTTGCGATCGCCATCCTCGTCGCGATGCTGGTGCCGGTGACGATGACCTACGGCCCGATCGCCGCGCTGCTCGTCGAGCTGTTCCCGGCGCGCATCCGCTATTCGGCGCTGAGTCTGCCCTACCACATCGGCAACGGCTGGTTCGGCG
>CBDUBW010000353.1:0-1521 GCA_965365485.1 uncultured Aquisediminimonas sp.
CCGCCTGCAGAAGCGCTCGATCGGCTTTGGCGCCCACGTCGCCGATCCGGACAAGCGGCGGGTGGGCGAGCTGCTCCAGAAGTGCGAGCCGGAGGACCTGCTCAAGTTCGGGCTGATTCCCGAGTTCGTCGGCCGCCTACCGGTGATCGCCACGCTCAACGACCTGGATGTCGAAGCCTTGGTGCAGATCCTTTCCGAGCCGAAAAACGCGCTCGCAAAGCAGTACGCCAAGCTGTTTGAGCTTGAGGATGTCGAGCTGACCTTCACCGTGGACGCGCTCAAGGCGATCGCCGAACGCGCGATCCAGCGCAAGACCGGCGCGCGCGGGTTGCGCTCGATCGTCGAGGGCATTCTGCTCGACACGATGTTCGACCTGCCCGACATGGAGAACGTCTCCGAGATCGTGGTCGACAAGGACGTGGTCGAGGGCCGCAAGGACCCGGTGCGGGTTGTTTCGAGCAAGAAGGGCAAGGAAGCGGCGGCCTGACCGCGCACCCCATCCGCCGCCTCGGCCCCGACGACCTCGGGCCGATGCGCGCGGTGCTGGCGCTCTATGCCGACGCATTCGAGGATGCCCAGAGCTACCTCTCTGCGCAGCCTGACGACGCTTACCTGTCGAAGCTGCTTGCCCGCGAAGGCTTCATCCAGCTTGCGGCATTTGCCGAGGACGCGGTGGCCGGTGCACTTAGCGCCTACGTCCTGCCGAAATTCGAGAAGCCGCGCAGCGAGATGTATATCTACGATCTGGCGGTAGCTGAAGCTCATCGCCGGCAGGGGATTGCGGAAGCCCTGATCGCCGAACTTCGCGCCATAGCGCGCGAGATCGGCGCGTGGGTGGTATACGTTCAGGCAGATTACGGAGACGAGCCCGCGGTCGCGCTTTACACCAAGCTGGGGACGCGCGAGGACGTGATGCACTTCGACATCGCGCCCTAGGCGTGCTTCGCCTCGCAGTGGGGGCCGGTTTCGACCTGCACCGTCGCATGGCCGATACCGAACCGGTGGTCGAGATCGTGCGCAAGATCGTGCAAGAACGCGTCGCCCGGATGTCCGCCGGGCATTTCCAGGTGCGCGGTCAGCGCCGCCTCGGTGGTGCTCATCGGCCAGATGTGGAGATCATGCACCCGCGCCACGCCCGCTAGCCCGGCGAGATGGGCGCGCACCGCAGCCTCGTCGATGTGCGCGGGCACGGCATTGAGGCTCAGTTTCACGCTGTCCTTGAGCAAGCCCCAGGTCCCCCAGGCGATCACCAGCACGATCACGAGACTGGTGACGGGATCGATCCAGCGCTCACCGCTCAGCAGGATCAGGCCGCCGGCAATCACGACGCCGAGGCTCACCAACGCGTCGGCCGCCATGTGCAGGAACGCGCCGCGGATGTTAAGGTCGTGATGCCGGCCGCGCATGAACAGGAGCGCGGTGCCAGCGTTGATGACGATGCCGATGCCGGCGACGATCATCATGACGCGCCCCTCGACAGCGGGCGGAGAAGCCATGCGGTTCAGCGTCTCGAAGGCGATG
>CBDUBW010000354.1:0-1519 GCA_965365485.1 uncultured Aquisediminimonas sp.
CGCTTGGCCGGATAGGGTGTGCCGTCCTTTGTCGTATAGCGGCCATCGGCGGTAAAGAGCATGTCGATATCCGAATAGCCGCCGCCGGTATCGTATTTCTTGCCGCCCCCCAATGCGACGAACACGCAGTCGCTATCGCTTTCGTTGATCAGATGGTGGCCGTTGGTGCTGCCCTTGGGCCAGGCGATCACGTCTCCGGGCTTGACGTCGTGGCGGCCGTCATCCTCGATGAGCACTGCCTCGCCTGAGATCATGATCACCATCTCGTCCTCGCCATCGTGCCAATGACGTTGTGACGACCAGGCGCCGGGCTTGAGCGTGACGTGGCTGACCGCGAAGTCGCTGAGCCCCGTGACCGGCGCGAGGCGGCGGTACCAGCGGCCCTGCACGGGCGCGTCGAAAGGCGCGGGATAGCCGGTAGCGTTGGTCTGCGGGATTGCGTCGAGATCGATCTTGGGCATAGCCGATCTATGTCCGAAGTTCTCGACCTCGCCAAGGCGCTGATCGCCGCGCCGAGCGTGACGCCCGCGCGTGGGGCGGTGTTCGACGTGCTCGAGGCGGCGCTGGTGGCGAAAGGCTTCAACGTCTGGCGCAGCATCGACGGCGAACCGCCCGACGGTCCGGTCGAGAACCTGCTCGCGACACGCGGAACTGGTAGGCATTTCGCGTTCGCGGGCCATCTCGATGTGGTGCCGCCGGGCGAGGGGTGGACGAGCGGGGCGTTCGAACCCGAGGTGCGCGGCGACCTGCTCTACGGGCGCGGCGCGGTCGATATGAAGTCGGCGATCGCGGCGTTCGTGGCGGCCGTGCCCGAGACGAGCGCGGGGCGGATCAGCCTGATCATCACCGGCGACGAGGAAGGCCCTGCGATCCACGGCACGCAGGCGCTGATCGAGACGATGCGCGCGCGCGATCTCATCCCCGATCTCTGCCTGGTCGGCGAACCGACATCGGTGGCGCGGCTGGGCGATACGGTGAAGATCGGGCGGCGCGGCTCCGTCAATATGTGGATTTCGGTCGCGGGGAGCGAGGGGCATGTCGCCTACCCCCACCTCGCCGACAATCCGATCCCGAAGTTGGTGCGCATCCTCGCGGCGATCGACGCGATCCGGTTGGACGAAGGCAGCGAGTGGTTTCAGCCTTCGAACATCGAAGTCACCGATCTGGAAGTCGGCAACCCGGCGACCAACGTCATCCCTCCGGAGGCCAAGGCGCGGCTGAGCATTCGCTTCAACGACCTGCATTGCGGCGAGGAGCTGGTGGCGCGCATCCGCGAGATCGTGGAGGGCGAAGGCGGGACGCTGCTGGCGCGGATATCGGGCGAGGCGTTTCTGACCCCGCCGGGACCGCTGAGCGCCCTCGTCTCCGAGGCGATCACGGCAGAGACTGGCATCGTGCCGGAGCTTTCAACGACTGGCGGCACATCGGACGCGCGCTTTCTGTCCAAGCTGTGCCCGGTGGTCGAGTTCGGGCTGTGCAACGCGACGATGCACAAGCGCGACGAGGCGGTGGCGGTGGC
>CBDUBW010000355.1:0-1513 GCA_965365485.1 uncultured Aquisediminimonas sp.
GGCAGCACGAAGGGCCCAAGAAGCATCATGGCGCCGACTATGAGCACCCCCATACCAAGCGTGCCGAGCAACCCCTCAACACCCGCCACCGCGCCTGGGCTGAGAGCGCCGAGTAGGAAAATGATCGGTACGAGCGCCAAATCCTCGAACAGCAACATGGCCAGCGCAAGCCTTCCCACCGGACTGGTCGTGCCCGAGATCGGCAACACCAACGCTGTTGACGAAAGTGCGAGCGCGAGTCCGAGGCCGAGCGCGGCGGTCTTGTTTTCGCCAAGGAGCGCGAGCGGGATGCCGATCAGTAGCGCACCTCCGATGAGCTCGGTCGCGCCAAACCCAATCAGGGATCCACGCATCTGCCATAACCGTTTGAACGACAGTTCAAGGCCGATGGAGAACAGCAACAGAATGATGCCAAGCTCCGCAAACGGCTCGATGCGCTCGGGTTCGCTGATCGTGACCCATCTCAGCATTGGAAACGTGTCTGTAAGCGCTCCTAGCCCGAACGGCCCGACGAGCATCCCGACCAGGATGAAGCCGATGATCGGAGTGATCCGGAAGCGCGCAAAGGCTGGAATGACGATGCCGGCCGCGCCGAGTATGAGCAGCGCGTCGCTCAGGGCTCCGGTCGATTCCGCTGTTGCCATCCCTTCGTTATAAGCAGGCTTGGCGGCATGTCACCGGGGGTTGCACCATAGCCGTGCGGCGCGCAAAGGCTGGCCGCGAGTCAAGGATCGAGGACATTCGGCGATGCGGCAGATCGACCATTTCATTTCAGGCGGCGCCCCTGCAAGCGGTCGAGCCGGCGATGTCTTCGATCCCAATACCGGCGTCGTGCAAGCGCAGGTTGCGCTAGGCAGCGCGGCGGTGCTCGATGCGGCGGTGAAGGCGGCGCTGGCAGCGCAGCCAGCCTGGGCCGCGGTCAATCCGCAACGGCGCGCACGCGTCATGTTCAACTTCAAGGCGCTTGTCGAAGCCCGCATGGACGAATTGGCGCACATGCTCTCGGCCGAGCATGGCAAGGTCATCGCAGATGCCAAGGGCGACATACAACGCGGGCTGGAAGTCATCGAATTCTGCTGCGGTATTCCGCACGCGCTCAAAGGCGAATATACTCAAGGCGCAGGCCCGGGCATCGATGTCTATTCGATGCGTCAGCCATTAGGGATCGGCGCGGGCGTCACGCCGTTCAACTTCCCGGCGATGATTCCGCTGTGGATGTCGGGCGTGGCAATCGCGACGGGCAACGCCTTCATCATCAAGCCGAGCGAACGCGATCCGAGCGTTCCCGTGCGCCTCGCCGAACTTTTTCTCGAGGCCGGCTTGCCCGAAGGCATTTGTCAGGTCGTTCACGGCGACAAGGAAATGGTCGATGCAATCCTCGATCATCCCGCGATTGCCGCCGTGAGCTTTGTCGGCTCGTCCGATATTGCCCACTATGTCTATCAACGCGGCGTCGCAGCGGGCAAGCGCGTGCAGGCGATGGGCGGGGCCAAGAATCACGGCATCGTCATGC
>CBDUBW010000356.1:0-1500 GCA_965365485.1 uncultured Aquisediminimonas sp.
GGGAGGGCGGCTGTTGCGGATCAAGCGGCTCAAGCTGTCGGGCTTCAAAAGCTTCGTCGAGCCTGCCGAACTGCGCATCGAACGCGGACTGACCGGCATCGTCGGACCCAATGGCTGCGGCAAATCAAATCTGCTCGAGGCGATCCGCTGGGTGATGGGCGAAGGCAGCGCGAAATCGCTGCGCGGCGGCGCGATGGACGATGTGATTTTCGCGGGGACTGCCAGGCGTCCGCAGCGCGACTTTGCGGAAGTCTCGATCCTGGCAGAGCGCAACGCCGCCAATGACGAGCAGGATCTCGAGGTCGTCCGGCGTATCGAGCGCGGCGCCGGGTCCGCCTATCGCATCGACGGCCGCGACGTGCGCGCCAAGGATGTCGCGCTGATCTTCGCAGATTCGGCGACCGGCGCGCACTCTCCGGCCCTGGTCTCGCAAGGCCGGATCGGATCGATCATCGCCGCAAAGCCGGCCGAACGGCGTGCTATGCTCGAGGAAGCGGCGGGGATCGCGGGCCTGCACGTCCGCCGCAAGGATGCCGAACAGAAGCTGCGCGCGACCGAGACCAATCTCGAACGGCTCGATACCGTCCTTGCCGATATGGAGCAGCGCGCTGGCGCGCTTAGGCGACAAGCCAAGGCGGCGGAGCGCTATCGCAAATTGTCCGGCGAGATCAGAACGGCGGAAGCCCGCCTGATCTACGCGCGCTGGCGCGATGCTGCCGCTGCCGCAGAGGCCGCGCGCGCTGATGCGGCAAAGGCTGAAGCTGCCGTTTCCGAAGCCGCCGAAGCACAGCGCGCGGCAGCGGCGTGGCAGGTGAAGGCGACTGACGATCTCGCCAATCTACGTGCCTCGGCGCAGGCCGCACGAGATGCCGCGACCGCAGCCGCGCACCGCGTCGCGCAGCTGGCCGCCGAGCGCACCGCGCTCGACCGCCGCATCGCCGAGCTGGCGGCGCAGACCGAAAGGCTTGCCGGCGATAGCGCGCGTGAGGGGCAGCTTGCCCATGATGCCACCGAAGCGCTCGCCCGGCTGGCTGAGGAAGCTGAAGCGCTGACGGTGCGGATCGCCGAGGCCGAAGCGAAACTTCCGGGTGAAGTCGCGCGCACGGCGCAAGCGGAGAACGCAGTGCGCGATGCCGAACTCGCGCTTGCGCAGGCCCTGACCGCACAAGCTCGCGAACAGGCTGAGTTGCGCGTTGCGGACGCGGCAATCGCGGCTGCCTCGGCGCGCGCCGATCGTGCCCGCGCTGATCAGGCACGGCTCGATCGTGAACGTGCCGCGCTGGGCGAGCAGGCCCCGCTCATCGCTGCACGCGATACTGCACGTCATTCGCGCGAGGCCGCAGCCGCCCGCGCCAAGGCGGCGCGGGCGGCCATCGCCGAGGCCGATGCTGCGCGTGACGCCGCCTCTGCGGCTCGAGAACCCGCTGAAGCCCATGCGGCGGAGTGCCAGGCCGCGCTGTCGGCGCTTGAAGGCGAAGCGCGTGCGCTGATCAAGGCGCT